>NZ_JAHUTS010000001.1:0-493233 GCF_019209835.1 Enterovibrio paralichthyis | reverse complement strand
GGAGGAGGCGATACATCATGTGTTGCCCATTAAGCGAGAAGATCGAATATACCCGAGAGCCGTGAAGCCTAAGGCAAAGAAATACCCCAATAAAAAGAAAGCCAGTCAGCTTAACTGACTGGCATTACCCTTCCGGGCCTTTTTCGTTAGCCGGTATGAGGGCTTCACAGCGTCAGGGGCGAGATTGCGGTGTGATAATCCACGGCCATTGCAATGCTGATCGCGGTGATACTGACAATGGAAAACGCGAATACCTGCCTTGCCCAGCGCGTCATATCCACCCCGCGCTTGTACCCCCGCAGTGCCATTAACAACCACCAAAACCCGGTGCTGCAAGCTACCGCCATAAACGCTAATCCCGTATAGCCATTGATTGGCAACAGCAGCACAACCAGAGTGTAGAGCGCGATGTAAACCACGATCTGCCGTTTTGCGGAATCAATGCCCTGCGCCACAGGCAACACCGGAATACCGGCGTTTTTGTAGTCCTGATAGCGGAAGATAGCAATGGCGTAGGAATGAGGCATTTGCCACAGGCAGAACATGATCAGCAGGATAGCAGCACCGGAGTCAAACTGGTCGCTGACAGCGCAATAGCCAACCACAGGTGGAACTGCTCCGGAAAGGCTGCCGACAAGGGTGCCAAACACGGAATGGCGCTTCATGTAGAGGCTGTACACCCCAACATAAATCACAAAACCGAAGGCAGAAAAACCCAGCGCCAGTGAATTGGTAAACCAGGCCAGAATGCCAAAGCCAAGAATAGCCAGCGCAACGCCATGGGTGAGGGCAGCCAGTGGTGACATTTCCCCTGTGACGGTGACACGGCTTTTCGTCCGCGCCATCTTTGCGTCGATATCCCTGTCTATCACGTTGTTGAAGGCGCACCCTGACGCAACCACCAGTGACAGCCCGGTCAGCGTCGCCAACATCAGCGTAGGGTCAATCTGACCCCTGGAGGCCAGCAGGAATCCCCCGGCAGTGGCAATCAGGTTTCCCATGATAATGCCGGGTTTGGTTACCTTAAGATAACGGCGGAACATATGATTCTTTCCCTTGCTCAGTGCATCATCATGGCGTTGGACTCGTAGATAATCCAAACAGACAGACCCACTACCATCACGATAATCAATGCGCTGAACAGGAAAGATAAGCTGTTGGCTTTGCCTTCCTCCGTCACGAAGTTCAGGTGCAGGAAGTATTTCAGGTGCACCCAGATCTGGATGATAGCCATAGTGACGATAGTGGCCACCGTGGTGGGTTTTGTCAGCAAGCCCGTAGAAACCAGCCAGAACGGTATTGCGGTGAGAATGACCGACAGGACAAACCCAATAAGGTAATCCCGTGTGCCGGTTTGGCTATGGTCGCCTTGTTCCTGAAGTTCGAGTTCAAGAGATTGCGATTCATTGCTGCTCATTTATAGCGCCCCCATCAGGTAAACCACGGTAAATACACAGATCCAGACAATATCCAGAAAGTGCCAGAACAGGCTGAGACAGCTCAGCCGGGTGACGGTCTGCTTAGGCAATCCGCGGAACGAGACTTCGCCCATCATCACAGCCATCCAGATAAGTCCGGCTGTTACGTGCAGGCCATGCAAACCGACCAGCGAGAAGAAGGATGTCAGGAAGGCACTTTCCTGAGGGCCTTCACCATTGCTGATCAGGTGGTGGAATTCGTAGATTTCCATCCCGATAAACGTTGCTCCCAACAGGAAGGTGACAAACAGCCAACGCAGGGTTGTCAGCTTGTTCTGCCTGTTCGCTGCAATCATGGCGAAGCCAAACGTGATGCTGCTAAGGAGCAGGGCGGCGGTTTCAACCGCCACAAAGTTCAGGTCAAAGATGTCTTTGCCTGACACGCCACCAGCTGTGTTCATATACAACACGGCGTAAGTGGCAAAGAAAGAGGCAAACAACAGGCAGTCGGTCATCAGGTAAAGCCAGAAGCCAAACACATTGTTGCTGCCCGTGTCATGGTGCTCTTCGTGATGCGCGGCATCGGCACTGTGTGCGTCCAGTGCTGCCGAATGGGTGATACTCACGGGCGTCCCTCCGCGGTTGCATGGTTCAGGTGGGTGGACTCAATCTGGCTGATTTCGTCATTGAGCACGTAATAGTCCACATCAGACGTGTAACAGCGCTTGATAAACACGGTCACCGCGCCCAGCAGGCCGAATATCGCCAGCCACCAGATGTGCCAGATCATGGCAAAGCAAAAGGTGGTGAGTGCGGCGCTCATAAAGACGCCCGCCGATGTGTTTTTCGGCATGTGGATCGGTGCGTAGGAAGTTTGTGCCTGGTAGGCCAGTCCTTTCTCTTTGGCATCTGTCCATGCATCAATGTCTGTTACCACCGGAGTTTTGGCGAAGTTGTAGTATTGCGGTGGCGACGCCGTTGACCATTCCAGGGTATGGCCATTCCATGGGTCTCCAGTGGTGTCTTTCAGTCGCTCGCGGTTTTTGAAGCTCACAACAAGTTGGATAACCTGCGAAATCACACCGAACATGATGATAACGGCACCGATAAAGGCGATATAAAGCCAGATGTTCCAGTCTGGATTATCGGTATGGTTCAGGCGGCGGGTCATGCCTAGGAAGCCAAGGACATAGAGCGGCATAAAGGCGACAAAGAAGCCAACCAGCCAGCACCAGAATGAAACCTTGCCCCAGCGCTCATCCAGTCTGTAACCCATGGCTTTCGGGAACCAATAGGTGAAACCGGCAAGATAGCCAAACACGGCGCCGCCGATAATGGTGTTATGGAAGTGGGCGATAAGGAACAGGCTGTTATGCAGCACATAGTCTGCACCGGGAATCGCCAGCAATACGCCAGTCATGCCACCGACGGTGAAGGTGACCATAAAGCCGAGCGTCCAGAGAACCGGCGTGGTAAGGCGCAGCCTGCCGCGATAGATGGTAAACAGCCAGTTGAACAGTTTTACCCCGGTTGGCACGGCGATCACCATGGTCATGACACCAAAGAAGGCATTCACATTGGCGCTTGAGCCCATGGTGAAGAAGTGGTGCAGCCACACAATAAAGCCAAGGATGGAGATAGCACCACTGGCATAAACCATGGATTTATAGCCAAACAGGCGCTTGCCGGTGAAGGTTGAAATCACTTCAGAGAAAATCCCAAAGGCAGGCAAGATCAGGATGTACACCTCGGGGTGTCCCCACGCCCAGAAGAGGTTGATATACATCATTGCATTACCACCGGCTTCATTGGTGAAGAAGTGGAAACCCAGGTAACGGTCGAGCGTCAACATCGCGAGCACGGCAGTGAGGATAGGGAACGACGCTGCAATCAGGATATTGGCCCATGTGCATGTCCAGGTGAAGATAGGCATCTTCATCAGCGTCATGCCCGGCGCGCGCATTTTAAACACCGTCACCAGAAAGTTAACCGCCGTGAGCAGGGTACCCAAGCCCGATATCTGAAGCGCCCAGATGTAATAGTCCACCCCCGTGCTGGGGCTGAAGGAAAGCTCAGAAAGTGGCGGATAGGCAACCCAGCCGGTTTTCGCGAACTCACCCAAACCCAATGAGAGGTTTATCAGCACCGCACCGCCGGCAGTCAGCCAGAAGCTCAGATTATTCAGGAATGGAAACGCCACATCACGTGCGCCAATTTGCAATGGCAACACGATGTTCATCAGGCCAATCATGAATGGCATAGCCATAAAGATGATCATGATGACCCCGTGGGCGGTGAATATCTGGTCGTAGTGCTCAGGCGGCAAATATCCCGGATCGCCGCTGGTGGCCATAGCGAGCTGGGTTCGCATCATGATGGCATCGGCAAACCCGCGCACCAGCATGACGAGTGCGAGGGTGATATACATTACGCCGAGGCGCTTGTGATCGACAGAGGTGATCCAGTCACTCCACAAGGTGCCCCAAAATTTGTTCTTGGTGATAAAAACAACAAGCAGCAGCGCAGCAACCGCCACGACTGCCAAAGTGATCATGATAATCGGCTCATGATAAGGAATGGCGTCGAGAGACAGCTTTCCTAGCAAGTTCATAGTGACTCCTCGGCTTCACTTTCTTTATGGGCTGAATGCATGGCCTGGTGGGAATAGGCCATCTTTCCGTGGTCTTTCCCGTACTTCATGACAATGCTGTCAAACAGGCCTTGGTCGACGGAGCGAAAGTACTCAACAGGATGAAATTCGCTGGGTTTGGCGAGTTCAACATAGTCGGATTGCGTCAGCGGAGAACCGGAAGATTTCACCTTGCTGACCCAGGTATCGAACTCGTCGCGGGTAGTGGTGGCGACTGCATCAAACTTCATGCCGCTGAACCCTGAACCACTGTAGTTTGCGGAGAATCCTTCAAACGTACCTGGCTCATTGGCAATGAGGTGGAGCTGTGTTGTCATGCCCGCCATGGAATAGATTTGGCTTCCGAGCTGTGGAATAAAGAAGGAATTCATGGTGCTTTCCGAGGTGATTTTGAACTCAACCGGAACGTCGGTAGGGAACACCAGTTTGTTTACCGTTGCAATGCCCTGTTCTGGGTAGATAAACAGCCACTTCCAGTTAAGGGAGACCACTTCAACCGTCAGCGGCTTTCCTTTCCCTTCAATGGGTTTGTAAGGATCCAGTTCGTGGGTGGAGCGCCAGGTGATAGCGCCCAAAATCACGACGATAATGATAGGAATCGCCCAGACCGTGGCTTCAATTTTGGTCGAGTGCGCCCATTTCGGTGCATAGATTTCCTGGGTTCGGCTGTCTCTGTATTTCCATGAGAAATACAAGGTCATGACTATCACCGGAATAACAACCAGCAACATCAGAATGGTTGAAATAATGATGAGATATTTTTCGTCAATGCCTATTTGTCCTTTTGGATCAAGCACTCCGCCGCTACAACCGCTGAGTCCTAGAGTGAAAAAGATCAAGGCATGCGTTGTTAGTTTTCTGAATAACAAGATACTACCCTGTAACTGATGGGTTAATCCTAACCACGATGTGGCGCGAATTGGAATAAACGGCATGCTGTGTCGTTTAATTGCCAATTTTTCCCAGCAGCATTCGCAACGCCAGAATATTGATGGCGAAGTAAAACACTCAAGCTGGATTTATTTGGATTGGCTGATTGCTTTTGGTGAGAAATAGGCTGAATGCATAACTGGGTTATGAATTTCAGGCGCTAAAAATCTTCCGAAATAAAATGTGCAATCAGCAAATAAAGAGGGGCGGAGCGCGACAGCCGTGGGCTGATTGTATTGGCTGATCGAGGCTTAATGCCGGATATTTAATAGGGGTTTTGTTTTGGGTAACCCTGGCTAACCTGAACAGGAAAAAGTGAAGCAATAAAGCACAAAAACTTAAAACCAGCACTAAGGGTAGTTCAGATTGGGTTAAGGCTTGGCTGGCAAACAGGAAGTCGCTGGCGTGGCTGAGGCTTTGTCCAACAAGGGTTTCAATTTCAATAGCATCGAAAAATACATCATAAGAGAGGAAGACAAAGCTGAGTGCCATCAACACGATAGAAAGGCAGATGCTGCCCACGAGGGATTGGCGATTGGATACATCCGTGCAGGTCGGATGTATTGCCGATATTCCCTTGTGTGTGTTGGGTTGTGACACAGTGTTCTTCCTAAACGTTTATCAAACCTGATATGAAAAATTCAATGCCATTTGAATTCAACAACCGAGTATAAACTTCGATATGATTACTATCAATAAGTAAAGGGAGGGAAAGAAATTTAATTGTGGTGGTCGGAGTAGATATGCGTTCGTTGTTGTTATGAAACTTATTGAGTATAGAGTTAAGGGGTGGCGAATATATTTTCATGTAAGCAAATAATGTCAAAGAGGTATTATTTTTAGACTTGGTTAAATTAGCGATGAGTAATATTTTCATGCAATGCATGAGACTGTTAATGCTCCTCGAATATTTTTTTGCGTGTGAACTTGAGAGTGAGTAATTCTTTCCCCATATATCCTTTTTAGGAAGCACATTTTGGAAGAGTGATGGAACATTTGTTTGCTGTTGCGCTTTTTGCGATTTCTTCGTCAGTGACGCCAGGGCCAAACAACATCATGGTGATGACCTCGGGTCTCAATTTTGGTGTGAAAAAAAGTCTGCCTTTGCTGGTGGGGATCTGCATCGGTTTTACCGTAATGTTGCTTCTGGTCGGGATTGGCCTTTCAGCTTTGTTCGAATGGTTCCCGCCGCTACATTTCATCATTAAATGTGTGGGTGTCGCTTACTTGCTTTATCTGGCAGTTAAGATAGCCAGATCGGAAGGTGGGGTTGGCACCAATGAGCAATCTAACCCGCTTTCGTTTATGAATGGCGCGCTGTTTCAGTGGGTGAATGCCAAGGCGTGGGTTGTGGCAACGGGCGCCATCGCCGCGTTTACGTCTTCAGGAGAGTCATTCCTCGGCCAGAATCTGATGATTGCGATGACCTTCTTTGTGGTGTCTTTTCCTTGCGTCGGTGTCTGGCTGGTCTTTGGTTCTGTTCTCAGGCGTGTGCTTAATAGCCACGAGAGCCGACGTTGGTTTAATTACGCCATGGCTGGCCTACTTGTGTTGTCTGTTTTGCCAGTCTTGCAGGAGATTGCGGATACCTTGAATCCGTAAGTTTCCTGTCGACCCTTCGGGTTTAGGCAATCCATACAAAATCTTCACGAAGTTCATGGGTGTAACCAATTGAACGCCATTCGTCGCCGTTTTTCTCAACTAAAACCCCGCACCACCAACCATTGATGCAGGCAGCGAAGAAATGTGGGTCTTCAATGGGGTTATGAGCGCGGCTGTTTAGCAGGTCGGCGTAACTGTGAAAAGTGCTGGAGCTGATCCCTTGATATTGCGGCGCTTTAACGATGACCAATCCGGGGAAAGTGCGTCCATCGCTTTTTCTGATAAATTTCACATCTTCAGTTTGGCAGCTGGCTGCATCGGCATTTCGCCAAAAAGGTTCGACATACAGGGTGTAAAACTCATCGTAGGTTTTGTCGTGTTTTCTTAAATGCACAAAGTCACAGCCAAATATCGATTTAGCGACGTCCATCAGACCTTCACGACTGCCATCGTCGACTTCTTTCACTACGGAATAGCCCTTTACGCTCGCCACATAAGGCGGCTGTTTACTGATAAACATAGTGGCTGGCTCTATGTAATCTAGCTCGAAGAGTTTGAAGTAGGGCTTCATCATAGAATTAACCTCTTTGATATCAGTTATCTATAATGCTAGTTAAGGTTAAGGGAGAAATCCTTTGTATATCTGACTCTTTGTTTATTTCGTGCTCTCCACACGCTTTTTGGGAGACGTGTTAGGAATTACAGCCCAACCACAAAGGGTCGGGCTGTTGGTGAAAATCGATCAACGCAAGAGCTGCCATTGCTGCACTTGATAGCCGTGGCAGGAGAAGAAGTTCAGGTCTCCCTCCAGACACACACTGTCATTCACCGGGGCAATCAATTGCATGCTTGTGCCTGCAATCGTCCGGATATCAAATCTCTGACCTTGAGACGAAGTATGACAGTCATTGCTAGTAACTTTTGCAATGCCGCGGCCAAAGGTCGGGGCATTCAGGCAAACGGTTTGGCCATTTATTGATTGAGACAGTTCGCCGTTATTGAAATTCCAACCAGTGCCTTCGCTGTTGCAATCTGTCGTGGTGACATCACGGTTTCCGTCCAATGCCAGACACCTACCGCTGCGCAAGTTACGGAGCTTGAATTGATCTGAACCTGACAAAACTGTGCTGCTTGTCAGTGTGCTGGTAGATGACTCATTGCAGTTCGCTAATATTGCACCGTTGTCGCCAGCAGCATCTAAACAGAGCGCTTCCCTTTCTCCTGCGCTGTTAGTGAATAAGTACTCCAATTTTTGCGTACTGTCGTTAAAGTGCCATCGTGTATTTTCTGGCATGGTGGAGTAATGAGCCAGTGAGATGGAAGCACCAGCTGCATTTGATGAGGGAATCATTGCCAAAGTACCTTCGGGGTAGTTCGGGTTTAGCGAATACGCATAACGGGCTTTTGCGAGTGTGACAGGAAACGATGATGAACCACACACTCCCCAGCTGACGGAGTTATCACTGGCGGTATTCAGGCATTGTCCCGCACCGTTTTCGATGTATCCCGCAACAGAATATTGTCCTTCAGTCGCTTCATACTGTTTACATGCCCATGACTCAGGGTTGGTGGAAGAACCAATTGAGCAGGGATGGTTGGTGACAAATGACGATCCCCAATCGTGACTGAAATGATTGGCGACATCGCTGATGGTTTTCAGCGCTGTCTGCTCACTTAAGTTGGTTGGAAATGTATTGACGTTATACGTTTTGAAATATTTTACTTGAGATGGGTTAGAGGATGCGTAAGACGTGGCTCGAACTAATCGAGCAGCCATGATGTGGTCCGGATGTTGACCTTCCGCCGCATCGTCGCCAGGCAAACCCCAAGGGTCGAGAGTCAGTATTTCCGTTGGGTTCATCCAACTGATGATCTGGTTGAGTATTCCAAGAACGTTGTCCCACGAATAAACATTTTCAACCTGGAAACCGGTAATAGTATCAGCAACATTAATTGTTGTTTCGTTGTGGTCAGTATAAAGATGTGAAATGGTTGTTCCTACATCGGAAGAAGCAATAACATTACTTGAGTTAGGTAATCCCAACACCTGAACTTCTATTAATTGTCCTCCGGGTGTATTACCACTGAAGTCCCGGGAGAAAATATAGCGATGAACTTTATTGCCATTAATGTTATCCCATGATTGAGTCTGGTAAACGGAGGTGGAAAATTCTTGGCTTAAATAATCGGCATAAACAGCTTTTGCACCATTAATCCGGCCTTGATAATAGTAAGGGTCATTGGCGTTATAAGAAGGCGCACTACTTGGGGGCGTGATGTCAAAACCCGCATTAACATGAACGATTTTCAAGCATGCGCCATTATTTACGGCATCCCTGATATCCTCTCCCATAAAGTATCGGTCGTCATCAGCGTGTGCGACGACAATGAGCTTCCTTTCGTGCTGAAGACAGTAATTATAGTCAACCCATCTTCCGCCTATGTCTTGTGGCGAAAGGTCTGCAGAATGACTCGGAGAAGGGAATTGAGTCAGAAGAGTGGTGCCGGTAGGCAGTGTTTCACTCTGCACAGCAAAGGCTGACAGGAGAATAGGTAAAGCGATCGCATTCTTGTGCATCTACATTCCTTGGAACTTCTTGCTTTGAAAGAAGCCCTAAGAATTAATTCATAAACATCATGTTGCAATTCAAAATGATGCTGTAAAGTGGAAATTTTACACTTTGTCTCATTAATGATTCGTTCACCTCCATTTGATTAGTAGAGGTATGCTGTTAATTTATATGAATAAATTTGATTTATATGGTTTTAAACGGAAATAGCGAGTGGGTTGTTTTTCGCGTGGGAAGAGGGTGTTGCTTAAAATTGGACAAATGAAGCAAGTATGAGAATTTAATTTTCTAAAGCACAAAAAATAAAGGCAATGCTAATAGCATTGCCTTGGTATTTAAGTTAATTTAGTCGTCTTCGCACTCGATTTCACGTGCCACATGGTCACCGTTGATAATCACGCCTTCTACTTCCAGTCGGCAGTTGCCAATGCTGTCGAAGTTCAGTTCGTCGTCAAATTCGGTGTTGTTGTCGGTGTAAACTTTTACGCCGCCAATTTCAAAAGACAGTTCGGTGTCATCCAGGTTATCTGCATAGCCTTTCATTTTAAATTCGAACTTGTCCCAGTCACCATCAACGTCGCTGTCGTCTTCGAATTCAATTTCTTTGGCAAAGTTGCCTTTGGCGTTTGCAACATAGTCTACTTCAACTTCCATGCCCTCACGCAGCGAGTAGTTGTTGCAAATATCGCCATCTTCACAATCGTATTTGGTTGATTTATGAATTTCGAAGATACCACGGTAGTTCACTTCAAAACGGCTGTAGTCTTTATCAACCCAGGTTACGATGCCTTCAATTTCGCCGCGGCCATTTACACCACTGAAGCTTTTGATCATGATTTTTTCAGCAGTAACAGCTTCAACACCAAATGCATTTTCTTGTGTGCGGCCAAATACTTCTACCCATGCGCCATTACGTAGTTTTTTGGCATTGTTGATATCAGCGCCAGCAAACCAAACTTTCAGCGAGCTACCAACTTTGAAGCTCTTGTTGTTAAAGTCGATGTCCGAAATTCGGCCTTCAACTTCAACCATACCGTCCGCATCATATCCAAACTTTATAACAGACAGTACCTTGTAGCCTGCATTAGCGGTTGGCAGGGTAGAAACCATCACCCAGTCGCCGTTCTTGATTTGATTAGATAGGTTGCTGAAAGTCAGCGATACACCGCTGACTTTGAAAGTACCCAATTTGGGGTCGATTTCGGTGATTTTA
This sequence comes from Enterovibrio paralichthyis, assembly GCF_019209835.1. Taxonomy (NCBI): domain Bacteria; kingdom Pseudomonadati; phylum Pseudomonadota; class Gammaproteobacteria; order Vibrionales; family Vibrionaceae; genus Enterovibrio; species Enterovibrio paralichthyis. Next base: position 482,850 of record NZ_JAHUTS010000001.1, on the reverse strand, counting down.
CCGGTGAAAGTCGGATCCAACTGAACATCTGAGCCACTTTTCGCGCTCATTGCTGCACGTGCGCCAGTGTTCAGGGAAACATTCATGTCAGCAGCCAGAATAGAAGCAGGAATAGATTGGTTGCGGTAGCTGACACTGCCAACCTGAAACTGCTGACCGTTAACGGTGATCGCAGAGCCAGAGACATTTTCGATTTTACCCTCTACAGCAGATAGAGCGCTTGGTTGCGTGCTGTTTTCACTGCCGCCTTCACCGCCGCCACATGCAGAAAGTGCCAAAGTAATAAGTGGTAATAGAGCGTAACGTTTCATTCAAAAGCCCTTACGAGAAAGAGTGCTAAAAGTGCCTGCGCAATCTAGCATTCCAATTGTTGGGAAATGTCTGGGATTTTGTCAGGTTTCTGTCAGGGGAGGTCCGTATGGCGAGAAAGTGGGCATTACACTCTCAAAGTGCCCGTAATATATGCGTTTTTTAAAAACAAATTGGACATTTTAAGCTATTGACTGTTTTGTTGGTTTAAATGTGAGATTTATATCTACTAATGAGAAAGGTGTGAATAATGACCGGATATCCATTGCTGTTATGTCCTGTGATGCATAAAACTGAGAGGAATTTCCATTGGTAGGACGAATACAGTATGTCGATGAGGCGAATAGCCTACAGCGCACCTTCAGGATTTGTGGCGGAGACCCGCCTAATAGATGGAGTTTATGTGGTCGAAAGACGCGCATTGCGTGATCGGCGAAAATTCAGTGCACGTCACCGTGGCTACGAACGCCGTAACAGTGCCGATCGCCGTGACTGTCCGGTGATTGACGAATTTATCTAAGATACCTAAACAACCTGAAGATTGAGGATTCAGCGAGCATCTTCAGGTCGTTTAGGTCTATTCCTTCCAGCTTAAATCTTGCCGCAATTGAACTGACCTGCGCACTCAGCCGTAATGGCTGAAAAAAGGGGACAGTTATGAAAACAAATATCCATGCCATTGCTGAACATACAGAGATCGAAAAACTCATCATTCACTCAATGGAGCAGAGTTTGTATCAGGCTTCTATTGTTGTTGGGGATGAAGAGCATTTTCTGTGTGATGTAAACGGTGAGCTACTCAGAACAAGATCGCTGGTGGAAATGCTGAACCTATGCCAGACGGTTAAAACAGACACCCGGGTACTCAGGCAAGACAGCGCCTACGATGAGATGGTAGGAACACCGCTGAAAGGCGAGAATCGTTTGGAGGTTGCGATTTCAGACATGCGCTTGTATTGAACAAAGCGCATTACTGTATCAAAACTGCCTCACCGTCGCGTTCCGCAACTTGTTAGGCTCTATAGCCATACTCGCTGAATCCTGTGTTTCAGGTAGTTTGAGTTGATGGGTCTTTACAGGGAGTGGCGAGATGCTAGAGCACGGTGTACGGAAATACGTGAGCGACAAACTGACGTCGATGGGGATAGACAGCGATCCTTACAGTACGGAGCCCACGCTTGTATTCCTGCTCGCTTCCATTGGTATAGCGGTGATCAGTTACCTCATCGTGCACAAGATCATCGTCCGCTCTGTAAACCTCATCATCAGCAAAAACAAAAACTCTTGGGCGAATAGCCTGACCAAATATGAGGTACTGGAAAAACTCGCGGCCTTGGTTCCTGTGATGATCCTGGATATATTTGTTCCGGTCATTCTTTCCCATCATCCATTCCTTTCAAAACTGACTGACCGTTGCCTTGGCATTACTGTGCTGGTGATGTTTGTCTGGATGATTTTTGCCTTACTGGATGCGCTGAACGACATCGCCTATAACCGGGGCATCAGCCGCCGGATGCCAATCAAAAGCTTCCTTCAGCTCATTAAACTTTTCACCTTTTTAGTTGCTATCGTTATCTCCATTTCGATCCTCGCTAACGAATCGCCGGTGATTTTCTTAAGCGGATTGGGCGTGGCGACCGGTTTGGTGATGTTGGTGTTCAGGGATACTATTCTGGGATTTGTGGCCGGTATCCAGCTTTCCGCCAACCGCATGGTCAGCCTGAATGACTGGATTCAGGTTGATGAGTATGGCGCCAGCGGTACGGTAGAAGAGATATCGCTGACGACAGTGAAAGTGCGAAACTTTGACAACACCGTCAGCATGTTGCCCGCGTATGCCTTGGTTCAGAATGCATTTATCAACTGGCAGGGGATGTCAGACTCCGGCGGCCGTCGGATCAAACGCTCGGTATTTATTGATGTCACATCAATCCGTTTCCTGACCGATGAAGAGATTGAAGCACTGAAAGAGATCCGCATTCTACGGGAGTTCTTGTTTGAACGAACCCGCGAGATCAACGAATTCAATGAATCGTTCAAAGATATTCCCCACAGCGCGAATCTGCGTCATTTAACCAATGTGGGTGTGTTCCGCGCTTACCTGGCAACCTACCTGCGTGCCAATAAAGATATTCATGACTACATGACCTGCATGGTGCGGCAGCTTGAACCAACGGCGCAGGGCTTGCCACTGCAGGTCTACGCATTTGTGAACAATACCGATTGGGTGTTTTACGAAGGGGTTCAGGCCGATTTGTTCGACCACATCTATGCCGTTATGCCCATGTTTGGTTTACGTCCGTTCCAGTCATTTGGCGGACACGATGCAATGAATATCGGGCTTGGGAATGTAGAGGCTGTCGGGCAAAAGCCAGAGGCTTAGTCGTAGGGTACAGATTGCCCGACAGCGAATTCGGTGAGCAGGATATCATCTAACCATATGAAATAAATCTTTATTCCAGATGATCTTCATTGGGATTTAAGAAATTTGCAGTGTACTGGTATTTCCGTTTGAGCTTATTGACGAAAGAGTCAAAATCAGACTCGCTGACTAAGCGCATATTAGTGTTATTTTGTGCCTGTCTCTCATCGCAATCAAAATCCGATTGAATCTTTTTCCGCACGATATACCCTTCAGAAAACAGATAGGAAATTGCCGCGCTTCAGTAGGTTACAGCTTAGGGTTGTCTATGACGATGAACGTTTTCTGGGAAAAAATTCAAAATTCGCTGTTACATTCACTCGACGATTTGATGGAGTTTCAAGAGCGTGTCTGGATAGTAAATATCCGCGAAAGCCAGATGAAAAATGAATCCTTTGTTGTCAGTGAAGATAGTTTCCGGGAACCCATGGAATGGATGGTCGATCAAGATTATCCGGACGATGTCCTTGAAGATCTGGAACTGCTTAAACCTTCCCAGTCTATCTGCTTTAAAGTTGGAAACGCTGAACACTGCATTATGCGTGTTAAGTAGCGCAATCTCTGATTTAAAGAAGGCATGGCGCGTATCGCCGTGCCTTTTTTGTGCAAGCTTTGCACCCTAATAGTACAGAAACCAAAAGTTATTATTAGACTTATCAAAATAAATTCCAATTTTTCATTGAGTTATAAAGTTGGCAATGGACTTGCAATACAGTAACTGTGCGTAGGTAGCATCGCCTACATACGTTACGTTTACTCCTTGCTGTCGTTGTTTGTTTCTCTATCCGGCCGGTAAATGCCTGGCCGGTAGAGAAACCTTCTTTTTCCTCAACATTCCGCTTGATTTTGCCCTTCCGATAGATACACTTCGCGCCTCAACGTGTGTCGAGAAAAGACTGAAATGAAAAAGGTAATGATGAGTGCCGCGCTGGCTTCAAGCGCGTTACTTTCGGGGTGCGTTACATTCCCGACGATCGAATCAGAACAAGTTAAAGTCGTCTGGGATGACGTCAATGCCATTCAGGGATGTGAACACAAAGGCACTGTCATCGGCTCAGAAGGTCACTTTTATGACTACTGGCTGCATGCAGACAAAGACATGGTTTGGGGTACCCTGAACCAAATGCGCGCGAAAACAGCAGAACAGGGCGGAAACGTACTTTATCTCTACAAACCTCTGGGTTTCCTCTCATCTGTCACCATGATTGGTAACGCTTACGCGTGTGAAGTGGACGCTGAGCCAGAAGCGGTAGAAGTGATCACTGAAACCAACGCTTCGCTGCAAGTCGCTGCGGGCGTACAGTAAACGCATCGTAAAACAAAACAGGCGCCTTTCACGGCGCCTGTTTTCTATCCAAATTTTGAGCGTTAATGGTGGCTAATCACGCCTGCATTGCTTCTGGTTGCGCCAGTTGTTCGCTTAGCCCTTTCGATAAACGTTTCACCGCCTCTTCCAGTTCGTCCGGCGTTGCATTGGTAAAGTTCAGACGCAGTGCAGAACTCGCCAGCTGGTGCTGTGGGTAGAACACTGGGCTTGGCACGACCGCCACACCGTTAGAAAGCAGGGATTTTGCCAGCGCGAACGTGTCGCATTGTGGCAGGGTTACCCAAACAAACATGCCGCCTTCAACCGGATTGATATCGCAGCCTTTCGGCAGATAAGTTGTCAGCGCATTGAACATTTTCTCGTAGCGTGTTTTATAAAGCGCACGGATGGTATCGATATGTGCGTCGAAATCTTCATGCTGTAACAGCCCCAGCAAAACCGCCTGCATCGGCACACTGGAATGCAAATCTGCACCCTGTTTGATTTTGATCAGCGGCTCCAGATAACTGCGTTTGCCGGTCACAATACCCACGCGCAGACCCGGTGAAGCAATTTTCGAAAATGAGCGCAATACAATCGAATGTTGCGGGCAAAAATCCGATACCAATGGCAAGGCTTCACCACTGAAACGCAGCTCACGGTAGGGCGCGTCTTCAATCAAGGCTACGTGGTACTTTTCACACAGCGCCGCTACCTGCTTGCGGGTTTCCAAAGACCAGCACACACCCGTCGGGTTGTGGAAATCCGGCACGGCATAGAACATCTTTGGTGCTTGCTCAGCAAAACAGGTTTCCAGCGCTACCAGATCCGGGCCGTGGGCATTTTGCGGCACGGTGACAATCTCAGCCTGAACCAGGCCAAATACCTGCATCGCGCCCAAATAGCTCGGGGCTTCCATTACCACTTTGTCGCCAGGGTTTACATAGGCACGGGCGATCAGATCCAGTCCTTGCTGCGAGCCGGTACAAGCCATCGCGATGTGGGTTTCTGGCAATTCAAAGTATCCGTTCAGGAACTCCAACAGTGGGCCATAACCGGCAGTCGCGCCGTATTGGAATACTTCGGGCATATCGCAAAGGCTTTCAAGCGTTGGCTTCATCAGCGCGATAGGGAAGGTTTTTTCATCCGGCAGACCGCCTGCCAGTGAAATGACATTTTTGTCAGACGCTGCCGCGAGAATTTCCCGGATGTAGGAAGAAGGGGTTTGCTGAAGCGCTGTTGCGATTTCCATGTTTGCACCTGAGTTATCTTTTTATTTTGTCTTTGCATCTTACAGCGCATTGCAGATTTTATGTTGTCCATTTATGCTCTTGAACATGTCCATTTATGCGATTTAAGGCCATGCACGCCCAGCATATTTCGCGCATCAATGATGTGCTGTATTTCATTCATAAAGATATCAGTCGGGATCTTCCTGCTAAAGAGCTGGCGCGGGTTGCAGCCTATTCAGAGCAGCACTTTCACCGCATCTTCAAAGCAGTGGTGGGAGAGTCAATTCACCAATATGTCCGTCGCACACGCATGGAGTTTGCTGCCAACCAACTGATGTTCGATCCGAAAACCTCGGTAGTGGATGTTGCCAGTAAGTGTGGATTCAGTTCAGTCTCCTCCTTTAGCCGCGCATTTAAAGCAACGTTCAATGTCGCCCCCGGCGAGTGGCGAAAGCACGAGTTTGATGACGGTGAGAAACCGTATTTGCGCGATCCGGAAGTGGCCGCGGGTTATCACCGCGTGGCTGGGCAGAGACTGCCGGAGCCCAAAATCATAGAAGTACCTGACCGTTTTGCTGCATATGTCCGCCATACCGGGTACAACCGCTCGATCAAAAATACCTGGCGGCTGTTGCGCGCGTGGGCAAAAACCGAAGGGCGGGACTTTTCAGCGCAGTTTGGCCTTCACCATTCCAACCCGGCTTGGGTCGAATTGGATAAATGCCGGTATGTGGCCTGCATTGCGATAGACAGCCCGGTAAAGGTGAGGGGAGTGGTGAATCAGTTGGTGATTCCCGGCGGTTTGCATGCGGTGTTCAGGTTAACCGGTGTGTATGGAGAACTTTTACCGCAAATCAGTAAGGTGCTGGAGCAATGGTTACCGTCTTCCGGATTCAAGCTCGGCGCGACGCCCGCTTATGTCCATTATCACCGGAATCACTTTATTGAAGAAGACGAGCGGTTTGAGCTCGATTTCTATTTGCCGATTGGGTTTTATTGATTGTTAGCGATAACCCCTCCCTAACCCTCCCCTTGAAAAGTGGAGGGGATCGAACAGAACACAAAAAAGCCTGGCGTCCAAGAACGCCGGGCTTTGTCTTTATAACGTGCTCTTACAGACCAACAATCAGGGAAACAGTTGTTGATACGATCAGCGCGCCAACCATTGGGATTGCAGTGCGTTTTACCAGTTCAAACGGTGATACGCCTGCCACACCTGCTACCGCAACAATTGCGCCAGTGATAGGCGACATTGAGCGTGCAATACCGGAAGCAAGTTGCATTGGCATCAGCATGGCGACTGCCGGTACACCCACTTTGCCCGCGATTTCCGGCACCATGGCGGCGAACGAGAAGAACGGTGCGTTACCGGAGCCCATCAGGATTGCAGCCAGCGTGATGATGATAACCATCAGGATAACCATGAGTGCTGGGGCAACGTTAGCGGCCAGTGCGCCTTCAATCACTGTGTCCAGCAGGCCAATGGTTTTCAGACCGTGTGCAAAGGTTTGACCCGCAATGACCAGAGTAACAACGCGCGCAAACTGGCGACCCATGCTGTCGAAGTAAATCAGGATGTCGGCAAAAACCTCTTTCGGGCTGCGACGGAAACCTTCGCACAGCATTGCGACGGCAATAGAAATCAACATTGAAGTCACAACGTCAATTTTCACTGTGTCCAGCATCATTGGGCTGAACAGCAGAATCAGCGCCAGTGGGATAATTGGCAGCAGGGCATACCAAGCTGGTGGATTCGCACCGTTTTCAGTTGCGTTGATATCTGTGTTTTCATCTGATGTTTCGCGAACGTCAAACCAACGCTGAACAAAGAAGTGCAGGATTGCGATGGTCAGCATCGTCGCGATGGCAACAGGAAGCTGATACGTGATGAAGTATTCGGTGACCGGCATGTCGGCGGTACGTGCCGCAAGGTTCACGTTGCCGGATGCAGGGCCCAAGTCCAAACACGCTGCAGTTGCGATTACCGCAGTCGCAGACATTTTACTCACGCCAAGGCGAACCAGAACCGGGTAGAGGGTTACCATCAAAAGCAGGCCCAGGCCAGATGCGCTTGGAATGAAAATGTTCAGGATTTGGCCAATGATGTAGCCCAGCGCCATTACCAGGTAAGGGGCTTTCAAGTAACCCAGTGGTTTGATTGCGATGTTAACCAAGGCACGGGAAGCGCCGATGTGGTCCATGTAGTGCGCGAAACCACCCACAGCCATGATGATAAGACCAAGGCCAGCCACAGTTTTGCTGGTGGTTTGTTTTACAAAGGTGAAAATATCGAGTGCTGCTGAACCGCTGGATGCAGATTCAGGCAGTGGCATTCCGGTATCAAACAAAATTCCGGCAGCCATCAAAACCATACCGCCTAGGAACAGCGAGGTTTGCGGGTTATAGCGTTTAACAATGAGGTAGCCTACGGCAAATATTACTATCAGGCTAATCAAGGTCGTCATGCATGCTTCTCCATAAACAAAATACGACACGAATACTTACCTGGCGTCTGAGAGAAACGCGGTCAGGTAACATGCCAATTTCCCTAACATTTCCAAGGAAATATTTGAGAGTCGATGGATATCTAACAGCACCCTTGAGATTGCACAACGGATTTCAGTTTGGTGAATTTTGCGATGATAGATTCATCAGTTGCGCTGATAAATGACATGAGCAGATAGCAATTGATTGCCATGTCAGTAACGGTAGGTTTCAAGGTGATGACAATCTTGTGATTTGTTTGGATGGATAATTTACTGATGGGTTGTGCGTTTGTGTGGTTTGGGTAAATGCTTACGGTGATGATTCACAATGTAGATTCGACGCTGGGTGTTAATGTCTTATTGGTTACACTGTAACGCCTTCCATTTGTCCCGACAATTATCCGGGTTGTGATTCCTCTCACAGCTGGCTTTTTTCAAAAGGAGTCTGGGTGGGTCGAGCAGTGAAAAAGATACATGCCAATAACATTCTCTTTGTGCCACAACAACATGAGAACCTGAATGCAGGACAAAAAAGGGGTGATTAAGCAAAAATCTAATCACCCATGGACACGCAGGATGCGCAATCGCTTGTTGCTCTTTTATGCCCCTAAAGGGGACTCGTTATTTCGGTGTTTCTTCTACAATTTCTTTATCCGGTTTTGCCATCCATTCCCGGCCTTTCAGCATGGCGAGGAAGTAAATCGGTGGCAGGATTTTCTCTTTCATATACCACGCCAAACGCGATGGACGGGTGCCGTCTATCAGCCAGGTCGGTAAGCTGGGTAGCAGCTTTCCGCCATAGCCAAATTCAGCAAGGATGATTTTTCCGCGCTCAACGGTGAGTGGACAACTTCCATAACCGTTATAAATAGCGCGGTCTTTCATCAACCCGCGATCGTGCAGCAGGTTTTGTGCTACCACCGGTGCCTGCATACGCGCAGCCGCAGCGGTTTTTGCATTCGGCGCATTCATTGCGTCACCTGCGCTATAGATGTTGGGGTACTTTTTGTGACGCAATGTGGACTGGTCAACGTCTATCCAACCTGCTTCATCAACCAGCGGACTGGCCCTGACAAAATCCGGTGGTGACTGTGGCGGCACGACATGGATCATATCGAATTCTTTGGTAACAAAGGTTTCTTTGTCGCCGTCCATCACTTTGAATACGGCAGTTTTTTCGTTGCCGTTGATGGAAACAAGCTGGTGACCGAAGTTCAGCTTGGTGCCATATTTCTCGACGTATTCCATCAATGCCGGCACATAGTCTTTTACTCCAAAGAGCACAGCGCCAGTATTGCAGAAGTCCACTTCAATGTCGGAAAGCACGCCTTCTTTATTCCAGTAATCACAGGAAAGGTACATGGCTTTTTGTGGCGCACCGGCACATTTAATCGGCATGGGTGGCTGGGTGAAAATCACTTTGCCTTTGCGCATCTTCTGCACCAGTTCCCAAGTGTAGGGCGCCAGATCGAAGCGGTAGTTGGAGGTGACGCCATTTTTCCCCAGCGTTTCTGTCAGGCCTTCAATCTTGTCCCAATCGAGTTTGATGCCGGGGCAAACAACGAGGTGTTCATATTGAACTGTCCGGCAACCGTCCAACAAAAGCTTGTTCTCTTCAGGCAAAAACGCCGCGACGGCTGACTTAATCCAATTAACGCCTTTAGGGATCAGTGATGACACTGTTTTTACCGTTTGATCCGGTTTAAAAACACCGGCACCCACAAGCGTCCAGCCTGGCTGGTAATAGTGAACGGATGCGGGGTCGACAATGGCTATATCAAGGTTGGGTGCGCGGGATTGCAGGCTTGAGGCAACCGCAATACCAGCAGCACCTGCACCTATAATGACCACTTCATGGGAAAAATCGACTTGGTCGGAGGGCGTTTTCCCACCGTTCAGTATCCGCTTTATGACGCCGTTCAGATCATAACCTGCATCTTTTGCACGGGTCAGGATCTCCTCAGGTTTGTAATTACCGGCATTTGAGAGCGCCCACAGCGTGATACAGCGGGTGCCTGTGCGGCAATACGCGAGAGTAGGGTGTGCCAGCGACTCCATCAGTTCACCGAACTGTTCAGCGTTCTCATCCGTAATTTTGCCGCTGGTGACAGGAAGGTAGTCGCAACTCATGCCCAGACGTTCCGCTTCAACACGGATTTCATCAAACACAGGTTGATCTGCCCCCTCACCATCGGGGCGGTTGCAGACGATGGACTTAAAGCCCATTTGTTGTATTGCTTCGAGTTCTGAAGCTTCTATCTGCGGGGCAACAGAAAACATCGGGGTCACTTTTCTAATGTCCATCGCTACCGCCTCCTTCTTACATGAGGTTGACTGGGATTTTGATGTATTGCTTGCCATTTTCTGACGGTTTGCCGAACTGGCCGTTTCTCATGTTGGCCTGCAACGATGGGAACAGCAGTTTGGGCACAGCCAGCGTGGCATCACGTGCTTCACGCATTGCAACGTAATCGGAAAGCGGCGTTTCGGGTTTGATCTGGATATTTTCTTTTTTCGCCTGACCAATGGTGATCATGTGCAGAGGGTCATCACCTTCTTTCGGGTAGTCGTGCCCCAAAAATACGCGGGTGCTATCTGGCAAGGTGTAAAAGCGCTGGATGGTGTTATAGAGCTGCTCTGCACTGCCGCCGGGGAAGTCGCAACGCGCGGTACCAAGGTGTGGCGCGAACATGGTGTCACCCACAAAGATGGCATCGCCAATCAGGTAAGTGGCACACGCTGGTGTGTGGCCGGGTGTATGCCAGACGCTCACATCCAGATTACCAATTTTGAACGTATCACCTTCATTGAACAGTTGGTCGTATTGTTCGCCGGTGAGTGGGGTGTCTTCTTCGTTATTGAACATTGGCACCCAAAGGTTCAATACCTTAACGATAGAAGACCCCATGGCAATTTTTCCGCCCAGGTTTTCCTGGAGGTAGTGGGCAGCGGTGATGTGGTCGGCGTGAACATGGGTTTCCAGAATCCACTCGCATGTCAGGTCATTTTGCTTCACGTACTCAATAACCCTGTCAGCACTGTCTGTACTGGATTTGCCCGCAAACTGGTCATAGTCCAGAACCGAGTCGATGATGGCGCAGTGTTTTGTCGCTTCATCGATCACGATATGAGTGAACGTAGCAGTTTGGTTGTCATAAAACGTCTCAATTTTCATCGCTTAACCTCTCTCGTTAAAGCAGTTCTTTAGTGATGATGACAATCGCAATGACTAGCGTGAAATACGCAAAGATCTTCTGAAGACTCTTACTGTCGAGCTTCGATGCAATCGAGGTCGACAGGAACATCCCGACAAAGGTGGCGACCAACATCAGAGGGATCATTGGCATTGCTATTTCAATGCCAGCCTGGATATCGCCGATAAAACCGATCAGGGATTTGAGGGCGATGATAAACAGGGACGCGCCAACGGCTTTTTGCATGGGCATGCCCATAAAGAGAACCAGCGCAGGAATGATCAGGAAGCCGCCGCCCGCACCCAAAATCCCGGTGACGATACCCACGACCGCACCTTCCAACATGATCAATGGCCAGTTGGCTTTGGCGTTTTCATCGGTAGCGTCTGGCGTTTCGCCCGCTGCATCCGCTTTTTGCTGTTTGTAGGCTTTTTTCAGCATTAGGGCGGCTGAGGAAAGCATCAACAGGGCAAAAAACACCATGATGGCGACGTTTTTGCTGATCACGAAAGGCGAAGTCATGAGTTGGTCGGGGATATTTGGCATTAAAAATGCGCGGGTCAGGTAGACGGCGGCGATAGAAGGGGCTGCAAAGGCAAGCGATGCAGGTACGTCTATCAATCCTTGTCTGAAATACCTAATGGCACCAAATGCGGCGGTAAGTCCAACAATCAAAAGGGAATAGCCGGTTGCGGTGTCCGGTGCTACCCCCATCAGGTAAACCAAAATAGGCACGGTCAGGATGGAGCCGCCTCCACCGATCACGCCCAGCACTATGCCCATTAAGCAGGCTGCTAAATATCCAATGAATTCCATGTGCTTCCCAATTTGGCCACTAAACTTAGATTAAATGCTCATGTCATATGTTCATTTACTATATTAGCGAAATCTAAAAAAGACAATATTGTTATATAAATGTGATTAAATGCGTGAGCTAAGCGTGTATATTTATTTCTCTATTGAACGAGGAAGGTCAGAATGAAAATCAATATATTCACAAACTTAACCTTCAGGGCGTTGATCTATCTTGCCCTTAATGAGAACCGGACAGTGAAAACGTCAGACATCGCAGAGGCCTACAACATCTCTTACAATCATTTAAAAAAGGTGATGTATGCATTGTCTGAAAATGGGTATGTGATTAGTGCGAAAGGGCGTTCAGGCGGATTCCGGTTATCCCGTCCAAAGGAAGCCATAAACGTGGGAGAGGTGTTCAGAACCACGGTTGAAGATGTGGCCATTGCAGAGTGTTTTGCGTCGCCGACAGATACCTGTGTGATATCTCCGGATTGCCGTTTTCGTCATATCCTGCAGGATGCGGCCTCCAAGTTTATTGGTGAGCTGGATAATTACAGCCTGGCAGATTTGGTACGCGGGCGGGAAGGCGCGTTGAGCCATCATTTGAACATCGAGATTCTCAGCGTGTAGCTGCCCGCGAGCAGCAACCTTCGCCCGGATGTTATAACCCGCGTTGGGTTTTCACTGTGTGCGACTGTGATTACACGTTGGGCAAACGGGAATTTTGCCCCAACTTTGGTACCCAATTGGCGTTTTATACCTCAGAACCACCGGATGCCGTTGAGATCTCCTTAGGTTCATTGGATGAGCCAGAGGCAGTTCAGCCTCAATATCATATTTGGTGTGAATATAAGGTGGGCTGGTTATCCATTGCCGACGGATTGCCGCGGTTTGACGACGCAGGGCCAGACGGTGTCTCGTCCCGTGAATAGCATCAATATCAAGACTTATTTTTGAAAACTTAAAAACAGGCTAAAAACGGCGAAATTGAATACACATACTGTGACCAGGGGGTAATAAACTGATTTCAGTTTGGTTAAGCTAGAAAAACAGATTTTTAGTTGCATTTCGGAACCTTACTTTGAATAGCGTCAAACGATTTTTCGGGCCACTTTACCCCATCGTGGCGACAGCCTTTTTAATCATCCTCCTTTTTACCTTTTCACGTTTCGCCCTCGCTTTCTGGCAACTCAGCAGGGTAAATGATGCCCAGGCGTGGAGTCATTTGTTCATCAGCGGCTGGCGTGTCGATATCGCGTCGGTTTGCTATTTGCTGATCCTTCCTGCACTCCTATCTGCATTGATTTCGGGCGACCATTGGCTTGGACGAATCTGGCAGTTTGTTCTGCGCTTATGGATCACCGCCGGGCTCTGGCTGGTAGTGTATATGGAAGTGGCAACGGTGCCTTTTATCATCGAATATGATTTGCGTCCAAACCGTCTGTTTATCGAATATCTGGTTTATCCCAAAGAAGTGTTCAGCATGCTGTGGAGCGGCTACAAGCTGGAGCTTTTCATTGGCACCGTCGTTTCTGTTGCTACTGTGGTGTTGGGCTGGCGTTGGTCGAAAAGCGTGGTCACCGGACTCTCGTATCCGAAATGGTACTGGCGTCCATTGATTGCATTGCTGGTGGTTGTGGTTGGCGTAGTGGGCGCACGTTCCAGTTTGGGACACCGTCCGTTGAACCCGGCGATGGTGGCATTTTCCAGCGACCCGTTAATGAATGATCTGGTGCTCAACTCGTCTTACTCGGTCATCTTTGCAGCCAAACAGATGAAGTCTGAATCTAACGCATTTGATTACTACCCGAAAATGGACAAGGACACCATCATCGAGGAAGTGAAGGCTAACATGACGGTACCCGCGCAGGATTTCGTTTCTGCTGAAGAGCCGACGTTAGCTATTCATCAGGCCACTTACCAAGGTAAACCGAAAAATATCGTCATCCTGTTGCTGGAAAGCCATGGTGCACGTTATGTAAAAAGCCTTGGTGGTGAGGACTTATCGCCGAATATCGATCAGTTGATACAGAAGGGATGGGCATTTACCCGCGCATACGCCACAGGCACCCGTTCTGTTCGTGGTATTGAAGCGGTCACCACGGGTTTCTCACCAACGCCTGCGCGTTCAGTCGTGAAGCTGGGTAAAAGCCAGACCCACTTTTTTACCATTGCAGATTTGCTGAAGTCCCGCGGTTACCACACCCAGTTCGTATACGGCGGTGAAAGCCATTTCGACAATATGAAAAGTTTCTTCCTGGGGAATGGCTTTTCGGATATGGAAGACCTTCCAACCTTCAAGGATCCGGAGTTTGTAGGGTCATGGGGCGCTTCGGATGGGGATTTGTATAACCACGCGGATGAACTGTTTACTGAACTGGAAAAACAGGACAAACCGTTTTTCAGCCTGGTGTTTTCATCTTCCAACCACACTCCGTTCGAGTATCCTGACAACAAAATCGTGCCTTTCAACGAACCCAAAAATACCGTTGAGAATGCGGTGGAATATGCGGATTTCGCGTTGGGTGAATTCTTCAAAAAAGCAAAGCGTTCAACCTACTGGGATGACACGGTATTTCTGGTTGTTGCTGATCACGATTCCCGTGCGACCGGCGACTTGCCTGTACCTATCGGCCATTTCAAAATCCCGGCGATTATTACTGGCGGCGGCATTGAGCCACGTATGGATGACCGCCTGATCAGCCAGCTGGATTTGCCGCCAACCGTGTTGTCTTTGGCCGGCATCAGCAGTACCAATCCAATGATTGGCCACGACCTGACTCAAGAAGTGCCCGCTGAAAAACAACGTGCAATGATGCAGCGGGACAAGAACTTTGGCTGGTTGACCGCTGACAACAAAGTGGTGGTACTTCGCCCTGAAATGGGAATTACCACGTACAGCTATGACCCTGAGACAGACAAGTTGCAGAGTGCGGAAGTGGATGCAGAAACAGTAAAGCAAGCCCACGCTCACGCCATGTGGGGCAGCCTTGCGTTTAACGAAGACTACTATAAAGCGCAAGCGAGCTACTGATAGATCGTCGTACCTGAAAAAAGACCGCCAATGTCAGGCGGTCTTTTTTTTGTATCTGTGTGTTGAGGCTATGCCATTTGCAGCAACTTCCCGCCGACATGGAAAGGATGTTCCGGGTGGTAACCTGCCAGACACATGGCATGCCAAAACATGGCCTGATTGGAGGTGACCAGCGGGCAACTTAATTCCTTTTCGAACATATTGATGTGTTTCATCACTTTCATGTTGGTGCAGGGGATGAAGATGGCGTCGGCCGGTTGTTTATCCAATAGCGCCTTTGCCCCATCCAGCAACGCTTGGACGCTAACCCGAGGAATGTTGGTGTCGTTATCAAGCTGGAAAGCACCGAACGCTGAAACGTCGAAACCTTCCCGATACATCGCCTGCCAAAATGGTGCGTTAACTTCTGTGGTGTACGGCGTCATCACGGCAACGTTTTGAGCACCCAGCGCTTGCAGTGCGGAGCAGCTCGCCCGCCAGGGGTTGGTAGCTGGTACGCCGGGGCGAAAATGGGTGAGTAAATCCTGAATGGTTTCGTCCCCAATCAACATGCTGGCTGATGTGCAGCCAAATGCCATGACATCCAGCTCCCAATCCGGTGCCACCATGGCGGCAGCATTCGCGATGCGCTGCTTCATGCCAGTCAGTTCGCTGACGGTCACCGTGCCACTGGCATACATTCTGGTGCTGTAAAGCTCAATTTCACCACCCACCAGCGGATGCCAGTCGGTTTCCAGTGTGTAGTCCGTGGAAAGCTGAACCAGGCCAATGCGGAGTGGGGCTCGCACGGTGCAAGGCTCAAAGGGGAAGGTTTGTTCAATCGCTTTGAAATCGGAAAGTGCATTCATAACCGAACCTCGTGCGGTATAAAGGGCGCAATTGCCCTTTAGCCATAACGATTAGAGACAGTGACGTTTAATCAGCCAGACGTTTTGCGGTGTAACCCGCAATGGCTGTGTCCTGCACGCCGGTGCCTGTCAGGTCGCACACAGTAATTTGCATGTCGTCCGTGCGCAGGTGTTTTTGCTCCGCAATCAGGGTGCCCAGCTCAAATATATGTTTGGGAAATTCGCCCTGAAAGTGGTGAAGCTCCCCAAGCGTCGCGGACTGTGACAGACGGTCGACGACAAAATAATCCGCCTTTTCCAGTATGTCGCTTTCCAGTTCCTGCTTGTGGGCATTGTCAGAACCCATCGCCGTGACATGAATACCCGGTGGTAAATCATCCCACGCCAGCAAAGGCTCTGTAGATGGTGTGGTGGTGACCACGATATGTGCTTCCGCGCAGGCTTCTTTGGCACTTTGGCAGACAATCACGTCCAACCCGTACTTTTCTGCCATCTTGGTGCGGTAGGCATTCGCTTTTTCTTCGCTTCTTGCAAACACGCGAACCTGACGGATAGGGCGAACCAGACGCAACGCGGCTACCTGCAATTCTGCCTGTAAGCCTGAGCCCATTACGGCGACCGTATTGGCATCGGCGCGTGAAAGCCATTTTGCGGCTAAGGCACCGGCAAGCGCTGTGCGGGTATCAGTGAGGTAGCCTTCATCAAGCAGAAGCGAATCGACCAACCCGGTTTTGGCAGAGAACAGCACCATCAGGCCATTCAGGCTTGGCAGACCAAGTTTCGGATTGTCGAAAAATCCCGGACTGATCTTGATGGCGAATGTGTCGTTGCCACGAATATGGGCCGTTTTAACATCGACTTCGCCATTGTTTTCCTCGATGTTCATACTGAGGATGGGCGGCATGGTAACCAATCCGCGACCCAACGCGGCAAAGGCTTCCTCAATCGCTTCCAACGCATCAAGATCCAACTGGGTGACCGATTCAATTTGCGCTTTGTTGTAGATTTTCATGCCTGATCCCCTCTCACCAATGCTTCCGCCTCTTTGTAGGTTTGCATGGCGACGTTCTGTCCACTCAGCACAAACACCACGTTTTTACCTGTCATATCCAGACCGTGTTGTTCAATGGCTGCCGGGCCAACGACTGCAGCGCCTTCCAGCAATTTTTTCTCTTCTTCAAGCATATACACCATTTCAGCGGCGATATGCTTTTCATCCACCAGAAAGGCTTCATCCAAGACCTGCTTCACCAACGGCAGGGTCAGGTTGTTGTTGAATCCAATCCCTCCACCAAGACTGTCGGCGAAGGACGGGTACTCGGTAACCTGAACTGGTTTTCCGGCTTCAAGGCTGGCGACCATGGCTGCGCCTTTTTCCATGGTGACGCCGATGATTTTAATGTCAGGATTAATGGTTTTGGCAACCAGCCCAATCCCACCAAGCAGGCCGCCCCCAGAGAGACCCGTGAAAATGACATCCACCTCCGGCAGATCTTCCAGAATCTCGATACCGATAGTGCCCTGACCTGCGACGATATCCGGGTGGTCGAAGGGGGAGAGATAAACCATGCCTTCTTCTGTTTCAAGGCGACCCGCTTCCATTTCAGCATCGTCCTGGGATTTGCCGATAATGCGCGCTTCTGCGCCAAGCTCACGGATGGCGTTTACCTTGTTTTCCGGCACCAGTTCGGACATGCAAATGATGGTTTTCACGCCCAGACGTTTACCGGCATAAGCAACAGCGCGGCCATGGTTGCCGGTAGAACAGGTCACGACACCGGCTTTGCGCTGTTCGTCGCTGAGCTTGCTCATGGCATAAGTGGCACCGCGCAACTTGAATGCACCGATAGGCTGGAGGGTTTCCAGTTTCAGGTAGGCGTTACAGTTAAAGCGTTTTGACAGGGCATCGGAACGCACGAGCGGGGTGCGTCTCACCCCGCCGTGAATGGCTTTCCGTGCCAAGTAGACATCACCGATGGTGACGTTAATCTTGTTTGTCATCCTTGGCTATTCTCCATTTTTGGTCAGATTACGCGGCTTTCCAGCTACCGCTGCTGACCAGATTGTCAGTGACTTTGTCAATGGCTTTTTTCGCACGGGCGACAATTTCATCAATGTCTGCGCGATCTACCACAAGCGGTGGCGCGAAGCCGAGAATGTCACCATGTGGCATTGCGCGGGCAATGAGACCTTGCTCCAGACACGCCGCGGCGATTTGTGGGCCGACTTTCAGGTTCGGGTCGAAATGCTCGCGTTTTGCCTTGTTGGATGAAAACTCCAGCGCATGCAGCAAGCCAATACCGCGGCTGTCACCCACCAATGGATGGTTGGCGAAGGTTGCCTGCATTTGCTGCTGGAAGTAAGCACCGGTGTCACGGGCATTCATGGTCAGGTTTTCGCGCTCGATAATGTCGAGATTGCACAGTGCCGATGCCGCCCCCAGTGGGTGACCGGAATAGGTGTAACCGTGGCCGATTGCGCCCCATTGGTCAGTGCCGTCTTCCAGCACTTTCCACACTTTCTCGCCAACCATCACGCCGGAAAGTGGCTGGTAAGCAGACGTCAGGCCTTTGGCGACGGTGATCAAATCTGGTTTCATGTCATACATGATAGAACCGAAATCCGCACCCAGTCGGCCAAAGCCACACACCACTTCATCAGAAATCAGCAACACATCGTACTTATCCAGCACTTTGCGGATTTCCTGCCAGTAACCTTCTGGTGGTGGCACGATACCACCGGTACCCAGCACTGGTTCGCCAATCATGGCAGCCACCGTTTCCGGGCCTTCCGCCAGGATCATTTTTTCCAGTTCGTCTGCGCAGTGTTTGGAGAACTCACGCTCTGTCATACCGTCATCTGCACGGCGGTAGTAGTAGGGCGCTATGGTGTGTTTGATGCGCTCAAGAGGCAGGTCAAAATGCGCATGGAACAGCGGCAGACCGGTCAATGAGCCAGACGCAATGCTGGAACCGTGGTAGCCACGATCGCGGGAGATGATTTTTTTCTTCTCTGGCAAGCCGCGTGCGTTGTTGTAGTACCACACCAGTTTGAGCTGGGTTTCGTTGGCGTCACTGCCGGACATGCCGTAGTACACCTTGCTCATGCCTTGTCCGGCCATTTTCAGAATGCGCTCAGACAGGGTGATCAGTGCCTCGTTGGTGTGACCCACATAGGTGTGGTAGTAGGCGAGTTTCTTCGCTTGCTCGTAAATCGCTTCGGCCATTTCTTCGCGGCCATAGCCGATGTTGACGCAGTAGAGTCCTGCGAAACCGTCAATCAGCTCAATGCCTTCTGAATCCTGAATACGGATCCCTTTGGCGCTGGTAATGATGCGGCCAGCCAAATCACCGTCGGCATATTGCTTGAGGTGGGTAGATGCATGAAAAACATTCTGGCGGTCGATTTCAAGCAGGGCTTTGGTATCAATTTGCTTTGTCATAATAAACTCCTTTTCGTTCTGTTTAGCATCCGCTGGCTGTATCTAAGCCGCCGAGACAGTAGTATTTGATTTCGCTGTATTCATCGAACCCATGACGGCTGCCTTCGCGTCCAAGTCCGGATTGTTTCATGCCGCCAAACGGGATGGGGTGGCCGGTCATTTTTACGCTGTTGACGCTGACCATGCCGAAATCCAGTCCGCGCATCAGTTTCCAGATATGGCGGATGTCGTGGCCGTAGATGTAAGCCGCAAGACCGTATTCGGTGTCGTTGGCGGCGATGATCACGTCATCCAGTGAGTCGTAGGCAATCACTCCGGCCACCGGGCAGAAGTTTTCTTCGCGGTAGACCGCCATGTCAGGCGTAACATTGGTCAGCAGCACCGGATTGAAGAAGTTTTCACCCGGCAATTTTTTCTGGTTGCCCACTACCAAAGTTGCGCCTTTTTCCAGGGCGTCATCCACCAGCATCTGCGCCTTTTCGACCGCCTGATGGTTTATCAGTGGGCCGATATCCACGCCGTTTAACATGCCATTACCGACGTTAAGTTTTTGCATACCGGTCGCAAAGGCTTCCACGAACTCTTCATAGTGTTCCCGAGGCACAAAAATGCGGTTAGCGGCAAGACAGTCCTGTCCGGAAGTCTGGAATTTGGCATCGATAGCCGCCTTTGCGGCTTCCTGAATGTCCATGTCCGGCAGCACGATAAACGGTGCATTACCTCCAAGCTCCATGGAGCATTTCTTCACTGTGTCCGCGCTTTGTTGCAGCAGCAGTTTCCCGACCCGGGTTGAGCCAGTAAAAGAGAGTGCCCGCACTTTGTCTGACGCACACAGGGTAGCGGAGATCATGGCGGCATCACCGGTGATCACGTTAAACACACCTGCGGGAATGCCTGCGCGTTCTGCCAGTTCTGCCAGTGCCAATGCTGAAAAAGGGGTTTCACTAGCGGGTTTCACCACCACGGTACAACCGATAGCAAGTGCCGCTGCGGCCTTGCGGGTGATCATCGCATTGGGGAAATTCCATGGCGTGATCAGTGCTGCAACCCCGATGGGCTCTCGAATGGTCGCCAGTTGCGCGTTAGCAATATGGCTTGGCATGGTTTCGCCATAAGCGCGGCGGCCTTCTTCGGCAAACCATTTGACGAACGATGCGCCGTAGTCGATTTCGCCGCGGGCTTCGTTCAGGGTTTTACCTTGCTCCAGCACCATTAAACGGGCTAGATCTTCACGGTTTTCCAGTAGCAGGTCGTGCCACGCCATTAATAGCTCCGCGCGTTTTTCTGCGGAGAAAGCACGCCATTTGCCAAAAGCGGCTTCGGCAGCGTTGATAGCGTTGTCTACCTGAGATTTCTTCAGCGCAGTGACATAGCCAATCACTTGGTCATCGGCGGGGTTGGTAACAGCAATATCTTGATTGCCTGCTACCCATTTGCCATTGATGTAAGCAAGCTGACGCAGCAGACGAGCATCTTCCAGATGCACCAATACAACGTCGTTTGCTTTTCCTTCATGGGGTAAATTCAGCGCGGCCATAACATGACCTCCCTTATTGGTTGAATCGTTGTCCTCAACTACAAGGTAAGTCTTTTTTTTGACATGAGTTTTCTGTTAGCCCGCTTCGCACTTGGTGTTTTTTTTATACCGGGGTGGTGGAAGTTGGTGTTTTTTCTGTTTCTGGAAATATCAGATTTTATTCAGTGTGTTAGAGAGGCTAACGGATAAGGTTTTCGTCGATTTCCAGTGCGTCACGCTGGTGTTTTATGGTTTTGGTGACGATGTAGGTGTAATAGCGTTCAATTTCCAGATCTGACATCAGCCAGCTATCTATCAAGCGCTGGTATTGGTCGATATCCTGCGCCATGACGCGAAGGATGTAGTCAACGCCACCACCGGTGGCAAAGCAGTCAGCCACTTCCGGGCACTCCTGCATCGCCTGTTCGAACCGTTTGAAGCTGGCGGCATCATGCTTACCTAGCGTCACTTCGACCAGTACAGGCGTTTTCTTTGAAAGGATGCTGGGGTTGATCTTCGCGCCATAGCCTTCAATGATCCCGGCCTCTTCGAGGCGTTTTACGCGCTCCCAACAAGGACTGATGGACAGGTTGATCGCTTCTGCAAGGTGAGACTTGGTGATACGCCCCTGTGTGGAGAGAATTTGCAGGATTTTGGTATCGTATCGGTCAAGTCGCATGGTTTCTCCGTGGGTCTTAAACAAGATGTCCCTCCCGCTTGACGGGAGGGAGTAGGTAGCAGGGTGTTGCTTCAGATGCTTTCTATAAGCGTGGCATAGTCTGCCGCTTATTGAAAATTCAGTGGCTTAATTACCGGAAAACTCTTCGGTGAGTGAGTCCAGTACCTCTTTACCGCTGTCACCTGTCATTTCAATGTATTGCTCGCGGATGTTCATGGAGGCTTTCTTGAATGCTTCGCGCTCATCCGCTGTCAGTTCAACCAGTTTGATGTCTGGCTTGGCCGCTTTGATTTTTTCCAATCGTGCAGCGTTGAACTCATCCTGGGTAGCGAAGATGTAGTCCGTCATCTCTGCCAGGGTATCATCCAGTGCTTTTTTCTTGTCGGCAGGCAGGCTGTTGTACCAGTCGTTGTTGGTGATCACCGTGGTGGTAAACTGTTGCTGGCCTGCCCAGATCAGGAAGTCGGACACTTCATAGAACTTCATTTCTTCGATCGCGAAGATAGGGTTGACCTGACCATCCACCATTTTCAGTTGTAGCGCGCCATAAACCTCTGAGTAAGGGAGTGGCGTAGGATCAGCACCAAAGGACTTGTAGGCTTCAACCAACATCGGTGAGGCCATTACGCGCATTTTGAAGTTTTCAAAATCACCCGGTGAGCGGATTTCCTTGTTGGTTGTCCAGACCATTTCGCCTTCCGGGTACATGGTCAGCAGTTTGAGGTTCTTGTCTGTCAGTTTGCCACCCAGAGTGCCATAAATGGTTGGGCTGCTGCTGAGGACTTTTTTGTTGACCTCGTTATCCTGGTTAAGCAGGTAAGGGATAGAGAACACCTGCATTTCAGGGACAAAAGAACCAAAAATACCCGGTGAGGCGTTGGCGAATTGCAGTACGCCGTTAGCTGTCAGTTCGGTCAGATCTTCCGATTGACCCAGTGTGCCGTAAGGGTAGACCTCTACCGTGACATCACCATTTGTTTTTTCTTCAATCAGTTTTTTGAACTGTTGCGCGTAAGCATCCTGCACTGAGCCTTGGATCTCTTCGAGGGCAAACTTCCAGGTATCTGCGATGCTTCCCGCAGAGAAGAGGATTGCCGCCAATGCTGCTGTGGCAGAGAGTGATTTCCAGCGATTGATTTTCCATTTCATGTCGTCACCTGTTTTGGTCAGGGATGAGTGGCAAACCAGACGTCCATCTGGCTCGTGATAAATCTGCGAGCGTGCAAAGGGTGCGGATCCGTCGTCCGCTACATTCACAGTCGTTTTAGCGCAAGGTTCTTTCGATCAGGTGACAGGTCTGGCGAGCACCGCGAAGGTATCGCCCAGCTCTACCTTTGCCAAATGCCGTCGCGCAGCAAGTATGCCGCCGGTGTCAGCAAAATATTCGGCTGGTGCCTGTCCTGTTCTTTCTGTTGAGTAAATACGGGCGATGAGATCTCCCTTTTGCACCTCATCACCGAGCGCAATGCACAGTTCCAAGATGCCGCTGTGCTCACTTTGCAGGTAACAACTGGCGTTGGGGATCTCAAGCTCTACCGGATCTGAGTCCGGCTCGATGTAGTTCTTTTTCAATATGCCGCTGTACACCAGAAAATTGTGAATGCCGGTGTCGGCCATTTTGATGGTTGCGGGTGAACTGGTACCGCCACCGTGCAGTTCGGTCGTGACGAAGACTTTTCCCTGACGCTCAACGGCAGTGTCATAGAGTTGGGTAGCATCCATCTCTTCCAGGTAAAAACAGTAGGGTGCACCAAACAGGCGGGCACCTTCAATACAACGCATTTCCTGGGCTTTGTTGTCCAGACGGTGCGCAGCAGCAAACGGAAGGATATCGAGGGTTTTTCCCCCTGAATGGATATCGAGTGCCACATCACAAAGCGGGATCAATACACGGTTGTAGTAGTCCGCCATTCTTTCGGTCATGGTGCCGTAAGGATGGCCGGGAAAGGAGCGGTTCATGTTGCCATTATCAATCGGCGAGACCCGGCTCCCCGCGACAACGGCAGGGTGGTTCATCATGGGGATAATGATGACCCGGCCCTGAATGTTTTCCTGTTTAAGTGTGCTACATAATTTGAGCAGGGAAGTGATGCCTTCGTACTCATCACCATGGTTACCGCCGGTCAGCAAGGCCGTCTGGCCTTCACCGTTTTTGATCACAGTGATCGGCGTCATGATTGCCCCCCACGCTGAACCGTCGTGGGAATACGGCAGTTTCAGAAAGCCATGTTGGGTGCCATCTGCATCGAAATCGACTGTCGCTGAGACTGAGCTTGGCGGTAATCTTTCCATGGTGCGCAGTTACCTTTCTCTTAGTGTTTGACAAACAGTTGCCGTGGGAAGTCACACAGGGTTTCTGCCCCGTATTTGGTGATCACAATGCTTTCCGTTGTCTCCATGCCCCAGTCATCCATCCAAAGACCGGGCATAAAGTGGAAGGTCATGCCTTCTTCGAGCACAGTGGTATCAGTAGCACGCAGGCTCATGGTGCGCTCGCCCCAATCCGGCGGGTAACTCAGCCCGATAGGGTAACCACAACGGGCACCTCCGCGGTCAAATCCGAATTTTTCCATGGTGGCGTTCAATGCGGCTGCAATGTCGCCACAGGTATTGCCCGGCCTGGCTACGGCCAACCCAGCTTCCAACCCTTCGTTGAGCGCTTCGTTAGCACGCTTGAAGTGGTCGGCAGGATCGCCAAGATAGATGGTGCGCGAAAGGGGGCAGTGATAACGGCGGTGAACGCCGGCCATTTCAATAAACGTCCCTTCGCCTTTCACGAAAGGACGATCGTTCCAGGTCAGGTGCGGGGCAGAAGCGTCTACACCGGATGGCAACAGCGGCACAATGGCAGCGTAGTCACCGAAATGACCATCATGGCCAATCACCGAGTGTTTATTGATTTCTGCCACCAGAATATGCTTCGGAAGGCCTGGTTCAATCAGTTCAAAGGCAACGCGGTGCATGTTTTCAACGATGCGGGCTGCTGCGCGCATGTAGTAAAGCTCTTGATCGGATTTCTGTGCTCGGCTCCAATTCACCAAGCCAGTGGCATCAACAAACGATGCGTTGGGAAGGTTTTCCTGCAGTGATTCGTAAGCCGTTGCGCTGAAGTAGTAATTGTCTTTTTCTACGCCGATGCGTCCGCGATCCCACAAGTGTTCCGGCAATACTGCATTTGCCAGATACTCCATGGGATGAAGCGGCGGATTCATCACGTAATGATCGGGGTAACCCACTACGTTTTTGTGGCTCATGTACACGGTGCGGCGTGCACCGTTTGCATCCTGATTGCGGCCAAACCACACTGGCTCTCCGCTGTGTCCAATCACAACACATTGCGGCACGTAAAATGACCAACCGTCGTAGCCGGTCAGCCAGGCCATGTTTGATGGATCGTGAACAATCAGTACATCCAACTCCCTCTTTTCCATGGCCGCGCGAACTTTCGCCAGCCGGACGCCGAACTCTTCAAGCGTAAAGTTAAGCACAACGTCACTCATGCCCCATATCTCCTAAAAATACCGCCCTAACAGGACGAACGTTGACACGACCAGAGTCATCGCCAGTCATCGGTATCGGAAAAAATTCGGGGTAGACATTTTTTCCAGAAAAATCGCGGTGACTGTTTTGCCTCCCAGCTTTTTTGTAATGTTCATTGCGGTGAGTGTAGTCCACTGACTTTCAAGCTATTAACATTACAAAGCAGTTCAATGTAAAACAATGTGAGTCAATGTAGCGAAAGTGTTTACATTTGAACTTACTTTACACTTACACTAGAGGTTAAAAATTGGTCAACAAAAATATTGAACTATGACAATCAAATTACACCTCGAATTAGCCCCTGGACTCCCGAAATACTTGGCGATCTCAAAAGCGATAACGGAGCAGATTTCTCAAGGGATTTTGATGCCTGGCACGAAATTACCCCCACATCGCGAATTAGCAGATCAATTGGATGTCAGCGTACAAACGGTGAGCAATGCCTATGCTCATGCTGAAAAGCAGGGGGCAGTGGAGGCTTGGGTGGGAAGCGGTACATTTGTCCGCAGTTTTTCCCAGGGTAAGGAAAGCGAGTTTATGCTGACGCAGGATGTGAAGGCCGATCAAAGCGTGTCAGACGTGATTGATATGTCCATTGCCCACCCGGTGTACACTCAGCAAATTACTCAGTTGTTCAATGAAACCCTGATAGACATTGCCCAGCAGGGAGATACAGCCCACCTTCTTGGGTCAGCCCGTCCGGTTGTAGGTCAGCGTCATCACATTGAAGCGGCGCAGATGTACCTTGCCAGCCAGAAACTCCATGCGGAAGCTGAGTGTATTCTGCTGACCAATGGCGCCTGCCATGGGTTGATGTTGGCGCTAGGAACCGCCATTTCCCCCGGTGATACAGTGGCGTGTGAAAGCCTGGTTGACCACGGCCTGATTGCACGCTCGAAGATCTTTAAATTCAAATTGTGTGGCATTGACATGGACGAGCAGGGGATTTTACCGGACGCTCTGGAAAGGGCGTGTCAGACCCGCACGATCAAGGCGCTGGCCTGTACCCCCAGCATGAATAACCCTACCAGTGCCCACATGGGATTGGCGCGCCGCGAAGCGATAGCGGAGATTGCGCGCCGCCACAACCTGATGGTGATTGAGGACGATGTCTACGGGGCACTTGAGCCAAATCGTTTGCCACCCATTTCCAGCTTGCTGCCGGAGCAGAGTTTCTACGTGACGAGCTTAACTAAAACCGTGGCACCGGGACTGCGTACGGGATTTCTTGTGGTGCCAAGACACCTTAAACAACATGCAGTCGGGCGTTTGGCGGCAACGAGCTGGATGGCGACGCCACTGCCTTTCGAGGTCGCAAGCCGCTGGATTGCTAATGGCTCAGTGGAGCGAATTACTGCTTTCCAGCGTCAGGAGTTTTCTTCCCGCCAACGGATGGCGGCCAGCAGCTTTTCTGACCTTTCCTACACGGCACATCCTTATGGACAGCACATTTGGATGACGCTGCCCAGTGAATGGCAAGCCGATAACCTGTTGGCAGCTGCACGGCAGGCGGGTGTGCAATTGACTGGCTATCAACCGTTTGCTTTGGAGTCTGAGCGGCAGAAAAATCATATCCGCATCAGTTTGGGGGCTGAAGCGAGTCGTTTCCGCATTAAACGGGGGCTACAGATCGTGGCTGACCTGATAAAAAGCGAGCCGCCACCTCCACATTTTCTGCTGTGAGGAGAAAATCAGAAAATATTCGCATTCATGACAATTGACTTGATTGACATGGCTGGATACGGTTTTTTACAACTATTTTACTTTTGGTGGTTGTAATTGCCGGGGTAAAGCCAGTCACTACAGGGAGGGGGTCATGCGCTTTTTCAAGCTGATCGACGACTGGATACGCAGACTCGAAGCGGGGATACTCATCGCCGCGATTTTGCTCATTGCATTGAACTCCATTATCAATGTATTTGGGCGATACATGTTTGGCCAGAGTCTCTATTTTTCTGAAGAACTCAATTACTTTCTCATCATCGCAGTGACCTTCATCGGCAGCAGCTATGCTGCCCGCCAGTCGCGTCACATCTCCATGTCTGCGTTTGTCGACACACTTCGTGGTAAGAGCCGCGCCTTCGCCATGATAGTGATCAATCTGGTTACTGCCTGCCTTTTGGCGCTGTTGGCCTGGTATGCCGTTGAATACCTAATGAAAGTCTCCTCCATGGGGCGTTTGTCGCCTGCACTGCGCTGGCCTCTGCACCTTGTCTACATTGTGGTGCCCATTGGTCTTGGCTTTACCTCCGTGCAGTTTTTGCGTCACACCATCGAATATGTTCAGGTGTTCCAAGGTAAACGGGAAATGCCTGCCATTTACCATGATGTACCGGATGTCGTTGCCTCTGAGGCACTTGAATCGGTTGAGGAGGACAAGAAATGACGACAGTATTGGTTATTGTCATGGTGGTGCTGCTCGCAATGGGTTTTCCTATGCTGGTTCCTTTGTTGGCGGCTTCGTTGGTGGGCTTTTTGGTCTATTTCGGCATGGGGCCGGATTTTATTATCCAGCAGATGTTAGCTGGGATTAAACCGGCAGCATTGATCGCAGTGCCCATGTTTATTCTGGCTGCTGATATTGTCACCCGTGGCGCCGCAGCAACCCGGCTTCTGGACGTGGCTATGGCGTTTGTTGGCCACCTAAAGGGCGGTTTGGCGATCACTTCGTCGGTCAGTTGTGCCATGTTTGGTGCGGTATCGGGCTCCACGCAAGCCACTGTGGTGGCGGTTGGCTCAATCATGCGGCCGAAAATGCTGCAAAAAGGCTACAAGGACAGCTTTGTCCTTGCGCTTATCATCAATGCTTCTGACTTGGCACTGCTGATCCCGCCCAGCATCGGGATGATTGTTTATGGTGTGGTGTCCGGTACATCGGTGGCAGAACTCTTTATTGCTGGAATTGGCCCTGCGATTCTCATCCTGCTGCTTTTCTCTGCGTACTGTTATTTTTATGCGAGCCGCAACGAAGTAGAAAGCATTGATGCAGCCAGTTGGGCAGAGCGCTGGCGAGCCTGCTCCAGAGCACTGTTACCTTTCGGTTTTCCGGTGATCACCATTGGTGGTATTTACGCGGGGGTTTTCAGCCCCACTGAGGCAGCCTCGATTTCTGTGCTGTACGCCATTGTGCTGGAAATGGTGATTTTTAAGAAAGTGAAATGGAGCGAATTGGGCGATATTGCGCTTTCCACCGGCCTTATTACCGCTGTGGTGTTTATTCTGGTGGCCGCAGGCGGCGCCTTTTCCTGGGTGATTTCCTTTGCCCGCATACCACAGGAAATCCTGGGTGGGATCGGGATTGCGGACGCCAGCCAGATTGAGCTGTTGATGATTATCTCGGTGGCATTCTTTATCGGCTGTATGTTTGTTGACCCCATTGTGGTGATGCTGATCCTGGTGCCTATCTTTGCGCCTTTTATCAAATCTTCTGGTGTCGATCCGGTGCTGGTGGGAGCAATTGTGACCTTACAAGCCGCAGTGGGCTCTGCAACGCCACCGTTTGGGTGTGACATCTTTACCGCAATCGCCGTATTTAAACGGCCCTATCTGGATGTGGTGAGGGGCACTCCACCGTTTGTCTTTATCCTGCTGTTTGTCTCCGTGCTGCTGATTTTCTTCCCGCAAATTGCACTCTTCTTGCGTGATTTAGCGTTTAGGTAAGAGTCAGGAGCCATGAGCCCTGAAGTAAGAACTCGAACCCCGTCGCACTGGCGGGGTTTTGCCATTTTAGGTATGGGATAGCCATCATGTTGTTATGACGCGGATTTGTGTAGGATACAGCTTCTTCAAACCTTCCTTGCTTTTCCATACAACCTGAAGGTGCGCGCATTGCGCTGGATACTTCATCTTCAGGTTGTTTGGGTATGTCTGTCACCCCTTCTTCGAGGTTTATATGGAAGTTTTATCCGGTGGAAGAAGCGATTCCATTTTCAAACAAAATGATACCGTTATCCGTCCCCTGAGTGTGCACTCCGCGACGGTACATCGACTTCTCACTTATCTGCATCAACAGGGCTTTAAGGAATGCCCTCAGTTTCTTGGGTGTGATGATAAGAATGAGACCCTGAGTTTTGTAGAAGGGGAGACGTATAACTATCCATTGCGCGGCGCTATTGCCAGCGATGAAGCGTTAATGTCAGCAGCCCGTTTGCTTCGTCAGTTTCATGATGCTTCCGCGACTTTTCTTCAACATGATCATCGAAAGCAACACTGGATGCTGCCATCCAGAGAACCTGCCGAGGTTGTCTGTCATGGGGACTTTGCGCCTTACAATGTGGCCTTGAAGGGACAAACAGTAGTGGGGGTGTTTGATTTCGATACCGCGCATCCAGCACCAAGGCTTTGGGATATCGCCTACGCAGTCTATTGCTGGGCTCCGTTTAAAACCCATCACATTGATAAGCTGGGTTCTCTTGACCAACAAATCGCCAGAGCCAAAATGTTTCTGGATGCTTATGGTGTTTCGGAGCAAGAGAGAGTGTCGCTTGTCAGCACCATGGTGCAGCGGTTGCATGCTTTGGTGACGTTTATGGTTAGGGAAGCGGAAGACGAGGATCCTGGATTCCAGATGAATCTCTCTGAAGGACATCATATAGCTTATTTAAACGACATTGAATATTTAAAATTGCATCAATCAAAAATTCAGATTGGGTTGATTTAATATTTTTATCAATGCTTATTGTGATGTGCTTTCCTTTAACTTTGGTATTTTGAGTTGTGTTTGTTTAATTACTGTGACTTTTTCTTTTATTAATTTTTCCGAGGTTTTTTTGCATAGTTATTTTGAGTGATTTTTAGTCAAAATTAGTTGGCTGAAATGTTGGTTTTTTGATTATTTTCAGCTGTAAATATTTTTATTTGAGACTTATTTTTCAGGGGGATATAATCCGCGCTCATTTTGTGGGCAAGCCCTGAATTTAAGTACTTTTTTATGCTGAAGTTGCCTTCTTTAAGGTCATGTTACGATACCTATGTACGTGACGTTTCAATTGTTTTTCTATTGCTTCTCCCGCTAACGATCTGTAATGCAATTTCAATATTCGTTGGTCATTTAGCAAACGTGGCTGGGTATCCTGAGATTACCAGTCACTTCTTTTATTTAAATACATTACTGATTGGTATTTACCCTTCTGCGTTATGCATCATTGCCACCTATTACCTTTCAGCAAAGCACAACGTCAACCCCATGGTTGTATTGCCATACGCATTGGTGATGTATGTGGCCATCTCTTTGTCCAATGGGCTGGTCGCGCAAAGCGGGCTTCCTAACAATTCATTGGTTGCTTTGCTGACGGCGATAGTGTCGGTGGTTTGTTGTGTCTCTTTCAGGCTATTTCCACTCGACCCGTCACGGTTAGATTTTGTTAGCGCCTTGTATAAACAGGTAGGGCACTTTTTTGTCTTCCTGTTGGTGACCATATGTTTCACCAAACTGACGGGTTTCATTATCTATGAATCGCAAATATTCAAAGAACACCTGACACTCAACCCGTTGACCTTTAGCGGCGGTCTGACTTACCAGTTTGTCCTTGGTCTGTTGGGCGCTGTTGGTATCAATGGTCACAACTTCTTGTTTCGCGCCAAACAACAGTTGTATGAAGATACACAAAGCAACATTGCTGCCTGGCAGGTGGGCGAGGAGCCGCTGAATATCCTTGGTCAGGGATTTTATGATGCGTTTCTGTCGTTGGGTGGTTCAGGTATTTCACTGAGTCTTTTGCTGTGCATTCTGTTCTTTTCCAAAGACAGACGCCATCTCACCCTGGCGCTGTCAGCATTGCCTCTTGTGATGTTTAACATCAACGAACTGCTGTTGTTCGGGTTGCCGATCATCTTCAACCCAACACTCATTATCCCGTTCATCCTTGTGCCTATGGTGGCGTTTGTGGTGGTGTATGTGAGTATGGCGATCGGGTTTGTCGAGCCGGTCAGTACGATTGTAGATTGGATGACACCGCCATTGATCAGTGGTTATCTGGCAACGCAAAACAGCTTTGGCGGGGTGATCCTGCAGCTGGTTGTTATTGGACTGGGTATTCTTATTTATCGTCCGTTCTACCTGAGCTATGTCGGAAAAAGTAGCCTGGACAGCAAGAATATGCTGCGCAAAGTGGAGATTGAGCGCAGTACGTTGAAGTCGTTTTTGGGCGACGTGAATACCTCTATGTCGAGCTATATCAGCAAGCATGAGGTGAGCAAGCGCGTCAGTAAAATGCTGAGCAGCGGTGAGTTTGTGATGTTCTACCAGCCACAGGTTCATTTGACGGACTCAGGCCACCTGGCATTCGAGTCATTGGTTCGATACCGTGATGAGCAGGGCAATATGCACTCACCGACCTTCATTCAGGATTTCCAGAACCTGGGTGCAATGGGGCAGCTGGACCAGATGGTTATCGACATGGTGCTGGCTGATATGGGCAAGCTGCCACTGGAATCTGGCTGCAAAGTGGCCGTGAACGTGTCTGCCGAAACGATTTCAAACCCTGACATTGTTGATTACATCGCTGAGCGCCTGAAGTACCACAAAGTGCCTGCGACGTCATTGGAGATTGAGATCACTGAAGAGGCTATTTTGGAGGACCATAACCAAATCAGTGAGAATATTCAGGCTCTGCAAACATTCGGCATTACGGTAGCGATTGATGACTTTGGCTCTGGCTATGCATCATTCCCTCACTTGTTGCAGTTCAACTTCGACAAAGTAAAACTGGACCGTTCTCTGCTGCTAAACGTAAAAGAAGAACGTGGTCAGAACCTGTATCAGCTGTTGGCGAAAATCAGCGAAGTGACCGGCTGCGCCCTGGTTGCTGAAGGGGTAGAGACAAATGCTGAGAAGCTTTTTGTGGCAAGCTGCGGTATCGATATTTGCCAGGGCTACTACTTCTCACAACCTTTACCGTTTGAAGAAGTCAGCGTTTGGATCGAAGCACACAGGGTGATTCACACGAGATTGGTATCGTAAACTTGGTATCGTAAAAAGAGAGGCCGCATTTTGCGGCCTCTCTTTTTTCAATTGGAAATTGTCCGGTTGCTCATTGGAAATCAAGCAACTCAACATCAAAAATCAGCGTTGAACCTGGCTTGATGATCCCCGCTGATGCATTGCCATAAGCCAAGGGAGCTGGGATGAAAAAGCGGGTTTTCTCACCTTTCTTCATCAGCTGTACACCTTCAGTCCAGCCTTTAATGACCTGATTCAGACCAAACTCAATAGGCTCACCACGCTGAACGGAGCTGTCGAACACGGTGCCGTCAATCAGTGTGCCGTGATAGTGCACTTTCACACGCGATGTTGCACTTGGGTGTGCATCACCTTCGCCTTCCTGAAGCACTTTGTACTGCAGTCCACTGTCCGTGGTAGTCACCCCATCTTCCTGTGCGTTCTGAGCCAAAAACGCTGCACCGGCCTGTTGATTTTCTTCAGCCAGTTTCTTGGCTTTTTGGCGGTTGAGAATAATAAATACAATCATCACCAGGATGACGAGGGGTAATGCAAAATCCATTGTTGTTCTCTCGATTACTGTCGGCATAGGCCAGGGAGCGGACATTATCCGAAAGGATGTGAGAAATTGGAATTAGTGACAGACAAAAAGCCCGCGCTTTGAGACAACGGAGCCACTTTTTCAAGGGATTGACCGTCTTTGGTGCAGTGTATGCCTTGAAAAAGCGCAAAAGTTTTGGCGTCGCAAGCTACTTTGCCGTATAGCGTTGATTTTATTACTGCCTACATTTAGGCATGGCTATTGCTCTGTGTTCAGTGTGCTGCCATAGCACGGCTTAACATCTTTAGTTAGCGCATTATTACTTTATTACTTTTTAGTTCACTCCGCTTTGCTGTTGCAGGCGGAGCTTTTTTTGCGTTTATGGAAGGGGGATGTTGGAGTGTCGGGTTTGTGATGTGTCTTCAAAATCACTGATATTAAAGGAAAATAATGGCGGTTCAGTTAGGAGGTGTGCAAATTGTCAGCAAGGTGTGATGACTTGCTCTAGTGCCAAAAAAAGTGCAAAAAAACGTAATTGAGTAGTTTGATTTTGAACGCCTGTACCAAAGTTCGAGTTTTTTATTCGCGTCGGAAATTAACTGGTGGGAAATTCTATGCCTAGTGAAAAACACCAACACCCAGACGTGGAGAAAAACAATATGAATAAAGGACTTAAGCTCACCGCTATTGCGGCGTGTGTTGCAAGTACGCTCGGCATGACCGCCGCAGTACAAGCAGCGCCGGCGCATGATAAAGCGGTTATCGGTTACCTGACGCAATGGGAAGCGTGGAAGGGCACTGATGCCGGCTTTAGCGTAAAAGGTGAAGCTACGCACCTTAACGTAGATATGGATATCTACAACATCCTGAACTTTTCGTTTTTTGGCGTTGCGAAAGATGGCAGCCTGCACAGTGGCGACCTTCGTAACAAGAGCATTTATCAACCAAATGCAGTTCAGGAACCAGGCCCACTATTGCACCCGGATGTCTACTCCAGTTGGGACTTCCACATCCTGTGGGGTGAGCTTGAATACATTCACGAGTACCCAGGAAATGAACCTTGGCAAGCGGAAGCGTTAGCGAAAGTTCAGGCGCAAGGTTTTGTAAAAGATGGACGTGGTTGGAAACATGAGCCAACCGGCGTAACTGGCCAAATGCCAATCCCACTGAAAAAAGCTGGCGGCGCGCCAGGCCTGATCGACCTCGCGAATGAAAAAGGCGTGAAGGTAATGGCATCTATCGGTGGTTGGAGTATGTCCAAGCACTTCCCAGAAATGGCGGCAGATCCTGTTAAGAAAGAACGCTTCCTAGCGGACATTGACCGACTCATCGCACTGGGCTTCCACGGTATCGACATCGACTGGGAATACCCAGGCTCTGGCGGCATGAACTTTACCGGTACTGACGCAGACTACGCAAACTTTGAACAGTTGATGGATGATATCCGTGAACGCATCGGGCCAGACCGTCTGCTGACAGCGGCATTCAAAGCGGTACCAGCGGCACTGGAAGGTTACAACTGGGAACGCCTGCAGCGCTCTATGGACTACTTCAACATGATGACTTACGACCTGAACGGTGGTTGGTCGAATGTTGCAGGTCATAACTCACCACTGTACCCGTACCCAGAAGAAGAGTTTGAAGGTTTGAACCTTGAAACACTGAAGAACTGGATGGTTGATGTTAAAGGTATCAACTCTAAGCAAATCAACTTTGGTGCGGCGTTCTACGGCCGTGGCGTTCAAACCACCGAAGCAGAAGCTTACGTTGGTGCGCCAACTGACAAACGCAACGTTAACTTCTCTGTTGATGGTCCAACGGTATCAGCGGTTGACCTGGACAACTGGAAAGTGTTTGAAGGTCAACCTAACTATAACTACCTCGTTAAGCAACCAGGTTGGGAGCACAAGTGGGATGCGAATGCCCAAGTGCCTTACGCTGTGAAAGGTAAATACTTCCTGAGCTACGACGACCCAGAAGCAATTCGCAAGAAGGCTGAATACATCGTCGATAACGATCTGGGCGGTATTATCGTTTGGCAGGTACATGGTGACATCAAGTGTGAAGGCAGCTTTGTTAACCACGGCAGCAAGCTGAAAGAATGTACTAACCTGCGTTCACCGCTGGCAGAGCAAATCGACCTGGTGTTCAGCAAAGAGATCGTACCGAACGAAGCGCCTGTTCTGACGGTTCCTGGTGCACAAAATATCGTTAGTGGCGGTGTGTTGAGCTTTGACGTTTCAGCTGTTGACAAAGATGGTGACAAGCTGACATTCAAAGCAGTGGGTGCTGAAGTGGCTGACAATGGCGACGGCACTGCAACTGTCACTTACAAAGCACCAAACACGTCTGTTGATATTACTGAAACTATTAATGTAACGGTTTCAGATGGTAAGAAGTCTGACTCTGCAAGTGTTGTTGTTAACGTAAAAGGCACTGGCGAACCAGTCAACAACGTGCCTGAGCTGACTGTACCTGCATCAGTGAACGTCAATGCGGGTGAAACAGCGACCATCAATGTTTCAGCGACTGACGCAGACAATGATGCACTGACCATCACGGCTGCACCTGGTGACCTTGTTCAAACAGGCAATAGCGCAGTTATCACTGTACCGACTGTTGAATCTGCAGAAGACACTGTTATTTCGGTTGTTGTCACCGTTACTGATGGTGTTGACAGCGCAGAAGCGACTGTGACCGTGAATGTGAAAGGTAAACCAGGCCCAATCGACAGCAACTGGGATCCAAACAAGGTTTACAACACAGGTGACAAAGTTGTTCATAACGGCATCGAGTACACCGCTAAGTGGTGGACGAAAGGTGAAGAACCTGGAACATCTGCAGTGTGGGAAGCCTTTGATGACGGTTCTGCGAAAGAGTGGAGCGCGGACAAGGTTTACAACGGTGGTGACCTGACTATCTACCAAGGTAACACTTACAAAGCGAAATGGTGGACGAAAGGTGATACCCCAGGATCACAGTGGGGTCCTTGGGAGCTTCAATAATCGCCCTCTAAAAAATCAGTAAAAAAAGCCCCGGCAAATGCTGGGGCTTTCTTTTTCAAGAGATTAAGCCTTGTTAGCCAACAGGGCTTCTTCTTCAAGTCTGCGGCGCTCTCGCACCAATTCGTTGAATTCGATACGTGCCTGCTGAGCACTTTCAGATGCCTGCAGTTTATGCTCTTTGGCTGCCATGGCTTCATCAGTAAGGCGTTGGATCTCGACCAATTGCTCTTCTGGAGCATCGCCAAGTTCAGCGCCAGATTCACCCCGGGCAAGAGCTGCTGCACGGATTTCTTTTTTCAGAACCCAGATAGCATTCAGCTTTTCGCGTTCTTCTTCAGCAGCAGCGATGGCTTCGTCTTTCAGGCGTTCAAATTTCGCCATGGCAATACCTTCGCGAGACCAAGGATCGACGTCCGGGAATTCCTCAATGTTGATCACAGGGTCAACGTAACCTTCTTGATGTGACAGGTCGAGCGTTGCTGCTTTCACACCGGAGATCATCAACATCACGGCGATTACCAGCAATGGCAGGCCACCGACGATCGCTGCGGTTTGCAGGGTAGCAAGACCGCCCATAAACATCAGTACCGATGGCATAAACGACAGAGTAAATGCCCAGAAAAGACGGTTCCAACGCAGTGGATCTTCCGTCACGTTGTTTTGCACCACGGAAGCCAGAATAAACGAAATGGAGTCGAACGTGGTTGCGGTAAAGATGATGCACAGAATCGTGAAGGTAGCGATGACCAGTGTGCTCATCGGCAACTGCTCAAGAATCGAGAAGATGGCTGTCGTTGCGCCTTTCTCATTCAGGATGGATACAACATCCAACTGACCGGAAAGCTGAAGAGACAGACCATAGTTACCCAGAATCATGAAGTACAGTGCGCAGCCCATTGAACCAAAGAAGATTGAACCTGACACCATTTGTTTGATGGTGCGTCCGCGTGAAATACGCGCGACAAACAGGCCCATACTTGGTGCAAATACCAACCACCACGCCCAGTAGAAAATGGTCCAGTCCTGTGGGAAATGCGTGTCTTCAAATGTGCCGTAGCCACCGAATGGTTCTGCCCATGTCGCCATAACAAAGAAGTTAGACAACATACGGCCAATGGAGTCCAGGCCGGTTTCGAGCATAAACAGGGTAGGGCCACTCACAAGGATGAAGGCCAGCAGTGCGAGTGCACCCCAGAAGTTGATGTTACTGAGAACCTTAATACCTTCATCCATGCCTTTGTAAGAGGAGTAGGCAAAAAGCGCGGTACACAGGAGCAGCACGCCAACCTGGGTAACTGTGGTGGAAGGAATACCAAACAGATAGCTGATACCTTCGTTGATTAGAGGTGCTGCCAGACCCAATGTTGTTGCTGCGCCGCCGAGCAAGCCAAAAATAAAGAGAACATCAATAAACTTGCCCCATTTACCGTGGCTGCGCGCCTCGCCGATAACAGGCATCAATGCTGATGATACTTTCAATACAGGCTGCTTGCGCACATAGAAGAAGTAAGCAATTGGCAATGCGGGGATCAGGTAGATAGACCAGGCAATCGGGCCCCAGTGGAAAATACCGTAAGTTGCTGCCCAGCGGACTGCTTCTTCGCTGCCTGCTTCCAGCTGGAATGGAGGGCTTTGATAGTAATAGGCCCATTCGATGGTACCCCAGTAGAGGATACTGGCCCCGATACCGCCACAGAACAGCATTGCTGCCCAAGAGCTAGTTGCAAACTCAGGTTTCTCGTCAGCATCCCCCAGTTTTATCTGGCCAATATCGCTGAACACGATATAAACCATAAAGAAAAAAGCGGCGATACCAAGAGCGAGGTAGAGGAAACCGAGCTTGTCGGTCATAAAGGTTTTTGCAATCGCAATCCACTCTGCGCCTTCTTCAGGCCAAATCAGAAGTGGAATGATCACTGAGAACAGAAGTCCCAATGCGCCAAAAAACGTCGGCTTATCGATAAGCTCAAAGTGCTTTTTCATTTTTTCATCCCTAAATACACAGTGCGTGTATGGTCATTTTTCTCCTATAGGGTGGCGCTATCAATTCGCACATTTTATCGTCGGCAGTGAATGTGCAAATCCAATTCTGCGTGTGAATGGTGGATTTTTTATTTAGCAGTAAAGGCGATATCAAAGGTATATGCTGGTGGCTTTGGTAACATGGATGCATCATTTTTTAGATGTGCTAGAAAGATGTACTTACATTTTTTTACAGCTGGTGCGCGCGCGTTTTATGGCATTCATAGACAAAGCCTGACCGGATCACACCTTTGAAATGAAAAGCGGCGAGTTTGTCTGTCAGGGCTAATACTCAAAGTTCACTCCACCAGTCAGTTGGTGGAGTTTTTCTTTTTGGGGATTTCACCATGATGAGCGAACAAAGAGCGCAGCTGGAGCAGCTCAAAGCGCATATCAATGACGAATTGATGTTACTGAAAGAACAAACCGACCCTGTAATGCTGGATCAGCAATCTTTTGGGCGGGTTTCGCGTATGGATGCGATGCAACAACATGAGCTGGCGAAGTCCAATTACCGTTACTATCAAACCCAGCTAAAGGAGGTGGAACTGGCGATAAAACGTATGGATGATGAGG
The DNA here is from genome assembly GCF_019209835.1 of Enterovibrio paralichthyis. NCBI lineage: Bacteria > Pseudomonadati > Pseudomonadota > Gammaproteobacteria > Vibrionales > Vibrionaceae > Enterovibrio > Enterovibrio paralichthyis. The sequence goes on along the minus strand of NZ_JAHUTS010000001.1, from coordinate 444,960 downwards.
AGTATGGCTATTGTGAAGAGTGTGGTGAAGAAATTCCAGCAGCCCGTTTGGCAGTCAAACCGGAGGTCAGGCTCTGTGTCAGTTGCCAGCAAAATCATGAATAACGTAATGCTTATTTGTATGTTGCCCCTTTTGGGGTTATCGCTCCCGGTTCAGGCTGAGATGCACCAGTCAGAGTATGTCGGTCAGGAAAGCAGGGCTGTAAAGTCCTTGTCGGACGAAGAAATTGCTGCGTTCAAACATGGGAAGGGATTTGGTTTGGCAAAAGACGCTGAGCTTAATGGCTATCCTGGGCCGAAGCATGTGTTGGATCTTGCCAAAGAGCTTTCGTTAACGGATGAGCAATTGGAAAAGACGCAGCAACTGTTTCTCGCCATGCGAAAAGAAGCAATAGATAAAGGTGAGCAATTGATTCAGGCAGAGGTAGTGCTCGATAGGGCATTTTCAGCCCGGGATGTAACCAGTGAATCCTTGCGGGATCAAACGGAGATTATTGCCGGATTGAAAGCAGAGCTTAGGTTTATCCATCTCAATGCACACTTGGCTCAGACAGCCTTACTTTCAGCCGAACAAATTGCGCTGTACAACAAGTTACGGGGATATCTGGCTGGAAGCCTTCATCACAACCACAAACACCACTGAAACAGCAAGGCTCACAAATATGTCCTGACGGATGGATATCAAACCTGCACCAAACGTCTGTTAGCGTATATGGTATAGATAGTAATACCTAAACTGTTTGATATTCAGCATGTTCAGCATGTTCAGGATGTTTCGCTAGTTTACCGGATCCCCTTCGCTGAAAAGGCACGGAGTTGCTATGCTCGCCCGCTACGTGGCCATCGTCTTAATATTGTTTCTCTCTGGCTGTGCGAACAATGTGTCGTCACCCTTGTTAACTGATCCCAACTGGAGCAGCGAAACGCTGGCCAATGGCTTTCGCTACCATCTTTACCCCATAGAGGGACAAGAGATTGAAATGCGGCTGATCGTCAATGTCGGCAGTTTGAGTGAACGGGAACAAGAAAGAGGTTACGCACATTTTATCGAGCATATGGCGTTCAACGGTTCGCGTCGTTTTCCCCACAACACGGTATTCGAAGAATTTGCGCAGGTCGGGGTGGAATTTGGACCGGATATTAATGCCATCACCGATTATGGCCGAACCATCTACCAGTTATCACTGCCGGACAACCAGTCGCTGCCCAAAGCGTTGGATTGGTTTCGGGATATTGGTGACGGACTCACCTTGGATGAAAGCGAAGTTAAAAGTGAAATTGGCGTGATTTTCGGTGAATGGCGCCAGGATGACAGACAAGATGCTTCCTGGCCGATGAAGCTTTACGAATCCACTTTGGCAGGTTCGCTTTATGCCAACCGCGATCCCATTGGAACGGAACTAACCCTGACCAATGCCACACCTGAAAGCCTCCGACGTTTTTATCGTCATTGGTATCAGGCCAATCAGATGCAACTGGTGGTGACTGGCGGCTTTGATGTCAATGAAACCGCCCAATGGATAGAAGATGAATTCGCTTCATTGCCGTCCAATAATCCTCAACCGGCGAAGCATGAATTGCCACCGCTAAACAGCAATGGCAAATACCCCACATCTTTGTTTGCGTCGAAAGGAGAGTCCCCGGCGATTGTTATCAGTATCCAAGGGGGGGAGGACAATTATCCGAATACCCTGGCCGCCCAACGTGCATTGTGGCAAAGATGGATGCTGCTCGACGCTATCCAACTGAGGCTTGAAGAGCAATTTGATCGCCAAGGTATTACCCATAATGGTCTGTTCATTGATTTTACCTTCTCGCCGGGTAAATCGGTGTATGAGCTGGTGGTGGACTTAAATGCAGCAGATCGTGAAGCCATGGTTGATGCATTGGCGCACAACCTTGCTGCATTGCGGGATAGCGGCATTACCAACGCAGAATATCAAGCGCTTGTCGAGCAGTACGCAGCGAACGTGCAGTTTGATGATATCCGGTTTCCGCTGGATGTGGCTGAAAAAGCGGTCAGCGATCTGTATTTCAACCGTTTGCCGCAGAGCCAGACCCAACTAGAAAGTAATTTTCGCCGCTTTTTGTCACTACTGAGTTTGGATGATATCAACCGTGAGTTGACTGCATTGTTGGATGTGGACAACCAGGCAATATCGCTGGTCTATGCCGCAGGTGAAGAAAGCGCTGATGCAGCTATATTGCAGCAATCCTATTTTGAGCAGGTGGCGAGACCCGGCGAGGCGGTGAATGTGACCTATGCTGACGTAGAGATTCCTGCACCGACAGTATCGCCTTCCGTCGCCGGAAAAATAACGGAACCAGCGCCCAGGCTGTTTGTATGGACGTTAGAAAATGGCCTCCCTGTACACTACTATCGCCTTGATGACAGCCAGTCCGAAACGCAAATGGTGTTGCAGGCCAAAGGAGGTATTGCATCATTGTCCACCAAAGAGCGGGCAGCGCTTGAGTTGATGTTTGAAACTTTCCGCAGCGGAAGTGTAGGAGACATCGGGGCGCCGGATTTCTCCCATTATATTGAATCTCTTGGCAGCATTATTGAACCCCAGGTTTACGGCAACAGCCACAACTACGCCTTATCGTCCCCCACGCCCGCGCTTTACGAGTCGCTCAATGCCCTGCGGTATCTACTTGAGGAAATTTCACCGAGTGAAGAGGCCTTCGAGCGAGAAAGAGAGCGCGTGTTGGCGCGGATATCAGAAGCACAAACGTCGCCTTACGATATGTTTATCCAGGCCACACTGACGTTGATTTATCCCAAACCTTCGTATGAATCACCACTCGCTGTCAGCGACTATCAGGCAGTGGAATATGTGGATGTAGTGGCGCTGTATCAAAAGCTGTTTGGCGATCTGGGACACTATTCTATATATGTTGCGTCAGACTTACCGCCTAACCATGTTCAGGCACTCACAGCCTCTTTGCTAGGAGGCATCCAAACACAAAGAAAAGAAACGATTCCGAAGGGTATACTCTACAACGCCAAAGGCGGGAAGATAGCGCGTGATTTATCGCCGGAGGATCGCACCTACATTGAGCGAATCTACATTTCCGCTTCATCGCCACGCACTGTTGAGTCTGTGTTTGCAGAAGATATGCTGAATCGTATCCTGCAGGCCCGTTACAATCGCCTGATCAGGGAAAAGTATTCCCTCAGCTACGATCCCTATGTTTCTTCCTGGACCTGGGATGGAGAAACAGTCGCAACCACCACCATGACAGCCCTGATCTCTCCGGAGCGTGAGGCAGAGTTAAACAGACTTTGGCCGGAAGTCGAACTTGAACTGGTGAAACCAGTGACAAGAGAAGAGAGGAATATTGCAGCAAGACAGTTGTTGAGAGACTTGTTTGATTCCCAGAGTGACCCTCAGTTTATGGTTGGTTCAATGGCAAGGTATGACTTATGGGGCTATGACGTGTCGGGGTATATCTACCCGGAAAAGGTTATTGAAAGGGTGGATGAAAATATACTGTCGTCGATGACAGAAACCCTGTTCGAAAACGGTGCTTTTTTTGAGAGCATTCTTCGACCCGCTGACAAATAAAAAACGCGCCCTTTTTTGAAGTGGCGCGTTATACCGTTCGCAAAGCCCTTAGTGGGTGGACTTACCGCCGAAGTATTTTTCCAGAATTTCAGGCGTCAACTCGCCTTTTTCTTCCAGTGCTTTCAGCTCAGCCGCAATGCGCTTTTGCTCTTCCAACGACGGCAACGGAATATCCGGTTCGCGTTCTGGGGCATCTTTAATCAGGTTTTCTAAATCGATCATTCGCTTACTACTCATCGTTAGTTTGCCCGTATTTTAAGGAAAAAGTGGCAAGAGTAGCAAGTGTCGAAGCAGGTATAACCAAACAACCTGAATATGCGGGATTCAGCGAAATTGACTGACGTTGTGATCGCGGCGTCATTCAACTCACCCGAAGGGAGGATATCAATTTCTTGTGTTTTCCTTCATTTTGTAACACTGTAACAAATAGCGTTCATGTTTCACGCGATGGAGAGTTTGGTTTGGCTAGCCAAAAAGCGCATTCATCTCATCGCAGAGTTAACTGGCTGGTTTCAGTCGGCAAGAACAATAAGAACAACAAGGATAGGTAGCTATGTCAGGAATAATTGAAGTCTATGTAGTGAATGCATTCGTTGAAGATAATCGCGGTGGAAACCCTGCTGGTGTTGTCATTAACGGTACTTCACTTACCGAGCCTCAAATGCAGTCAATTGCGGCAGAATTGGGCTATTCAGAAACCGCGTTCATCCTTCCATCCAAGAAAGCTGATTATAGAGTTAGATTCTTTACTCCCACCAATGAAGTCGATTTTTGCGGCCATGCGACTGTCGGTGCTTTTGCGACCCTGTTTCACCTAGGAAAGATCGACGCCGGTGAATACACCCAACAAACCGGCGCAGGGATTCTAAAAGTAGAAGTCAGTCCGGAAGGGCGTATCACAATGCAGCAGGTACTCCCACAGTTTGGGGACGAGTATGCTGCAGAAGACGTCGCTAAACTGCTGGGTTTGAGTGCAGAGGACATCCTTGCAACAGGGCTTCCTGTTCAGGCTGTATCAACCGGTCTAATGGATGTCATTGTTCCTGTCACAGATGAGCGTCAACTGCTGGAGATGACGCCGGACTTGGAAGCGATCAAAGCGTTTAATGCGCGCACTAAAACCGGCGCATTACACGTATTTGCGTTAACGCCGACGGAGTCTGATATTTCCGCCAAATGCCGGAATTTTGCCCCATTGCTCGGTATTGATGAGGAATCTGCCACTGGCAGTGCCGCGGGGGCGCTGGCTTCATACCTGCACATATTCCAGGGCGGGAAGTACCGTTACCTGTTCGAGCAAGGCGAGTTGTTGAATCGCCGTTCCTTGCTTTGGGCGAGTGTTGATTCTGACGGCGGGAAAATTACTGCTGTGCAGGTGGGTGGATTAAGTGACAAGCCACAGCGCATTCCTTTCAGGCTCGAAGCGGACGCCTGATAACCATCACCAAGAGGAAGTCAGACGACTTCCTCTTTCCTTTTGCTGCGTTTGCAATACTTGAGCCTCTCTATCTCCACAAAAACCCGCCATTTACCTCCTGTATTTAGTGGAAAAAGAAGGAAAATTGACGCAAGTGGTCTAATTTTTATAAAGGTGTCTAATTTATAGGAATCAGTCTGCGTGGCCGAGGTATTCTTCTCTTGTCAGCCGATCTTCGATAAAGAGCTCAAGCAGTGGGGCAGTGAACTCCTGTTCCGTGAAGGGCTTGAAAACAAATTCCCATCTATTGACGAGGACACAGCAACGTCGAGAATCCTCAGCGCCAATTTCCTTGCCAGTGGCGCCAAAAAAGATCAGCTGCGTTATATCGTCAGTTTTGGTGAATCATCGCTGCTGGATGAGATCCCGCTATCCATGCCGGCACAGCACCTGATCATTTCCATTACCGATGATTGCACGCCAACGCCAGAGATTGTCAGCAAACTGCGCGCCTATCGAACAGAAGGTTACCGAATCCTCATGGATGGCAAGGTGCTGGTTAACGACTGGCGTAACCACTTGGAGCTGGTGGACATCTTCAGTATCAGTATGGAACGCTCGAAAGCGGCTGAATGGGAAGAGACCATTGCTCGATATTCCCAGCAGGTTTTTCTGGCGAGGAAGGTGGAAAAGCAAGACGAGTTAGTCGCTGCGCAGAATGCGGGCTTTGCATTGTTTCAGGGCTACTTTTTTGAAAAGCCGCAGATCAAACGCTCAGAAGATATCGCCCCTTCGGTGATGTCTCTGCTTGATGTTTGCATTGTCATTAACAGAAATCCTGATGACATAGACACCCTGACGAAGGTGATCTCGAAAGATGTCTCTTTGCTCTACAAAGTGGTGGCGAGCGCAAATATTCTGGCGAAGACCAAAACCAACAAGATTGCCAACCCTCGTCAGGCCGTCGTGTATTTGGGTGTTCAGGCGCTCAGGCGCTTGGTGTCCTTGCTCATTATGTCCAATTTGAACCATCAACATGCGTCACAGCTGCAAAATACTTCCCTGACCCGCGCAACCTTCCTGTCGACACTGCCGTTTGAAGCCAGCGATTTCAATTCTGATGAAGCGTTTATTGTGGGCGCTTTCTCAATGTTGGATGTCATGTTGAGTAAACCCATGTCCGATATCGTTGATGTACTGGATTTATCTCAAAGTGTGAAAAACGCGCTGGTGAATAAAGAGGGCACTTATGGTCAGCTGCTGAGTCTTTGTCAGGACATTGAGCAGGGCAGGTGGAATGGGTTGCTGCATTGGTGTAACCAGTTATCTCTGAATGACAAAACAGTGACCAAGGTTTTCGACCAGGCCAGAAGTAGCATCGCCGACATCACGTCAAGTATGCAGGTATAACACTATGTTAATGATGCGCACCAAACTTGCTGTGATTTTGGTTGTCAGCGGCACGCTGATCCTGAGCCTTTTCGGTATCTATAACTACTACAAAACCCATGATCGCCTTTATGGCGAAATGGACTATGAAATCAATGCCATTGCGACCCGGCTTTCCCTCCGCTTGCCAAACCAGCTGTGGAATTACGATTTCGACGCCATTATCAATGATCTCCAGAGTGAATCGTTGTCGCGGTTTGTTTATCGCATTGAAGTGGTATCAAAGGATGATAATTTCCGTCATATCACGGCACCGAAAGACGGTCGTTTTGACAATGAATTCCGTCTGCGAAGCTTTCCCCTTATATACACAGAATTGAACGAACCGAACAAAGTGGGAGAGTTGATCATTTATGAAGACCCGCGCCCTATCGACAATACGCTGACGTCGGAAATTGTGTCTGGCATTGTTCAGGTGTTTTTGCTCGATCTGATGATCATGTTTTTGATCTGGAAGTATGCCCGTGCCATTAAAGAGATTGAGTCGAGCAAGAACTATCTCAATACCATTATTCACAGTTACAAAGACGGGTTAGTGGTCATGGCTGATGATCACAGGGTGACCACGCTCAATGAAGCGGCAAGAAGGATGTTCGAACTAGAGGACACGCCGCTGGAAAATGTCTCTCTTGCCCAGATCATTGCCAAAGTGGTGCCGGATTCGCGTGCGTATTTCTCACAGGCGCTATATGGATTTAATACCAAAAACCTCAATTACGAGTTAAACGGCGAGAAAAATAAAGTCATCGTGCAGGTTCGCTCAACACGCATTGATGTGGGAGAGCAGCAACTGCAGGCGGCGATTATCCGGGACATTACTGAGCAGCACCTGGATAAGATCAAAGTCTCCAAAGGCGCTGAACTCTTCTCGGCCGTAAAAGCGCTTCAGGATCAGTTCCTGACCAGTGAAGATTTTCATAATAGCTTTCGTGAAGTGCTGAAAATCCTCCTGAAAATTGGTGAAAGTAACCACGGTATTATCGTCGAGCTTGATTACGACTCTGCTAACAATTACCGCGTGTTGTCACAGACACGACTGATCGCCAACGGTTATGTATCGGAACAGTTCGTCAATGGTGTCATCACCAAAGTGATAGAAACCCAACAGGGTGATCGGAGCCTGCAATTGGCGGGGCTTTCTGCCGATAAAGGGAATCTCATCATTAACTCACTCAGTATGCCGCTTTTCCTGTCCAACCAGTTGGTGGGTGTGGTTTGTCTGTTTGATGAGTCCACCAATTATGATGAAGATCTTCTGAACTGGCTTGAGCCGGTTCTTTCCAGTTTGAGTGCGATGGTCAACTTTGCGCGCCAGAAAAACCTCAACGACCAGATCACCCAAGAAATGGTGCATGCCAAGGAAGAGGCGGAGCGCGCCAACGAAGCAAAGACCAATTTCTTAGCCATGATGAGCCATGAAATCCGCACGCCCATGAATGGCATTGTGGGTATGTCCAACCTGTTGAAAGAAACGCCGCTCAACCAGCAGCAGTCCTACTTTGTTGACACCCTGGTGCACTCATCCAATGCGTTGCTCAATATCATCAATGATGTGCTTGATTTGACCAAAATCGAAGCGGGCAAAATGCAGCTGATTGAACAGGAGAGTGAGCTTTCTGAACTGGTTCATGACGCGCTGGTGGTTTTCCACGCCAAAGCGGTAGAAAAAAGCCTTCGCTTGCATTGCCTGATCGAGCCTAATTTGCCGCGCTGGCTATTGCTGGATCCGGTTCGCTTTACCCAGATATTGCTCAACCTAGTGGGGAATGCGGTGAAATTCACCAAGCAAGGCTCTGTGATGGTGCACTTGAGCCGGGCACTGGATATGGAGCACCCAGTACTTCGCCTTGAAGTGAAAGATACCGGCATAGGCATTCCGGAAGACAACCTTGACGCCATATTTGAAAACTTTACCCAGGTCGACAATTCTTACTCGCGCTCCTATCAGGGAACCGGCTTGGGCTTGCCGGTTTGCCTGAAACTGACAGGGTTGATGGGGGGTGTCATTCGGGTGGTAAGTAAAGAAGGTGTGGGCACGACCTTCAGTGTTGATCTGCCGCTTAAAACTATTACAGGCAACAACGATACCCTTTACAGCGGTATGATCCTAAAACCTGAATTGCAGCAGGTGACGGCGCTAGTGGCGACCCGCGATGCCCAGCTCTATGCCGTTTTCAATGCCTACCTCAACAGTATTGGTATGCCGGTGAAGCAATATGACCCGCAGAGTGCACGCTCAGAAACGGTAGATTCCCAACACTTGCTCTTTATTGATGACAATATGATTGGTGAGATGCGTCCTGTGCTGAATCAGGCAGCGAATACCATTCTGATCAGCCATGACAGTGTTGTAGATGAACATGGCATGCCATGTTTGATAAACCCAATTAGCCCAATTGCTCTTTTCCACGCCTTGTCTGTGGATGGTGCGGTTGAAGAAAAAGAGGACTACGTGCTGTCAGAGACAGTCCGCTTTGATGGATTGAATGTTTTGATAGCAGAAGATCATTTGGTGAATCAGGACTTAATGGTATTGGTATTAAACGGGCTGGGGTGTAAATCAACCATTGCTGACAACGGTCTTGAAGCGTTGGAAAAACACCGCGCGACGCCATTTGATCTGATCTTGATGGACTGCCAGATGCCGGAAATGGACGGATTTGAAGCAACGGAAAAAATCCGCCAGTTCGATCCCAGTGTGCCAATTATTGCGGTCACCGCTAACGCACTTTCCGGTGACTCCGAACGCTGCTTACAGGCGGGAATGAATGCGCATTTGGCCAAGCCTTTCACCAAAGATCAATTGGTCAACCTGATGATGCTCTATGTACCGTCAACCCAGTCGGAGCTGCCCGAATTTGAAGACGCTGATAGCGCGATGTTTGAAGAAGAAACGTCTGATGCACCTGCAGCGCACATTGAAAACACGTTGGAGCAAAGCATCCAGTATCTGGATCTGGCGCAATTGAAAGACCAGATTGGTGACAGCGCTGAGATGATGCAGATGATTCTGGCTAAGTATTTAAAATCCCAGCAAGCAGATATTGATGCGTTTGAGGCGGCATTGAGGGATAACGATATTGCTGCCGTGCGAAAAATTGCGCATAGGATGAAAGGTGCAGCAGCGATGATTGGCGCCAAATCCTTCGCAGAGCTGTGCCTGAGTATAGAGAAATATGAGGCCAGTGAAAGTACAGACTTCCAGCCAATGTTTAGCCAGTTGAACCATCATGCGGATGCCATTGTAAAAGAAGTAGAGAGCCTTACAGCGGCTTGATTAAAAGATGCACGATATGGCGTGGTTTTCACGCCATTGTGCGTTTCTGTTTGTTCCCCCTGCCAATATCAACACCTTTCATATCCCCATCTGTTCCAACAAAATTTCATGCGTCCATGTCGTACTTTTACGGAAAATTCACCTGTATTTCATTGGCTTGTTTCATCCTAAAAACTTGTATGGGTTCACAGAATAAAATTGTCATTTTATCTTCGGTGAAAGCTTGAGAATTTTAAAATGCGAAATTTCAGTGAGTTAAGAGATAAAAATGGGTGTGGATAAATGATTTTTTATCCACAAAAACAGTTGATAAGTCGGTAGACTAGTTCGCTAATCGCTGAATCTATGCGGCTTCCGGAAAAGTCAATATGCAGGTTTTGAAAGGACTCAGGTTAGGCTTTTTACCCCGCTCATCAAACAGCAATATGCCACAAAATTTTTTACTTTTTATCCATACGGTGTTCGAGTTTTAGGGTACGGGTCAGGGCAAAGTAACCCAGCAATGCTGCCAGAATAGAACCGATGAAAATTGCAATCCGGGACAGATCAACCAAGCCTTGGTTTTCGGTTCCGGGGAAGGCGAGTGTGGTGATAAATATCGACATGGTGAATCCGATACCACATAGAATGGATGACGCGAACACATGGTGGAAGGTTAAACCATGAGGCATATTGGCTATTCCTGCTTTCACCGCAAGATAACAGGCTAACGTGATCCCCAAGGGTTTGCCGACAAGTAAGCCAACAGCAATACCTAATACCAGTGGTTCGAAAACCATACCCATACTGAAATTGGCTAACGGAACCCCAGAGTTGGCAAACGCAAAGAGGGGAAGGATGGCAAAACTGCTCCAAGGGTGAATGCCGTGTTCCAAATCCCGCAATGGACTACGTACCTTGTGTTCCCTGACACGAAGTGGAATAGAAAAACCGACGATGACCCCGGCCACGGTAGCATGAACGCCTGATTTCAACACAGCGACCCAAAGAATAGCGCCTACCAACAGGTAGGCTGTCAAACGCGAGACATTTTTTGCATTCATGTAGAACAACAGCGCACTAGCAAAAACCGCGAGCGTTAACGAGAACACGGAAAGGTCACTGTTAAAGAAAACAGCAATAATCACGACGGCGCCCAAGTCGTCTATTACCGCCAACGCCAACAGAAATACTTTCAGGTTGGCCGGTGCCCGCCTGCCAAACAATGCCAGCACACCCAGCGTGAAAGCGATGTCAGTTGCTGAGGGGATAGCCCAGCCTGCTAAGACGTCCGGGTTGTTGTGATTAAATAGCACAAACATGAGAACGGGGATGACCATCCCCCCAATGGCAGCAACGACGGGGAACATGGCGCGGCTAAAGCTGCGAAGCGCACCTTGAATTAGTTCTCTCTTGACTTCCAGCCCGACCAGCAGAAAAAACAGTGCCATCAGACCATCGTTGACCCACAGCAGCAGGTTTTTTTCGATATCTAAGTCACCAATTTTAAGGTGGACGGGCATGTCCAGAAGGGAAAAGTAGTAAGGCGCGAGAGGAGAGTTCGCTAACACCAACGCAGCAAATGCGCTGATGATAAGAATAATACCGGGTGCGGTTTCCGGCCGTAACAGGCTGGTATTCGATTGTGTCAAAACACTTCTCCACCAGAATGCGTCAACCATCAACGTCAGGTCGTTTAGTTATAAGTCTAATGAGAATCAGTGGGAAAGGGCAAAATATGGCTCTCTCATAGACGGGAAAGAGCCGAAAAATGTCGGCTTTGTCTCGAATCCTAAGAGCGGGCGACTTTTACTGAAAGCGTCAGGTCAAATACTGCCATGGGTTCATCACCATGAAGGGAGGGGCAAGTAGCAGTGATCCGGACGGGCTGGTTAACGCGCTCGCCGGTAGCGAGGGTTTCATCCAACATCTTGTCGATGAGTTTGCCGTCATTGCAGGTAAAAATGACATCGGCTTCCGGACGTTTTAAAAACTCTCCCGTCACAGCTTTGAAAGCCAGGGATATTCTTTTTCCGCGGGCTTCTGCTTTACTCATTGCCATAAAACCGCCCGCCACATCGGCACCCACTGCCAGGGTGCCAAAATACATGCTGTTTAGGTGGTTTTTGGTACGGCGCTTTAAGGGGATCAGTACTTTTACCTGCTCTTCATCTAGCTGCAGGATGCGTGGGCGGCAATACCAGATAAGCGGGACTTTAAAAAACCCGAACAATTTGAGCATTCGGTTGGCGTGGGCAAGTGACTGTTTCATGCTTCATCCTTGAGGCTATGATTTGCCTCCAACGTAATCGCTCAACTGGTCGGATGTCAATGTAATGATTGTGTTAACAACTGGCTATGTGATCAGACCAAGTAATTGGGCACGGCAGAATGCCACGATGGTTTTACTGTCCTGAATTTCGTTGCCAGCAATCATCGCCTTTACCTGCTCAATGCTGAATTCAACCACCTCAATCACTTCATCGTCATCCATTTCAGCGTGGCAAGGAGAAAGTCCCTTAGCTGCAAAGAGGTATTGCACTTCATTGCAAAATCCCGGTGCAGGCATGCTTTCTCCCAACGCCAGCCATTCCTTTGCCTGTAACTGGGCTTCTTCTGCCAACTCGCGTTGGGCGCACAAGGCAATATCTTCACCACTTTCCAGCGTGCCTGCGGGAAACTCGTAAATCCATTGCTTGATGGATGGACGGTATTGTCTGAGCAGTATCAGGGTGTTGTTGTCGGTAATGGGAATAATCAGTACCGCACCAGGGTGGGTAAGGGTGACATGCTTGGTTGTCAGGCCGTTTGGCAGCGTCAGTGTTTCTTCTTCCAGGGTAAAGCGTTTCCAGGCGAATAAAGGGGCAACATTTTCCATGGTGGATAACCAATGTGAGTGAATTTTGCCTTTACGTTATCTGGCTTGGGTTTTAATCAGAAAACCTATTGAGAAAGCCCTCAGAAAAATGTGATCAAGCACAATAAAAACTGCGAGCTAAAACAGAAATGTGGTAATATTCGCGCCAAATTTTGATGGGGTGTCGCTGGGTTCGTGATTTGAATCGGCTCGGTAACTCCCTGTAATGATGATTATTCTGGAGTAATACCTTGCAATTCGAAGACCTGGGCCTAGACAAACGCTTGTTAAAAACGATTGAACATTGGGGATTTAGCGCCCCGACTGATGTTCAGGCTGCGGCTATTCCTGTGGCCTGCGCTGGGAAAGATTTGTTGGCATCGTCTAAAACGGGCTCAGGTAAGACATTGGCATTCCTGCTTCCTGCCATGCAACGTGTGATGCGCGGTAAAGCGCTTAGCCGTCAAGGGCCGCGCGTTGTGATGCTGGCACCAACCCGAGAACTGGCTAAACAGGTATATGGTGAGCTGCGTAAGCTGGTGGCCGGTACCCAATACAAAGCTGCGTTGATCCTGGGTGGTGAAAACTTCAATGATCAGGCGAAAGAGTTCCGTAACAACCCTGTATTTGTCGTTGCGACACCGGGCCGTCTTGCTGATCACCTTGAACATCGTCATGTGAACATCGAAGGGTTGGAAATGCTGATCCTGGATGAAGCTGACCGTATGCTTGATCTTGGCTTTGCGCCACAATTGAATGCGATTAACAACGCGGCCAGCCACCGTCGCCGCCAGACGCTGATGTTCTCAGCAACGCTGGATCACCAGCAGGTGAACGATATCGCAGCGGACATGCTCAACGAGCCGAAACGTGTCGCGATTGGTTTTGTGAATGAAGAGCACAAGGACATCGAGCAGCGTTTCTACCTGTGTGATCACCTTGACCACAAACAGGCGCTTTTAGACCGCGTGATGGAAGAAGAGCAGTACCAGCAAATGATGGTATTCACGGCGACACGTGCGGATACTGATCGTCTGGCGAAGGTTTTCGTTGAACGTGGCATCAAAGCGGTAGCATTGAGCGGTGAACTGAGCCAAAGCGCCCGTAACCGCATCATGAACGAGTTCGAACGTGGTCTTCATAAAGTACTGGTAACCACGGATCTGGCTTCCCGTGGTCTGGATATTTCCAATGTTTCGCACGTCATTAACTTTGATATGCCAAAGCACGCTGAAGAATATGTTCACCGTATCGGTCGTACCGGCCGTGCGGGTAATAAGGGCGTTGCAATTTCTTTCGTTGGTCCGAAAGACTGGAACAGCTTTAAAAACATTGAAGGCTTCCTGGACAAGCGCATGAACTTTGCGATCTTTGAAGGTCTGGAAGGTAAATTCAAAGGTTTGAAGCCTAAACCTAAGAAGACGTTTGCCAAGAAATCATCTGGCAAAAAGCCTGTGAAAAAACCAGCAGCGAAGAAAACAGCTCCTCAAAACCGCGACAGAAGTTTCTATAAAGGGGTTTCTGTGGGTGAAGAAGTGTTCATGGTTAAGAAAAAGAAACCAGACGCTGAATAATTAGACAGAAGGCGCCTACATACGGCGCCTTTTTCGTGTTTAATTGCATGGTTTTTTTCAAACAAGGAGTTTTGATGCGCACTTTTCAAGTCAATGGTAAAACCATGGCATTCCAGGATGTCGGCAGTGGCCCGGTTGTTTTATTTGGTCATAGCTATCTGTGGGACAGCCAAATGTGGCAACCACAAGTGGAAGCACTCAGTCAGCAATACCGCTGTATCGTTCCAGATCTGTGGGCACACGGGCAATCTGAATCTGCACCGGATCAGACAAAAACTCTCCAGGACTATGCTGATGATATTCTCGCGCTGATGGATCATCTAGATGTTGAGTCGTTCAGTCTGGTTGGATTATCAGTCGGTGGTATGTGGGGTGTGGAACTTGCTTTGAAAGCGCCCCAAAGGGTGAAAAGTCTGGTGTTGATGGATACTTTCGTGGGTTATGAACCGGAAGTCACCAAGGCAAAATACTTCAGTATGTTTGATACCATCGAACAGATGAAAATGATCCCAGAGCCTATGAGCGATGCGATCGTACCGCTCTTTTTCTCAAACAATGCAGAAGCTGAACATCCAGACCTGATATCGGGTTTTCGCCAGAAACTGGCCTCGCTGCGTGGTGAAGCTGCGGTGGAAACCGTGAAAATTGGCCGTATGGTGTTCAATCGCCGTGATGCATTTGATGATATCGAAAAACTGACGTTACCGACTTTGGTGATGGTAGGTATGGAAGACAAGCCACGCCCGCCGCTGGAAGCCCAGTTGATGCATGATGCAATTGATGGCAGTCGTTATCAATTGATCCCGCAAGCAGGACATATCAGCAACCTTGAACAACCTGCTGTCGTGACTGAAGCCCTGCAACAGTTCCTGTCGGTAGTTTACGCGTAAGTTGCCCTGTGTATTAAAACCAGATGAAGCCAATATTCATCTGGTTTTTTCTATATTCCTCCCATTATCCATCCATCTGGTATCCAAGGTGTGTAACTGCAGATGTCGGACGTACAAACCCCACAAAAGTGAAATTGATATAGAGACATGTCACGCTTTTGGTACGCACTTCCTTTACAGGTTAAAAATTACCACTTCTCATCGAGATTTACGCCTTGGGCTTGGCTATAATCTCGCTCGAATTTGAAGATTGAACATTTTGCGGCAAACGGCATTACTCGGTGAGTATCACCATGCGCCCGTCCGTGTTGAGGAGTAGAAAGTGGAAACTGTACTGGTTATTGCGTTTGTTGTTGCTGCATTCTTTATCGTAAAGAAAGAGCGTTCAAACCGTCTGTAAAAAGAAAAAATAGCGCTGAACTACCTTTTTGATAATCATTATTTATTCAACGCTATCAATAAGTAAATGCACTGAATGAGAAAAGGAAAGCGGTTTTTTTCCTTCAAAAGTGCCAAAAAGAAAGCAGGGCTAGCCCCGCTTTTTTTATGTCTGTTATTCGCAGACGATGAGTGCGCCGTTGGCTGATGCTAACAGGTGAGATTGCATTGCGTGCTGGGCGTCAGGCTCGATACCAAACACATCGTAAATACCCGTCACTGTCCCTTGTTCTTCTTCACTGCTGAACAACATGCCCGCCGCTTTCGGATTGCCACCCTGCATGGCAACACAAAGCTCTACATGGATTCCGTCCGGGGTTGGGATATCAGTCAGCGAAACCTGGGACAAATACTCCATCAGGGTCTCACGCTCACTCTCCGGCCATTTCTGTGCCAACGTTATCGCGTATCTAACCATCAGTGGATGGCAGTCGACACGGTAGAAAGTATATCCATCAGCGTCGCTGTCTGGATGTGGATTGTTTACCAATTCTGGCTGCTTTTCTGCCGCTTTATATAGCGCGAGACCGGCTTTGCTCTCTTTCGTCGGAAACTGAGCCTGCTCGATATGGCTGGCCATCCAACTTTGTTTTTTGTGGAAGTGGGAGAGAACGGTTGAATCGCTCATTTTCGGCTCCTGAGCCTGCGCGGGAGTGCGTTTGTGGTTCGATAATAGCGCTGGAAAAAGAAATAACAATGCTGAATTCGTAAAACAGGAAAAAAGATTGTTCAGCTGAGCAAAGCTTAACCAGTTGATAATTGAGCTTTATGGGAAGGTTAGGGTATAAAATAGGAAATTCCAAAGGCTTAGGCTCGAAAATCAGGTTCCCCTTTTATGTCCCGACAACACCTGCAAACCCAGTTTTCAAAAATCTATACCTACTTTGAAGGTAAGGACAGCGATACCAACCTCGAGACCATGGCTGAGATCTTCAGCTGTACACGACGTAATGCGCGTATGGTGCTGGCAAAAATGTCTGAGCAGGGCTGGCTGAGCTGGGAACCTGCCGTCGGGCGCGGCAAACAGAGCCGTTTGTGCTTTCATCGCAGCGATACCGATCTTCAGATGAAGCGTGTGCGCGATTGGGTTAAAGAGGGGAAACTGGATGCTGCACTGGAAGAGCTGAACAACGACGCGGCGAAGCTGGCGCGTTTAATTCAGGAGCAGTTAGGCGTTTCAACCCAGGAAGGGAGGCAAATCATCCGTCTCCCATACTACCGCGCATTTCCATCGCTTAATCCAAGTAAGCCGCTTCGCCGATCTGAACAGCATCTTGTCACCCAGATTTTTAACGGCCTGACACGCATCAATGAAAGTACTGAATGCATTGAGCCGGATCTGGCACACCACTGGGAAGCGATAACACCATCGCATTGGCGTTTTTATCTCCGTCCCGCCGTGCGCTTTCATGACGGCAGCCTGCTGAGCGTGGATGATGTGATTTGGTCATTGGAATCTGTGCAGAACAATGCCTACTTTTCGAATATTAAGCACATTGCAGCACCGGCAGAGAATGTCGTTGACTTTGTTCTCCATAAACCGGATTGCCGATTTGCGGACACATTGGCGGTACCGCAGGCTTCTATTCAGTCAAAACAGGCGGCTGGCACTAAAGAGGCCGATCGGTTTCCTATTGGCACCGGCCCCTACCGCGTTGCGGAAAATAATGATCGTCAGTTGGTGCTCAAAGCTCATGATGAGTATTTCGGCTTCCGCGCACTGACAGACGAGATTGAAATCTGGGTACTCGACAGTGCGGCCATGTGTTACTTGCAACCCAGCGCTTCACTTGACCCGACAGCACTGGAGTCAAGGCAGGGTGCATTGCATTCGGGCACCAATGAAAGGTTGGAGCTGGATGAAGGCTGCAATTATCTGTTGCTGAATCGCCGTAACGGTATTGCCAAAGATCCTGAGTGGGCGGCGTATATCAGCCAGCGTGTGTCGTCACTGATGTTGCTCCCACACTTGGCGCAAAAGGGAATTGGCGAGTACCGCCTTACAAATGCTTATGGCTTGATTCCAGGTTGGATTCACACCGCCATTTCCTCTGTGACAGTGTCACCTCCTTCACAGCGTCACTTGCGGTTAGTCCATCAAGCAGACAACCCACTTTTCCCGCTTTTGGCCGATGCATTGAAAGATATGTTGGCTGAAGACGGCATCGCACTGCAAATCGATGCCGTGTCGTATGAAGAAATTATGCAGCCAAGAAACACCAAAAAAATCGATATCTGGTTGTGTGGTATGAGCCTGGGGTCAAAGCGGCGTGATGCGATTTTGCCTTGGATGATGAATTTCGAACACATTTCTGCAGCCATGCCAGAAGCAGAATTTGCTGAACTTGTCAGCGCGATGGATGACTGGCGTTCAACGGCTGATATGCCATTTGACGCGGAATCAGTAGGTCGGAAACTGGTCACGTCCGCCCAGCTTGTTCCGATGTTCCATATCTGGCTGGGCGTCGTTGAAGGGCGCGATCTGGAAGATGTTGCCTCCAACAAAGTCGGGTGGTTCGATTTTAAAGCCGTCTGGCGTAAGCCTGAACTCTAAAGATCATTAAGAGTGTTAGCACCCATCAGAAAAACGCAAAAGCGGCGATCAGCAGCAACGGAAGCGTGATAAGAGTAAAGAAGTTACCGAAAAGCACCATAGACGCCACTTTATCCGGGCCAACGTTAAACCGCTCTGCAAACAGATAGTTCATGACCGCAGGAGGCAGCATGGCAAAAAGCAGCAGCATTCTCAGGTGTTCTGATGGAAGTGGGATGAAGAAGTAAATCACGGCAAACGTGATAGCGCCTGTGACCAGACTAAGCACGGTGCTTAACACACCAACACCAAATCCTGACCATTGAATGCCCGTCAACTGCACCCCGAGGGAGATCAGCATAACGGGCACCGCCGCATTCCCAACCAGGATCATCGCTTCATTTAAAGGTGTCCATACCTGGATATCAGCAAAGTTAAACACCATTGCAAGCATCGCTGCTACCAGGATCGGCATTTTGAGTATGTGCTGGAAACGGTATTCGCTGTTGCTGAGCAGAGCGAGCCCAACGGTGATATGGAGCATCATCGAAACCACAAAAAGCAAAATTGCTGGTGCCTCAGCACTTGCGCCAAATGCATACCCAAACAGGGGAATGGCAAGATTACCGCTGTTGCGGAACATCTGAGGTGGGCCCCAGGTTTTAAATGGCAATTTGAGCAGCCCGCTGATCGGCACCATGAGCACGCCGGGGAGAAGTACAGCCACGATCGCAGCAATAAACATGGATGTTTGGTCACTACCCAACGGCATGACAGATAGCGTTGTGAAGATAAGGCAGGGCACCATTAAATCAATGTTGATCCGGTTGATGTGGCGCATGTCCGGGCGAAAAGCTTTACCGACAAAAAAGCCCGCAGCCACAACGGCAAAGACCGGAAACAATATACTGATGACTTTCTCGAGCATCCTTGCCCCTATTTAAATTGAGTCTCGGTTTGAGCGTGGGTACAGACAGTAAGGCGAGTGTGTGCTGAGCCAAAACCGGTAACCATTCCTTGCTTACTGCGGTTTCAACAGCTTGATAAAACACTGACAACTGTTTCAGTGTATCGCCAGATCATTGATTGGCAATGCCCAAAATTGAAAATAGCCTGAAACGTTTACAGTGAATAGGCTGCGGTCAACAGCATGTATTTATATAGAGGGATCCCATCCCGTTGGCGATGCAGGGGGTGGAAAATCCGCAGTTTGCCATCATTCAGGTGGCATTCCTGGGCAATGTCTTCGGCAAAATGATGGTCCGCATCCATCAGTTTGACGCCCTGTGATGCATAGTCATCACGGTGGATGGGTTGGTGACCGAGCCACCAGCATGGAACAGACTTGCTGGCCGACGAACGGTCAACCCAGTGATCGGCAACAATAATCAGGCGCTTTTCTTTGCCAGAAGAAGTATCCAGGTGTTCAAGTGCCCAAAGGGTATCTTTTACCAGTGCTTTGCGGCAGGCGGTATTGGCACTGATTAGCCGGTGCGCGACAAGATAAATTTGGTGTTCGGGGGCGTCGATGCGAAATACCGGCTGTTTTAAAGCCGCCTCTTCCATTTGGTGGTATGTGGCTTCAATGTCGAGGTTGTTATAACCATGAATGAACCGACGAGCCAACGCCTTGCCGAGATGGCTTTCTTTCATGCCTCGGTTGTGGATGGTCGGATAATGGTGTTCACAAAAACTCAGGCAGTCTGATTGAAAATCCCTGAGGCTTTGCGAAATGAGTTCATCCAGCAAAAATGCCCACTCCAAAAATAATCATAACTACATAGGGTTACCTAAAGTATGGCAAAAAAAGAGAATTTGCTATAACTGGATATGCTATTTGTGCAGGACATACGCTCTGTGGGGGAATGCTGCGCTATGTTCTGTGGGCAATGGGGCGGGCAAAGATGCGTTTGAGTGAACGCCAACGAAAAGAGAGCAGTGCAAACGCCAAAATAATGTACAGCGATGGCTCCAGAATTTCTGATTTTTGCGACCAGTAAAAATGAATAGGGGCCAGCAACAGCACGAGGTAAACCCAATTGTGCAGTGACTGCCATTTAGCCCCCATTTTGCGCTGGATCGCGGCGGTGGAAGTGACGGTTAGTGCGAGCAAAATTACCCAGCAAACAGCGCCGACGGTGAGGTAGGGACGAGACACGATCTCCTCACCCATCAGGGCAAGGTTGAATGAGAGATCCAGAGCAAAGTAAGTCAACATGTGCAACGTCGCCCAAAAGAAGGTGTAAAGCCCCATTACCCGGCGGCATCGCACTAACATGCCTTGTTTGAAGTAACGGGCGACTGGGCTGATGAGCATGGTGAGCAACAGGGTATTTAACGCAGCCAGCCCGGTAAAATGGGTAATACCGTCGACGGGATCCGCGCCAAATGCCTGAGACAGCGTCAACCATACCAACTGGGCAAGAAAGCCAAGGCTGACGCCATGAATAAGCACTTTAATCCAAACAGTGTGCTTGAGGGTTAAACGCATCAGAAATTCGATCCCAAATCCATACCACTATAAAGGCTTGCCACTTCGTCTTGGTAGCCATTAAACATCGCCGTAGGCTGACGACGGGAGCTGAATAAAGAGCCTTCACCGATAAAGCGCTCGGATGCCTGGCTCCAGCGTGGGTGATCCACCTGTGGATTCACATTGGCATAAAAGCCGTATTCGTGTGGGGCGAGTAAATTCCAGGTAGTGGGTGGCTGCGACTCCAGCAGATGGATTTTCACGATTGATTTGATACTTTTAAATCCGTATTTCCAGGGCACAACCAAGCGTATCGGTGCGCCGTTTTGTGGAGCCAGCGTTTGGCCATAGAGACCTACGCTCAGCAAAGTTAACGGATTCATGGCTTCATCCAGTCTGAGACCTTCTACGTATGGGTAGTCTATCCCGCCACCTGCCATCCGGGAGCGTTGGCCGACCATTTGCTCGGGGTCATACAGTGTTTCAAATGCAACGTATTTAGCGCTGCCTAGTGGATCCGCCTCTTTGAGCAATGCAGCAAGCGAAAAACCAACCCAAGGGATATTCATCGACCACGCTTCAACGCAACGCATCCTGTAGTAACGATCTTCCAGTGGGAAACGCTTAATCAGATCTTCATAACCCAATTTGAGTGGCTTATTGACCAAACCTGTGACTTCAAGTGTCCACGGGTTAACGGTAAAAGACTGGCTGTTTCGCACCGGGTCACCTTTGCCAGTACCAAACTCATAAAAGTTGTTGTAGGAAAGCACTTTACTTTCAGGGGTCAGTTCCAAGTTGGTATCCATCGTGCTTTTAGATGCAGTCAGTGGCGTGCGCGCAAAAATAACCTCTTCAGATGCCTTTTCTTCGTCGCCACCACCAAAGATGTCGAAAATGTTCGCATGTGATTGGGCAGCGAATGGCAGTGACGCCGTCACAATACCCAGCTTTTTCAAAATCTCACGTCGGGACTTGTACACTGACTCGGGTGTCAGATCGTTCTCCTTGACTGCGGATTTTTTGGATAATCGGATCAGCATCAGGTTACTCCATCTTCAATTAGCGGGGGGACAGCATTGCCCCATTGCTAGTACAGACCTATATAACGTTGAACTTCTTTCATTAGTTTACGTTTTCCGTGAAAAATCGTTGTCTGGTGAATAGCAACTGTGATGAAACGCAGATAGAGCGGTGAATTGTAGGTAAAAAATGCAAAAAATAGTTATATTCCAAACGTTTGTTACCTGAACATTTGCTATCGCGTTGAAAAGGAATTTTTTAATGAATGGACCGATAAAACGGTTGCTCCTGTCTCTTGCATTGTCTCTTCCTGCTGCAACTTCCATGGCACAAGGCCTTTCTGCAGGCGTATTTCTGGGTTCGCCTATGTCTGGCGTGACGGTGTCACAATATGATTTGCGACTTTCATTTGGTGTCAAAGATCTCGGCGTTGCCGTGGACAGGGTTTGGAATCTTGGGGAGTGGTTGGCCCGGCCGGATTTGAGCTTGATGTATGGTTATACAGGGGCGTTGTGGGTTGATGATGACAACCATAAATGGGGCCCAAGGGCTGGCGTTGGCATTGCGATGCCAATGGGAACAGGCAACATTGAATTATATGGCGAGGCAGGCTCAACCTGGTACTGGCAAGATGATGCGACGTTCAAGTTTGAAGGTACATTTGGCTTGAGAGCCTATTTCTGATTTGACCACCCATTTGCATTCAAACCTAGAGCGCGCCGAAAGGCGCGCTTTACGTTTTGTAGCACCGCTGAGAAATTTACGCGAATAACTGTGGCTATTGAAGGGGATACCCATCAGTAAAGATTCGCTGTCGTGTTATGTTTGATATATGTTTATACACGCAATAAATGTCTACCGGAGAATCAACGCAAGATGAAAGCCATGCGCAAATTGTTACCGCTATTGTTGAGTTCTGTTTTGTCGACCACAGCATTGGCAGTCGAATACCCTTGGCCAGAATCAGATACGCGTTTGATTGGCGATAACCCTGTACATGTCGTTCAGCCCGGTGAGCATATGGAGCAGATAGCCAAGCAATACAATGTTGGTTTTCTCGCGTTATTGTCTGCCAATCCAGGGGTTGACCCTTATCTGCCCGAGCCGGGCACCTTTGTCACCATTCCTCAGCAATTGATCCTGCCGGAAGTGGATTACGATGGCATCGTTATCAATCTGGCAGAGTTACGGCTTTACTACTTTGATAAAGCTGAAAAGAAACTGAATATATTCCCGATTGGTATTGGCCGTATTGGCCGGGACACGCCGGTGATGAAAACCAAGATCAGCCAGAAGCGCGAAAACCCAACCTGGACACCGCCGCTAAGTCTGCGCAAAGAGTATTTGGAAGAGCGCAACATCGTATTACCGGAAGTAGTTCCTGCGGGGCCTGAGAACCCACTCGGTACCCATGCATTGCGTCTGGCATATGGTTCAGGCTCTTACCTCATCCACGGAACAAACAAAGACTTTGGTATTGGGTTGAGGGTGAGTGCCGGTTGTATCCGCATGCGCCCGGACGATATTGTTTGGCTGTTCGACAAAGTGTCAGTCGGGGAGAAGGTGCGTGTTATCAACGAACCGGTCAAAACGGCCTATGAACCTGATGGTACTGTTTATATCGAGGCACACCGTCCCTTGTCAGAAGACGAATCAGAGGCGGGGAAACGCTTGTTGACCAAGCCGGATGAACGCACAGATGACTGGCTGAAGACAAATCACAAAAACGTGAGCCGTTACCGTGCGGCGTTAGCGGTGCAGTCTGGAATGCCTATACAGGTAGGAAACACAGTGGCACCCTAAGAGGGTGCCACTGAATTACAATAAAACAATAAGCGCAGTGAATTACTTGGTGTAAGACTGCGCCATGTTGTCGATGCGCTCGTTAGCGCGAGCTGCTTCGTCATAAGCCAGTGCTGAAGCAGCTGCTACATCAGCAACGTCGCCTTGTAGTGCGGAAACTTGGTTGGAAAGAGAATCTACTTTAGACGACAGGTCAGCAACGCTTTGCTCAAGAGCCGAATTGTTTGAACAACCAGCCAGTACTGCACTGGAAGCGATTGCTGCTAACGCTAAGAGACGAATTTTCATAGTTAAAACCTCATCATTTTTGTTGGGTTGCTTTACTGCTTATAAATTAACCTGTTAATAACTGGCTGCAGTATAAACATAGACTGCGTTTTACTATTCTGCCGCCTGCCGCACCCTTCTGTGCGCCTCAATGTTGATACAGCTTAAAAAACTAAGCCTCACTTAAGCATAAAAGTTTAGAACTTTGGCAATTTATTGACCAGAGCCGTTACTGTGTTTCATTTTTGCGCCACCCATAATGACACGGATGGGAACATTTTGCGTGATTTTTGAACCGTCTGAAAATACCAAAGTTAAAGCAATAGATTCACCGGGATTCAAAGGCTTGTCCAAATCGAACAACATGACGTGCAAACCGCCTGGTTTCAGAATGGTTTCGCTTTGCTCCTCAATGGCAATCTCTTTTACCTGACGCATTTTCATCATGCCGTCTTTTTTAATGTGAGTGTGCAGTTCGACTTTTCCTGCTGCAGGCGTAGAAGCCTCAACCAACGCAATGGCCTTATCGCTGGTGTTCACCAACGTCATAAATGCGGCGCTGTTCGGCGCGTTCGGAGGTGTTGCTCGGGCGTAAGGGTCAACCACCTCAATGGCTGCCATCGCATTGAACGAAAGGGCTCCAATCAGAGCGCCGAATACCTGGGCTCGAAATTTCATTACCAACTCCTTTTCGGTAAATAATTATTGTGTTTGAGTTTGTGCTGTTAGACGGATGATAGGTTCTGAAACCATATTTGGATTCAGGGTATGAGGTACCTTTTCCAGTAACTCACCATTTGGCTTTACGAAATAAAAATAGGAGCTGTGATCAACCGCGTATTCCATGGCTGAATTTTCCAACTCGGTAATTTGGTAAAGCACGCCATATTTTTTGGCGAGCGCCGCTGTGTTTTCTTCAGAGGTACTGCCGCCTTCAATGCTAGGGTGAAAATATCCTGCGTACTCTTTCACTTTTTCTCCGGTGTCGCGTTTGGGATCAAGTGAAATAAAGACAGGGCGAACTTCGGAAAGTGCATCTTCCGGTACAGATTTTAGCGCCGCAGTCATAATAGCAAGGGAGGTTGGGCATACATCGGGGCAGTGTGTGTAGCCAAAATAGAGGATTCTGATCCTGTCGTCAGTCGTATCAAAAATATCGATCGTTTCATTGCCGCTTTGCAAAAGCCCGATATTACCAACGGGCTGAGCCTGGGTTGGTGATTCCATCATGTAGCGGGCACCAAATCCGGCGATCAAAGCCGCGACAAGAACAAAGATTTTGAGTTTCATCGAGCCATCCTTACATCGACTGGTAGCGAAATGGATTCATCGGGGCTGGATATGGTGCCGCGCCACGTCATTTTTGCGTCCATACAGATTGGTAGCATCAACTCCCCAGAGTAAGAGCCTGCATTGTTCTGAGACAGTTTGAGCTTATAAACGCCCATATTCATTTCCACACCTTCCAGCTCCAACATCAAATGGTCTGGCTTGTCACCCACCAGTTCGACATCCAAATTGCTTGGCAACAGAGGTTTTGCAAAATCATCCGACAGGGTGACAGATGCATTGTCAAATTGGCAGGGTACGGTGCTGAGCATGCAATCTGGCTTGGGCATTGAAAGTGCGTGCTTTTGTACAAACAGGATTTTGTCAGCAATGACAAATCCTGCTGCCAGACAGGCGAGAAGCGCAAATATTTCCAGTGCGCGGCGGCGATGAGGGGTACCTAAGACTTCCATGGCACAGTTCAAGTAGACAAAGAGAAGCAAATCATAGCAGGTCTGAATGTGATTCTATGTGAGAAACGTCTTGAATTGATGGGACTCTGGTTCGGTTTAAGGCAATTTTACATTGTTTTAAAATTAAAAAAGGGCTGCAATTTGCAGCCCGGGACTAAATGAAGAGAAGTATCACTCAGCCAGTTTTTCAGAGACTTTTTCCAGCCCGATCACCAGGGCAAAACCCAGAATCATCATGGCAATGGCAATACCCAGTTGTGCAGATTGTTGGGTCACTGCTTCAAATGCGCCTGGAGTCAGCACTTTTTCTACCAATGGGACTTGCTCACCGGCAGAATTCACACGGAAACTGACCACTTCTTTCCATGGCCAAACCTTGCCCAGCGCACCAATCAACAGACCGGTCAGGAATGCAATAGTCAGACTGCGGTAGTTGCGAAGCAGCCAGGAAAGTACGTGAGAGAATGAAAGAATTCCCACCAGACAGCCAAGTGCGAACAACACAAGGATAGGCAGGTTGAAGCTTTTTACTGCGTCGAGTACCGGCGCATACATACCTAGTAGAAGCAGGATAAAGCTTCCAGAAATGCCCGGTAGGATCATTGCACAAATGGCAATTGAACCGGCGATAAACACGGTCAACATGTTGAAATCCATTGAAATCGGACTGGCAACGGTAATGCCATAAGCGAATACAGCACCGCCGACTGCAAGCAGGATTTCACCTACTGACCAGCGCTCCACCTGCTTGATCATATGCAGCGCAGAGGCAACGATCAGGCCAAAGAAGAATGACCATATAACGATCGGGTGTTCGGTCAACGCATAAGAAACGGCTTTCGCCAAAGTCAGGATTGCAGTCAGGATACCTGCCAGCAAAGAACACAGGAATGTGCCGTTAACATGACGCCAGACTGCTGAGAAGCCTTCTTTGCGCCACAGTGAGAAAATGGAAGGGTTTACGCGACGGATGCTTTCGAGCAGTGTGTCGTAAATGCCGGTAATAAACGCAATGGTACCGCCGGATACACCGGGAACAACGTCCGCGGCGCCCATCGCCATTCCTTTGAAAAAGGTTAAGATATTCTGCTTCATTTTTTGAACTTGCTAGCCAGACGAAAAAAATGACGGCCATTATAACGGCTCTTCATCAAACAGCGATGAAATCCTTCAGTTTTTCAACGCCCATTGATAGGCAGTTGCGAGCTGGCGCTTTCCGTCGGCAATGATTGGGTCTCCGTGAATAGGAAGAATATGGTCAAACGGCCAGGTCAGTATTTCCTGCAGTGACCAACGCAACAATTTCAGTTCTTGGGTGCTGAACTGATAGGAGAGAGGGACTGTTGCCTGTGTGTCACACCCGCGAACTTTACCCATCAACCTGCGCATGGATGACCCCTCACTAAGGCGCATCAGACTTTCACCCATTAACAGTGTGCGGCTGACAGGATCGCACATGACCACTTCTTCATTTTCAACGTTGCCACGGATAACGGTATGGAAAAGCTGACCTTCCCAGCGCGAGGATGTCGCGGAGTTTAATAGCCCGTCAAAGCCGATATCGGTACGTTTGGCGTCAAGCCCCGGCGCCGCATAGAAATACGCTTCCGGATATGCAAGCCACCAATCAGACAGGGTGTTGTGCAAATATTGGTTCACTGTGGTGACGCAACTCACCTTGCCAAGCTTTTCGAGGCTTAGCATCAGTGGTTTGTTTAAATCACAGGGATTGTGCACAAGCAGTGATTTATCAGCCAACCGCACCACAGTCATGCGTTGGCCGATATTTACGCCCATTCGCCTGTAGTCTGTGACATGGTGCCAAACATGATCCGCATGCCATTCAATCATTTAAATTCATCCTTGAATTTACGCACTTTTCTTCGCCACTTTAATACGAAAATTCTTACTTAGATATAAGTGAAAACCTCTCCAATCCACAATTTTTTCCACTCCTATTGAATATTCATTTATCAATAAATCGCTCAATAAAGCTGCGCGAACTAATGACTGTTTAATCACATTCTGATTTTTTGCCACCAGAACCGGAATTTTAGAGTGATCTTCATCATGATTTTTTGCCTCTCCAATGCCTAACTTACATCCGACCCGACGCGCAAGCAGTGATTACGTGTTCGCGGGTTACAGCTTTTCTCACCCGCACTCAGCCTGCCATATCAAGCATGTTCAAAAAATTCGAATAACTTGTTTGTTTTCTCCCCGTGTTTTTACTTAATGCGCTTGTTTACACTGATTTCAACAAAGGAGTTTGACCATGAAAATCAGAACCGTAAACCGCATTATCCGCTCCCATCCATCACAAGATGGGGACGGTGTAAAAATCAGCCGTGTTCATGGATTTAACGATGCGGCTTTCAGTCCGTTTTTGATGATTGATGAGTTGAAAAGTGAACACCGTGAAGACTACATTGGCGGATTTCCACCGCATCCTCACCGCGGTATCGAAACCCTGACCTATATGCTGAAAGGGCATTTCCAGCATAAAGATCATATGGGCAACGTGGGTGAGCTTCAGTCCGGTGGCGCGCAGTGGATGAGTGCCGGGAAAGGGGTAATCCACAGTGAAATGCCAATCATGAGCGATGGCGAATTGCATGGCTTCCAAATCTGGATCAACCTGCCTGCTGCCAAAAAGATGCTGCCAGCGCAATATCATGACTTTCAGTCGCCTGAGATCACCGAGCATGGTTCAGACAACAATCTGTTGCGGGTGATTGGTGGTGAGCTAAGTGTCGATGGTCAGGTTGTGGTAGGGCCATTACAGAAAACCGGCGTAAAAACGGCGGTTGCAGATTGGCGCGCTGTGCGCGGTGAAACAACACGACTTGAACTGCCCGCAGAGTTTCAGGTTAACCTTTATGTTTACGCTGGCGCGGTGTCTATTGCGGGCGAGGAGATCCCTCAGGGTCATTTCGCCAATTTGGGCGGTGGTGATGTCGTTGAGCTCATGGCAACGCAGGACGCCGGTGTGATTCTGTTAGCCGGTCAACCCATCGATGAGCCCGTTGTGCATTACGGACCTTTCGTTATGAACTCAATGGCCGAGATCAACCAGGCTATTGAAGATTATCAAAATGGCCGTTTGACTGACTAAGCGTTGATAAGCCGCGGGATCCTTTATCTGGATTCCTGTGGCTTATACCCAAAAGACCAGAAGAAGCGCGCTGAATCCTGCATCTTCAGGTTGATTGGGTATATATCCAGTTAGCTTCACGAAAGGCAAAACTTGCGTTAACAAGATATTGAATAATGTTAACGCTTTTGGTTTATTTAGGGTGTTGCCTTTTGCGGAGCTTTCCTCTTGCTACCTGTTATCGCCCACGCTGCCGAGACTGTGCTGCTAGTTACCGGTATTGTTGCGCTCGTCAGAAGTGCATTTCAGTACGCCTCACGTACACAAAACTGGCGGCAACTCAATGTGGTTCTGTTCCAGATCAATTCGCTCTCTCCTTCAGAAATGCGCTGGTGGTACGTGGCCATCGTAAGCCTTTTCCTCGGTGCAATGCTGCGGGTGCTCTCTTTCGCCTTCCCGCAAAATGGCTAACCATTTCGGGTAACAGGTATCTGTAGCGTCTCTATCCAGGGTGTATTTGTCTAAAGCCATTGCAATAAAAGTGTGATGTGTGTGTACTAGGGTCATTCTCTGATACACTCAGTTTTTGTGCAGTGCAGAAAAAGGATGCTATGCCAAACGTTACACCGATTACGCTTTCAATTGCGCATATCAATGACACCCATTCCCATTTTGAACCGACGCCGCTTTCCCTTGCCGTTAACGGGCTGGATGAACGTATCTATGCTGCGGTAGGTGGATTCCCGCGAATTTCCTCAGTGGTTAAAGCTTTCAGAGAGAGTGCGAAAAACGACTCTGATGGCTTTCTGTTCCTTCATGCCGGTGACTGCTTCCAAGGCACGCTTTACTACAGCTTGTTTAAGGGCGATGCCAACGCCACCTTGCTGAATATGTTGGGGCTTGATGCCATGGCGCTGGGTAACCATGAACTTGATCTGGGTAATGCCCCGGTTTCACGGTTTCTGGACAAGATCACTTTTCCGCTGCTGGCCGGTAACTGGGATGTCAGTGAAGAAGTAGAAAAGCCTTTCCCCGTGAAGGGTAAAAGGCAGTTGATGCCATACAATCCTGAAGCACAACGTGCAGAGGTACTGGTAAAACGTATCGGTGATCAGAAGGTGGCTATCTTCAGTGTGGCGCTGGATAAAATGGCAGACATAGCCATGCCGGATCACGACACACCCTTTGTTGATTCCAAACAAACGGCGATCAATACCATCCGTTATATCCACGAAGAGCTTAAAACGCCCCATATCGTATTGCTCAGTCATCTTGGTTATGCACAAGACCAGAAACTGGCGGAAGAGGTGGACGGTATTTCGGTTATTGTGGGCGGACATAGCCACGTATTGCAGGGAGATTTCAGCAATGTGGGTCTTGGTGACATGGGACCGTATGGCCACAAAGTGAATGACACGCTAGTGGTTCAGGCCGGTTGTCATTCCCTGGCTATCGGCAAGCTGAAAGTGTCGTTGGATAAACACGGCAAAGTCGTTTCTTATGAAGGGGGTAACTTCTTGATGCTGGGTAGAAGCCTGGCAGTTGATGCTTCCTGGGATCAATCCCTGCCTAACGGTGCATTTAAAGATGCCAAGGCATACTTACTGGCACAGCCTAACGTTATCCACTGCCGTGGTGATGAAGAAATCAAAAAAGTGATCAACGAGCGTTACCGTCCGGCTGTGGATGAATTAAAGCGTGACGTTGTCACTACATTGCCAAGCAGATTACGGCATATCCGGGTTCCTGACGATAAAGGGGGCAGTGAGATAGCGCCTTTGGTGTGTGAAGCCATGATTTACTCCGCAAAGACCCGTGGTGTGAATGCAGACTTTGCCATTCACAATGCCGGTGGTGTGCGGGTGAGTCTGGAAAAAGGAAAATTAACAGCTGCTGATGTCGCTGGCCGGTTGTTGCCGTTTGCTATCGATTTGATGCTGTACCATGCAACCGGGCTACAGATAAAGCAGGCATTGGAAGGCGCGATAGATAATGCGCTCAACAATGGTGTGGAAGGGACGGGTGATGGAAGCTTCCCTTATACCGCAGGCCTTCGTTACAACTATGTCTGCGATCAGCCAAAAGGGCAGCGCATTGCGCAGTTGGAAGCCCAACAGGAAGATGGCTCTTGGTTGGCTGTTGATTTGGAAAAAACATACCTCGCGGTATCTTCTGCTTATACCTCACAGGGTAAAGAAGGGTACGACGCGCTGAAAAACCTGCGAAAGCAGCCAACATCTCTGCATGTCACTTTGGCTGAAAGCTTCATTGAGTTCGCCCGAACCAAAGGGGAGCTGGTGGCGCCTTCAAGTATCCTGTCGCGATACAAGCCCTGCACTGACTGTGCCTCGACCAACCCGCGTTAAGGCAAAATGATAAAGGCGACAATACTGTCGCCCTTATTACCTGATAATTCACTATTTTTTCGTTTCCTGTCACATTTATTACAAAATGTGCCTATTTTTTGCATGGTTATTGGATAAATGGCGGATTTTTGCCGTCATTAGTGTAGCGATTTAATAGTGCTCAACCTTCTTGGCAAGCGGTCGATACAAGTAAATGAGGGTTGATACCTTTAATCCAATTCCATAAAAGCGGCAAGAACAGCATTGCCCTGGGAGGAAAAATGGTAGAAAAACGCGATTGGTTAGATTTCGGGTTAATCGCATTTTGGCTGATTGCCTGGGCGTCACTGGTGTACTTTGTACCAAACGGCGGCGTGTAAATAATATGCCTTGAGCCGGGCCCGCTCAGGCGTAATTCTCACACAACAGCGACACTCTCATATCTCCCACGCTGTCATGCTTTGGCGGCGCGTTTACTATCCCTTTTCAACATGGCTTTTACAATCATGGGTTGCATGTATATCGGCAATTGCAGGGCGCCTATCAGGGGAAGATAGAGCGGACCTAGAAAAGCGCCGGCGACAGAGTAAGTCAACAATACGTTGCGGTTACCCGAAGTGATTGCAGCGACAAATGCTTCATCTTTTCCTTTCCGCCAGTAAAGCACTAATCCAATAATGAAAAATAATATGCATATTGCAAATGCCAGTATCAGCATGGCAATAGCAAAGTCGCGTTGTTCGTCCCAAAGCCACCTGAATTGTCCGGTGAGTCCAAAAGGAAAACTGAAAACCAGCAAAATGGTGAATTGGGCAAGTTTGGTATGCACCCGGGACAATTTCTCGTGGGCGACGTTTTGATGAATAAAGTAGGAAATGGCCATCGGGCCAATAATAAAAATGACCAAGCGAAGTGTGTAGCTTTGCAAATCCAGTGAAAAGGCTTCGCCGCTGAAGAGAAACATATTGATATAAAGCACTAATGGCATAAGCAAGGTGCTGGTAATGGTAAATGCCATTGCCTTTAGGGGCGGAAATCCGACGGAACGAACAATCGCAGGAGTAGCAAACAGGCTACCGGTGGCGCAAACCGCGGTCATTGCCAGTAAGAGATCGCGGTCGGCATTAAAAATAAATCCAAAAGCGCAGATGATGACCGTAGTGAAAATGGTGTGGACGCAGGCATAGCCCCATGCATCAAGGTTGAAAATGGCTTGGACCAACGCGCGTTGATCGATACCCATTAGGGTAAATAGCATTAATGCGAACAGCACATAGGGTAAGTAGGGCAGAGCGGCTGAGGATAGCGCAGGAAACAGAAAACCAATGACTGCGGCCATGCTAAGAAAGAGTGAAGAGTGTTTACTGATTAATGCTAACAAAATCGCCTCAAATGCGGGTGTTAAAGCGAGATGTTAGCAGAATGAAAATGGTGTGATAAATAATTATTAATAATGCGTTGTTGTGAGGTGTCGGTTGGAGGAATTAGAAAAATCTGCGTGATAACGTCATTTATGAGAGCTTGTCATTATATGATCCATTAGAAAAACTAATGTAATGACATAATTTTAGTCATTTAATAAGTAAGTCGAAAATGGCTAGAATTTACGCAGTAAAGACAATCACATAGTGAGGCAATGATGACACAGTTAGTCAATATGGATTCATCCATGGTTGCAACTGGCAAAGTGCAAAAAAACTATGCGGTTTCTTTCAAAGGACTGATCGCCCATGCGATGGACGTATTTCGCAAACATGATGTGAGAAAAGCAACACGCGCCACCAACGAGTTGCCAGATCACATCAAACGCGATATCGGGCTGATCCGCTAACGTTCTACACTGCTCTTTAATACAGTTCCGTAAAGATAGAAAAGCGTTGGTTTTATACCAGCGCTTTTTTCTTTTCTGCCTCAGAACGTTTTTCTCTCCTTATTTCCTTCTCTCCTTAATGTTTTCCCTCCTTGAAATAACCGCATTTTCGTCGCGTGTCACTGGACAAGCAGAGTCGTGTTCGTCACTATAAATTGTTTAATTACAAAGACAGAAGGTGAAAGGCAGTGGGACTTTTTGATTGGTTGTTTGGAAGTAAAGAAGCATCCGCAAAGCAAGTGGAACCAACCGAATACAAAGGCTTTTTGATCTATCCAGAACCAAAACCAGAAGGTGGGCAATTTCGTGTTGCAGGCCGCATCTGCAAAGAAGTGGACGGCGAGTTGAAAACTCATGTTTTTATCCGCTCAGATATTCTGCCATCGGATGAAAGTGCCAAGGATCTTATGCTACGAAAGTCTCAATTATTTATCGATCAGATGGGCGAAAGGATGTTTTGATATAAAACCAAGTCGCGCGGAAATGCTGGTAGCAATGGGCATTCTCACGTGATTGGATGCAACAAGTGTGGGTTTCACCGGCGTTTGTTGTTTTGTCTGGATTTAGCGTCTTTTGGGTGAGTCCGGGCTTGAAATACACCAGGGTTCGTATGGATACGAATTTTCGCAGGATATGTGTTCGAAATTGATGTAACTCTATGAATTAAATTGTTTTTGTAGGTATCTTTAACGGGAGGTATGACCTCCGTCCATCAATAAATGGCGTTATTTTATTACCAAAAGTCATTAAAATTGGCTCGTATATAGCTTGATTATTGATTATTTTGGTTTTTTTCCTACAAAAGTGCTTGATTAAGCTTACCCAGTTCGTTACAAACAAATTACTTTTACTGCCAATAGTCAGGGATTAGCTATGCAAATTGGTGTTCCAAAAGAAATACTTGCGCATGAAACGCGAGTGGCTGCCACCCCAAAAACGGTTGAGCAGCTCATCAAAATGGGCTTCGACGTTGTCGTTGAAAATGGTGCGGGTCAACTTGCCAGTTTTGACGACGCTTCCTTTATAGAAGCAGGAGCTAAAGTGGCTGATGCCGACACTGTTTGGCAATCAGACATCATCTTTAAAGTGAATGCCCCTCTCAAAGACGACGAGAAAGGCATTGATGAAATCGACCGCATTAAAGAAGGGGCAACCCTCGTCAGCTTTATCTGGCCCGCTCAGAACGAAGTTTTGATGCAACAACTCTCCTCGAAAAATATCAACGTGATGGCAATGGATGCCGTACCACGTATCTCCCGTGCACAGGCACTCGATGCCCTAAGCTCCATGGCTAACATTGCTGGTTATCGCGCAGTGGTTGAAGCAGCGCACGAGTTTGGTCGTTTCTTTACGGGTCAAATTACTGCTGCCGGTAAAGTCCCACCTGCGAAGGTTTTCGTTGCAGGTGCGGGGGTAGCCGGTCTGGCTGCTATCGGTGCTGCGGGTAGCCTTGGTGCTATAGTTCGTGCCTTTGACGTTCGTCCTGAAGTAAAAGAACAGGTCGAAAGTATGGGCGCAGAGTTCCTGCAGGTTGACTTCCAGGAACAATCCGGTAGCGGCGACGGTTACGCAAAAGAGATGTCGGATGACTTCAACAAGAAAGCGGCTGAACTCTATGCTCAGCAAGCGAAAGACGTTGATATCATCATTACCACTGCACTGATCCCTGGCCGTCCGGCACCAAAACTGGTGACCAAAGAGATGGTTGATTCGATGAAAGCGGGTAGCGTTATTGTCGATTTGGCTGCTGCGAACGGTGGTAACTGCGAGTACACAGAAGCTGACAAAGTGGTTGTTACTCCTAACGGCGTAAAAGTCATTGGTTATACCGATATGGTCGGCCGTCTTCCAACTCAATCTTCACAGCTTTACGGTACCAATCTGGTTAACTTGATGAAGCTGCTGTGCAAAGAGAAAGATGGCAACATCAATATCGACTTTGAAGATGTGGTACTTCGTGGTGTCACCGTGATTAAAGACGGTGAAGTCACTTGGCCTGCGCCACCTATTCAGGTTTCTGCACAACCTCAAGCCAAGCCTCAAGCTAAACCTGTGAAAGAAGAAAAGGTTGAAGAACCAACATCACCCGTGAAAAAGCTGGTAGGTCTGGTTGCTGCGTTGGGTGCATTTGGTTGGGTGGCATCAGTGGCACCTCCTGCTTTCCTCTCGCATTTCACTGTATTCGTTCTGGCTTGTGTCGTGGGTTACTACGTAGTGTGGAACGTTACTCATGCACTGCACACACCGCTGATGTCTGTAACCAACGCAATTTCAGGCATTATCGTTGTGGGCGCGCTACTTCAGATTGGTCAAGGTAATGGCGTGGTTTCGTTCCTCGCCTTTATTGCCGTACTCATTGCAAGCATAAACATTTTTGGTGGCTTTACGGTAACCAAACGCATGCTTGAAATGTTCCGTAAAGATTAATAGGAGTAGCAAAGAATGTCTGCAGGACTAGCACAAGCGGCATATATCGTTGCTGCACTATTTTTTATACTGAGCCTTGCTGGCTTATCAAAGCAAACTTCAGCGCGATCCGGTAACTATTTCGGCATTGCCGGTATGACCATTGCGTTGATCGCGAC
This sequence comes from Enterovibrio paralichthyis, assembly GCF_019209835.1. Lineage (NCBI taxonomy): Bacteria > Pseudomonadati > Pseudomonadota > Gammaproteobacteria > Vibrionales > Vibrionaceae > Enterovibrio > Enterovibrio paralichthyis. The sequence goes on along the minus strand of NZ_JAHUTS010000001.1, from coordinate 409,776 downwards.
CATCTTTGGCCCGTACTCTCAAGGTCTGACTTGGATCATTCTTGCAATGATCATTGGTGGTGCAATCGGTATCTACTACGCAAAGAAAGTAGAAATGACCGAAATGCCAGAACTGGTTGCTGTTCTCCACAGCTTTGTGGGTATGGCGGCAGTTCTGGTGGGTTACAACAGTTTCCTTGAGCCACCAGCGTACTCAGGTGAATTTGCCCATACAGAGCATGTTATTCACTTGGTAGAAGTGTTCCTGGGTGTGTTCATCGGTGCGGTAACCTTTACCGGTTCTATCGTGGCGTTCGGAAAGCTGCGCGGTATTATTTCTTCATCGCCACTGAATTTGCCTCACAAACACAAAATGAACTTGGCAGCCGTTGTTGTTTCGACACTGCTGATGCTTCACTTTGTGAATGCCGATGGCAGCATGTTTGCGCTGATTGTCATGACACTGATCGCATTCGCCTTTGGCTACCATTTGGTGGCATCTATCGGTGGTGCGGATATGCCGGTTGTTGTGTCTATGCTGAACTCCTACTCAGGTTGGGCTGCAGCGGCGGCAGGTTTCATGCTGGCGAACGACCTATTGATCGTGACCGGTGCTTTGGTTGGTTCTTCTGGTGCGATTCTGTCTTACATCATGTGTAAAGCGATGAACCGCTCGTTCATCAGCGTTATTGCAGGTGGTTTTGGTCAGGAAGTGTCAACATCAGAAGATGTTGAGTACGGTGAGCACCGTGAAGTATCAGCCGAAGAAGTGGCGGAGATGCTGAAAGAGTCGCGCTCAGTCATCATCACCCCGGGATACGGCATGGCAGTAGCACAAGCTCAGTACCCAGTGCATGAGATCACTGAAAAACTGCGTGCCAAAGGTATCAATGTTCGTTTCGGTATCCATCCAGTTGCGGGACGTCTGCCTGGTCACATGAACGTTCTGCTTGCTGAAGCGAAAGTGCCTTACGACATCGTGCTGGAAATGGATGAAATCAACGACGATTTCCCGGAAACAGACACAGTACTGGTTATCGGTGCGAATGACACCGTCAACCCGGCGGCAATGGAAGACCCAGGTAGCCCAATCGCAGGTATGCCGGTACTGGAAGTTTGGAACGCGAAAAACGTAATCGTCTTCAAACGTTCCATGAACACAGGTTATGCAGGTGTACAGAACCCGCTGTTCTTTAAAGAAAATACCGCTATGTTGTTTGGCGATGCGAAAGCTTCAGTAGACGCAATTTCCAAAGCAATTTAAGTCGCGGTATTACGTAAAACTCCAAAAGGTCGGCATTAGCCGGCCTTTTTTGTATACGAACGCATCACACACACGTTTACTCTTACAAAGTACTGACATTCGTAAATATTTTGATGGTAATCTCCCGGCATGCGATCGATCCTACTCGTTTTATTAACGCTGCTGAGTTTTCAGACTACCGCGGCAGAATCTTTCCCTGAACAGCTAAATGCCTTCAGGTCTAAGCTATTGGCAGAGCAACCTGTCGATTCTTTTGCCCTGAATGCGATTCACAGTGAATACCCTAAACCACTGTTATTGACTGATAGTCTCTTGCCTCAGTCCACAAACTATCCGCTGAAAGATCTTAAACGGCTTTATCAATCTGCTGAGAAGTGTAAAGGTCCATGGCCTGTTAGCCCTTTGGTGACTGATCCTCTGGTATTTACACGGGCACTGTGTTTTAACACCCAACTCCCATCTGTTTGGTTTTCCCGCTCAAACCTGATCCATCCGGGTGGCGGAAGCTATGCAGCCAAGTTTGTAGAAAAATTCCCGGAACGACGTGAAGAGCTATTACGTTTCTTCCACATAAAGGAAAGGCCATTGGCTGCGCCGGATACTTTGCTCGGTAAACTGCAGCGCATGTCAGAAAACGGAATCAATGCACTCAATGGTGGGGCAGAGTCGATTCTGAGTGGGGAAGAGCTTTGGATGCGCGATGGTGGCGTTTACAAAGTCTATGACTCAGACACCTGGTTACCGTTACTTGAGAAGAGTGATCTTCTGGCATCCCCAACCGATGGCGGCGGATACTGCCTGTCACGTATCGGCAATGTCTGCTGGAATATAGAGCAGGCACCATCTTATTGGTCATCACTCGTGATCGCACTGGTGGTAATCAACCTGCTGTGGATTGCAGGATGGGTGTTTAACCGTTGGACGGTAAAACGCCGGCTGATGCAAGAAAGAATGCTGGTGTTGCAGATCCTTACCCATGAACTGCGTACACCTATCGCCAGTCTTTCGATGACAGTTGAAGGTTTTCGACGCAAGTTTGATAGTCTGCCGGAGCCCCTTTACGACGAATTCCGTCGTCTGTGTGAAGATTCCCGACGACTGAAGCAACTGGCTGAAGCGAGTAAAGATTACCTACAATCCAACCAACAACAGCTGGTGCGAGAAAGCATTCCGTCGCTGGAAGAATGGCTGAGTTATTTGTGTGAAGAGCGCGAAGTGACCCTGCACATCGAAAAAGATGGGCCAGTTGCTGTGAATATTTATTGGTTGACGACATCGCTCGACAACCTTATAAGCAACGCTAAAAAATATGGTAAAAATCCGGTAGAGGTTTTTGCCGAGATCAAAGACGGTTTACTGATCATCAAAGTTCAGGATCAAGGAAGTTTGACCGCAAAAGACTGGAAGACAATACGCAAACCATTTGTCAGTGAAAGAGGCCTTGGGCTAGGGCTGACAATTGTAGAAGCCATGATTGAGAGAATGGGTGGTAAACTATCGCTGTTTGGACCACCCACGACATTTATACTGGAGATACCTTGTGACCCAACAAACGACTCTATTGCTCGTTGAGGATGACGCAAACCTGGCGGACGGCTTGCTGGCCAGCCTGGAACAAAATGGATACAAGTGCCTGTACGCAGATTGCGCGCGTAAAGTAGAAGCTTTGTGGGCAGACGCTGATTTGGTCGTGCTCGACAGACAATTGCCGGAAGGCGATTCGATGGAATGGTTACCTAACTGGAAAAAACTGAAAGACGTTCCAGTTATCATGCTGACCGCAATGGTGTCAGTTCGCGATCGTGTTGGCGGGCTGGACTCAGGTGCGACAGATTACATGACCAAGCCTTTTGCAGAAGCTGAATTACTGGCGCGTATCCGCGTGCATTTGCGAAAGCCTGTTTCAGATACTGAAGCTGTTTCTGATGAAATTGTTGTAGGAAAGCTGCGGATCAATCCGTCAACACGCACTGTTATTTGTTCAGAATGCGAAGTTATACTCACCCGCACTGAATTCGATTTGCTAGCGTTTTTGGCAAAGAATGCTGGCCGGGTGTTCACCCGTGATGAACTGCTCGATCAAGTGTGGGGCTACAACCATTACCCTACAACCCGTACAGTGGATACCCATGTGCTCCAGCTTCGTCAAAAATTGCCAGAAGTGGAAATTGAGACACTGCGTGGTGTTGGCTACAGGATGAAACACAACTGATGCATCGCGCCGTATTTTTCTTCACCCTTTTGGCAATGCCAGCCCTGGCACAGGCTGCATGGTTTAGCGGCTCGGATGCGCTCACCTCAGCGCATCAAAAGCTCTTGGAGGGAAATACGGCAGCGAGTTTTGATGCCATGGTTGAAGCGTGGCAACAGGACAAAACCGATACCGAAGAGCGCCACCTTACCGAGTTGCTCTCCCTTGCTATCACTGAAGATTGCGGGCGAAGCTTGAGTACACTGTCGCTGCCAAGTTGGTTGCAAAGCGTTGTGATACGTCGTGAAACCGTTCAGACCCCAAACCGTGTTTACTACCAGTTTTCGATCTACGGACATTCGAAGCAGGGTGTATCTAACGTTTCATTTTCCGAGTGGCCGGAAAAGGCGCTGATTGACCAAAAAATTGGTGAACAAAACGCCAACGATTTTAAGCTGGATATACTGGGCTTATCCCGCGCTGTGCCTGCAGGTCTCTACAAGCTGGAAGTCACCTCGAAAGAGGGCGAAGTGTGGTCTTCCTGGGTGCTGGTTTCGCAGCCTGATCCAATCCAGAAAATCAGTTGGAAAGACAGCCGTAGCTGGCGCATTGCGCCGCCTACCGATTTGAAGAGCACTTGTCGCCGACCATTCCTTTCAATGAACCTGTATCAACAGGACAATGACGGTAATCCGCCAATTTGGTCAGAAGACAAAGATAAAAACCTGCCTACCTCATTGCCAGAAATAGACGTTCCAAATGGACAGTACTGGTTTTCAGTCGCTTTGATCGAAAGGCGTTGGCAAGGTGCAATCTCCTTTGAAGAAGTCCAGCGAATTGCACGTTATATCGATTTTCCTGATATTGACCTGCGCGAATTGTCATTCAAAGGCAATTGATAACCACTATTATCTAACCCGCTAATATCTGCGCCTTATCAAAGCTTTAACATAAAGGGTTGAGAGGCGTCACACCTTAAGCACTTGTTTCCTTTCTGATACTTAACCTCAACTAGTATCAACGATAGCAATCTGCACCCAATACGCATTTTTCTGCGTGCCGGTTCTCATCAAATGTATCTAGAAACGGAATTTCTATTATGAAAAAGAGCTTGTTATCGATAAGTCTTGCCCTCGCGGCCTCCCCAGTTCTTGCTGCAAATTACAGCATTGATTCACGAATCGATGCGATGGGAGGGGCGGGTACTGCCGCTGCTAACTATTTAAGTGCCGGTTTTCACAACCCGGCTTTGGTTGCCATGGAACCTGAAAGTGCTTTTGGTGTGCTGTTTCCCGTTGTTGGCGTTCAATTCAGGGATCCAGATGAGTTGATTGATGCCCTTAACGACTTCGGTGATGTATACCAACGTTTTGAGACCGATCCAACCAATGACAGTAACCGCACTGCGGCAGCAAATGCGCTTCGCGGACTGCAAAACAAAAATGGTTACGTTAGCGGAGGCATTGGCGGTGCGATAGCGATTCCTACTTCAACCATTTCAGGCAACTTTTTTGTGAAAGGGTACACCGAAGCGGTTGTGATGCCAGAGGTGGATGACGGTGATATTGATAATATTGAAAATCCGGTTCTCGACCCTAATGGTGATTACACTCTGAATTCGAAAGGCCGCGTATTGGCATTTGGCGTCGTTGACGTGGGTTTGGCACTGGCAGGTAACATTGACATTCTGGGGCAGCGAATCGCGCTGGGCGTTACGCCGAAATCACAGAAATTTTATACCTATCACTATGAAGTGTCGGTACAGAGTTTTGATGACAGCCAGTGGGATAATGATGCAAACCAGACTGATGAAAGCGCCTTTAACGTCGACCTTGGTGCTGCCTGGCAAACAGGCCCGTTCCGCGTCGGTTTTGCTGCCAAGAACCTCGTTTCCCATGAAATCAAAACAGTGAATTACACCCGTGAATACACCTATCACATTGAACCGCTTTATACCTTGGGTGGTGCATTTATCACGGATCTTTTTGTTGCTACCATTGATGTCGATCTTAATAAGCAGAAACGTTTCAGTGCACCAAGCGGCCCTGCGATTAAAGACGACACGCAGTTGATCCGCCTGGGGACCGAGTTTAATGCCTGGGGGTGGGCGCAATTACGGGCGGGTTATATCAACGACCTTGAGGACACGTTGGATGGTGCATTAACACTGGGTGTTGGCTTGTCGCCGTTTAATACAATCCACTTTGATGTTGCTGCACAGCTAATCGACAGCAATAGTTATGGCGGTTCGCTACAACTGGCATTTACCTTCTAAGCCAGTTAGCAGTAGAATGTGCGCCTTTCAAACGATGTATAGAGGCTGTACATGAACAATATGCCAACTTTGAACCATGCTGAGCAGCAAGAAGCAGCAGATCGTATTCACGCTTTGATGGCGGAAGGCATGAGTAGCGGCGAAGCCATTATGATTGTGGCTAACGAGATCCGCGAGCGAGAAGCAGCGAAAAAAGATGATTAATGTGAAAGCGGCCATTATTTGGCCGTTTTCTTTTTTTATAAGCGCGCTAATCTAGTCACAACTGTTTTCAAGGTCATTGGCCCCCGCGGAGGTTGGTTTAGCGTTGAATAATCGATTGTTGATGGCGAAGAACTTTGCCCGCGCCCGTCATGAAGGGCAACGCTATGGCGAGTTTCCTTATCACGTTCATTTGGACGACGTCGAGAAACTGGCTCAACCATTTGGGATCAACGCTATGGTTGTGGCGCAGCTCCACGATATTCTCGAAGACACCACCACCAGTTTTGATGAGTTAGTCACAGACTTTGGCGAGCTCGTTGCTTTAGCGGTCAGCTATCTGACTGATCCGGTTGGCGGTGATCGAAAAAGTAAGAAGAAGCAACTTTACCAACGGTTCACAACGCTTGACCCTGTTGAAGAAGCCGCACGTTTGGCGCTTATCGTGAAAGCGTGTGATCGACTGGCAAATGTAAAAGCGAGCCGTCTGTTCCATCCTCCAAAATATGCCCTTTACCAGTCTGAGCACCCAGAATTTCGCAAAGCTGCTTACCGCGTGGGTTTGTGTGAAATGGTCTGGTGGGAGTTGGATATGCTGGTCGAAGTAGGCGATAAAATAGGGCGGTACTAAAAGATCCCATTACGGTTATTCATCCAGCGATAAAAAACGCTCCCAGTTGGGAGCGTTTCTGATCTCAAAGGCTAGCTGTCACTCTTCGTCGTAGATAGTCGGGATTGGTTGGCGTTTATGTTGAGTGGCTTTATAAATACTGACCAAGCGGGAAGTGACACGTTCTTCAACCGGCTTGCCTTCCAGAAAGTCATCAATTTCTTCGTACGTCAGTTGCAGCGCATCTTCATCCGCTTTTTGAGGAGACAGCTCTTCCAGGTCTGCGGTTGGCGTTTTAATGACCAGTACATCTGGGGCGCCCATGTGGGCAGCAAGTTGGCGAACCTGACGTTTGCTCAAACCGAACAGAGGGGCAAGGTCGCAAGCACCATCTCCAAACTTGGTGTAGAAGCCTGTGATATTTTCTGCTGAGTGGTCAGTTCCCAGTACCAACCCGCCAACGAGGCCGGCAATTTCATACTGCGCAACCATGCGGGCACGGGCTTTTACATTCCCTTTTACAAAATCCACTTTCGCATTGTCAGCAGGAATAAGCCCTGTGCCTTCCAGTGCATCCAATGTAGACGCATGCAGACCATCAACTCCGGCTTTGATATTCACACTGACAGATTGGCTTGGGCGGATAAAGCTCAGCGCCAGTTGTGCTTCGTCTTCATCTTGCTGAACACCATATGGCAGTCGAACAGCAATGAATTGATAGTCTGTCGAGCCTGCTTCTTCGTTCAGTTGCTCAACAGCAAGTTGCGCCAGACGACCGCAAGTAGATGAGTCAACACCGCCGCTGATCCCCAGAACCAGAGACTTGGTGCCAGAAGATTTCAAACGGTTTTTGATAAAGTTGATGCGGCGCTGCACTTCAAACGCAGGATCGATAGTCGGAAGTACTCGCATTTCTTCGCGGATAGCTTGTTCCATTTCAAGACATTCCCATGGTCTGATGACATGTTTTGTTTATTCTGCAATATCCTGACGGCAAAATCATGATCTATCTCTACTTGAGAGAACAACCTGAACAAGAATCCTGCAAAAATAGAAAGTGCCGTCGCCTGAGATTTCTGGAGTGGTGCAATCTTGCCCATTTGATTGTGAAAAGAGACAAAATACATTGATGTACCGGTAACTTATCAGGTATCTATAGAACACTCAATCAATGAAAGTAATGAAATGATGGCTGGAGCCGATCCCGATAAAATTGCTATTTTTGGTAGCGCCTTTAATCCGCCTAGTTTGGGGCATTTAAGTGTCATTAAAAGGCTCAGTCACTTTGATCGCACCTTGCTGGTCCCCAGTTTTGCCCATGCCTGGGGTAAACAAATGGCAGATTTTGATTTGCGATGTGAGTGGGTCAGCGACTTCATTGATGACGCCCGCTGTGAAAACCTTGAGCTTTACCGGGAAGAAGAAACGCTAAGCGACGATAAAGGCGTAACTACCTGGGCATTGTTAAACCATATTCAGAACCAATATCCCAATTCTGAACTCACCTTCGTTATCGGGCCGGATAATTTTTTAAAATTCGGTAAGTTTCACCGCGCAGAAGATATTTTACAGCGTTGGAATGTTCTTGCTTGTCCCGAAACCGTGCCTGTTCGCAGTACTGAAATCCGGGAGCGACTGGCAAAAAGCCAAGATATCTCGGGGCTCACAACCCCAACGTTGGCAAATAAACTAAAAAAGGCTGATTTCAGCTAACTATTTTTATCTGTTAACCGCGGGACGGTTGGCAGGATTTTTTACTTTGGGCATTACCTGACAACTGGATTGCAGTGGGTACCGCTCAGGGCATTTTAGGTATTCGATCTTGGTTGTAAGCAGTTTACGCAACGGGATTGTCTGTCTGTTTGTGACATCGTCACTTTCTTATGCAGCGACCGTACAGCAAGGCGCTTCCAGCGCTAGTTATTTAAAATCAGACAGTTACTCAAGCAGTACCGTAACTCAGGGGAATGATACTCAGTTAAGCTTAAATTGGCACGGGGCCGAGACTAAATTGCCGTCCATTTGGGACACCTGGCAATACGATTGGGATATGCCGCAGATACTTTCCGCGCAAACAGAAAATACTTATTACGGTTTCGGCGTTTGGCAGCCTGATTCACTGGAAGACAAAGAGGGGAAATTTGACGTTGAGGATTGGATCCTCGGTCACGGTGTGAATTTCAGCTTCAGCGCAGAATCGAAATCTACCAATACCCGATACCGGTTTGATATGCGTTGGCATGAAAAAACCGATACCGAGATTTTATTTCAGTTGCAGGTACCGCTTAGATAGTTCCTGCGACTTTCTCTAAAAGATGTGCAACTTCCTCGGCTGGGCGTTGCGCATTTTTCGCGATCTTATCAATCTTCTGGCCAGATTTACGGTTTCTTACCCAAGCGCGGACGCGCAATTGCTCAGCCAGGAAATCAGCATCCATTCCTAAAGCTTTTTCAATCGCCACTTTATTGGCCACGTTCCCGCCTTTTTCCAGGATTTCGAGATCCTTCATCGTATTGATGAGCTCTGCGCTGTATTGATCATCAGGCGAAGAAAACGCGATAAAATCACGCACGCAGCGTAGCAGGCGGCCATAGGCTCCATCCCAGTTCGTTGTGTTTTTATCTGCCAACTGGCGCAATTGCTTGGCAGCGGCTTCAACCAGCGAGGTATCGCGAATAAAACCTGCACGCGCAGGCAAGGAAATGGTTGAACGAATTGAGAGATCAAACGTCGAAATAACAGAACCTTGCAAAACGGTTACTGCATTCAAACAGCCGGAAGGCAGCCAAAATACCTGATTCTGACACACAGGGATCTCGAATTTTCCTAGTCGAACCAAAACGGCACCTGTGTGAACCAGGATAGCAGTGGAATGTGGGTGACTTTTACGAGGACCGACGATAAGGTGTTCGGCAGTCATTGGGTGAAATTCGATGGCTTGCTGCATGTTAAGGCTCTCTAATTACAAGGCGGACATAGTCATTGGTTTTGTGGCCTAAATCAAGCAAATGACACTTCTTTGTCTATTGATTAACCGATGTGTTGCAATATGATGCGAATGCAAAGAGGTTAGACCTCCAACCTCATGGTTAATCGAACCAAAATCATGTTCGAATTGTTTTATCTGCGTAAAATGGCGCTGTTTTCATTGGAGTAAGAAGATTCTCGTGCAACAAAACACCGAACAACAGAATAACGATCCTTTTTTAGATATCCGTCCTTACCATGACGATGAAGTTCCTGCGGCAATCGGTCGACTGATCAACGACGAAGAATTCATCACCGCGATTCTAAAATACAGATTCCCTCATTTCTCAGGGCTTGCAGGCTGGCTGCTAAAGCCAGTACTGAGACAATACCTGCGCTCAAAGTGGAGCAAGGTAAAAACGGTTCGAGATGTGCAGCTTCATGTTGCAAGTTACATGGAGTCAATGATCAAAAATACCTCAGATGGCTTGACCACAAGCGGTCTGGATAAACTGGATCCTAATCAAAGCTACCTGTTTGTCTCAAACCACAGAGACATCGCCATGGATCCTGCGATGGTCAACTGGTGTCTGCACCTGAATGGTTTCGATACCGTGCGCATTGCAATTGGCGACAACCTGCTCAAAAAGCCGTGTGCGACGGAGTTGATGAAGCTGAACAAAAGCTTCATCGTTAAACGCTCCGCAAAAGGCCCGCGCGAAATGATGAAAGCACTGAGTCAACTCTCTGCCTATATCAAAGCATCGCTTGAAGAAAAGCAGTCTATCTGGATTGCGCAAAAAGAAGGGCGCGCGAAAGACGGTAACGATAAAACCGATCCTGCGATCCTGAAAATGTTCTTCATGGAAGGCCGTCACAGAAAAGAAGCGTTTTCTGATTACGTGGCACAACTTCGCATTGTGCCAGTGACCATTTCTTATGAAAACGACCCTTGTGATGCAGCGAAAGCCAATGAGCTTTATCGCAAGCAGCAAGAAGGTGGCTATGAGAAAGGTGAGTTCGAGGATATCGAAAGTATCGTTCAGGGGATTGTTGGACAGAAGCGTCGCATCCATGTTGCTTTTGGTGATGTGATTGGTGAAGGTTTCGAAACGCCAGACCTGCTTGCTCAGGAAATTGACCGTCAGATCTATCAGAATTATCACTTGTTCCCAAGCAACTATATTGCGGCGGACAAAACGCACGAGTCTATTACTGACAACGACCGCGCGCTATTCGACAGAAAACTCTCTGCATTGCCAGAAGGCGTTGCGCAGATTGTAAAAGCAATGTACGCGATGCCAACGGCAAAAAAAGTAGACGCCTAGTTCCTCAATATATTGATAATAAGTAAAAAAGCCTTGTTACGCTGTAACGAGGCTTTTTTTTGTTTCTGCATATTCGCGCCAGAGGCTAAATACTAGATACGAATATTCTCTGCTAGGAAATCGACAAACTGGCGTACTTTTGGTGCCAGATATTCTCGGCGCGGGTAGACGGCATAGACCGGCAGTCGCATAGTCGGTTTCCAATCACGCATCAATACCTTCAGCTTCCCGGATTCAATCTCATCTGAAAGCAGGTAAGTGGCAATGTAAGAAATACCCACACCGGATTTTGTTGCCTCCAACACAGCAGGTGCATTATTGATGCGGTAAGAACCGCGTACAGTGACCGACTGTTCGCTGCCATCGCGCTGAAAAGACCATTGGTCATAAGTGCGCTGAACACTCTGATAGGTGACACAATTGTGCTCCCTAAGATCGGCAGGGTGTTTGGGTTCACCGTGTTCGTTGATGTATTCCGGTGAAGCCACCAGCTTGAACTGACAATCCCCCAACTTTCTTGCCACCATTCCTTCCGGGGGCGATTCGTGAATTGCCAGCCAGCAATCAAAGCCGTCTTCAAGCAGATTAGGGCGATGGTCAAACAAATGTACTTCCAGTTCCAAAGCAGGGAACTTAGCCTGAAATGCAGAAAGTAGTTTGGTGATTTGTGCATTGCCAAAGGATTGGGCGATTCCCACTTTTAGTCTGCCGGACACTTCATTTCTAAATCCCGCCACCATGGCTTCTGCATCCATCATGGTCTGAACGATTTGCCTGCCATATTCGGCATATTGTACGCCCGCATCCGTTAGGGCAACGGAACGGGTATTACGCTGTACAAGCTGCACACCCAAACGCTCTTCGAGATAACGAATCTGTTTGCTGACCTGAGATTTGGAAATACCGAGAAACTCAGCGGCACGGGTGAAATGCTGTTCATGGGCAACGGTGGCAAGCACAACCATTTGCTGAAGGTTATCTAACATGTGGAATTTTCGCCGTTTATAGGGAAGGCGATAGCGTATCACAGTCATTGCATAATCAAAGAGTGACGTTGTCACTAACTATCAAAATATCTTCTCTTTGTGTCTTCGACACGTTTTCAGTCGGGCAGCGACTTTTTTGCCAGATGCTGATTGCCGTTCATAGGGTGTAAATCCGATACGATCCGAGAAACTGCCCCGTTACCAAATATCATCCGATAAATGTTTGATTGGAGAGGGGATAGATCATAAATGTGGTTCACTTTCACCATGTATTGGTTTCGCTATGGATTTCCTTTAAGGGATATAGTCATTTAAATACAATGATATATGTGATTTGTTTTCTTGTGGAAACAATAGATTTGAAAGTTAGTGTGCACTTACATACAAATGTGGTTGAATTACAGATCAAGAGGATCATTTGGACTGCGGCGACTCGGAATATCAGGCGTCACCCTGTAAATCGATAGGATTAATAACAGTGATTAATATGAATTGTTTCTATTGATGGGAGCGATGACCGTAGAATTAGCGAGACCAATGGAGGTGCTAGTTAAATGGTTGAAGTTCTTTTTCGTTTCTTTGTTTTGGGCTGTATGAGCTTCGGTGGGCCGGTTGCCCACATCGGCTATTTCCAGCGAGAGTTTGTCGATAAGCGTAAATGGCTTGATGAAGAGAAATTCTCCTCAGCGTTGAGTTTGTGCCAATTCCTGCCAGGGCCAGCAAGTAGCCAATTAGGCATGTTTATCGGCTATCACCGCGCAGGGTATTTAGGGGCGATTGCAGCATTTGTCGGGTTTACCTTTCCTTCGTTCGCTTTATTGACTGCTGCCGCTATCTACAGTGCCCATTTGGGCGATGCAAATTGGCTGACTTTGCTTATTGCCGCGGCGAAACTGCTGGCAGTGGTAGTGGTTGCTGATGCTATCTATACCATGGCGCGGAAGTTTATCAGTGACGTTGTCACGGCGGCGGTTTGTATTCTCTCCGCGGTTTGGATCCTCTGGCAAACGGGGCTTGTAGCCCAGTTAATGCCGATTCTGGTGGCAGGGCTTTTGGGATGGTTGTTTATCCGCAAGCCAAAATCAGATGCGGTTGTGCAGAAACCAACGAGCCTGACCCAAACGCTGGTGCTGTTTGGGCTATTTGCTGCGCTTTTGGTACTGCCAGCGATGTTTAGTGCGCCGATTGCGAATCTGTTTAACCACTTTTATCAAGCTGGCAGCTTCGTATTCGGTGGCGGCCACGTTGTTCTGCCATTGCTTCAGCCGCTGATTGGCGATGATGTTTCGGGTAACGTGCTGGTAGAAGGCTACGCCGCAGCGCAGCTTGTACCGGGCCCAATGTTTACGATAGCGAGTTTCGTCGGCGCGTCTATGGATGGGGTACATCCGGTAGTAGGGAGTCTGGTAGCGACTATTGCTATCTTCCTGCCTGGTGCTTTGCTTCTGTTTGCTGCGCTGCCAGTTTGGCAGGCGGTAATGAATCACCACAAATTTTCGGGCTCAGTCGTGCTGATCAACGCCGCTGTTGTCGGCTTGTTGGTAGCGGCGTTTTACCAACCGGTTTGGATTTCCGCAGTACACAGCGTGTCAGATATTCTGGCTGTGGTGGTTGGTTTTGCCATCTTGCGTAAATACAACCTTTCCGTATTCTGGTTGTTGGCGGGCATGCTGATGTACGTTATCGGCAAAACCATTGTCTAGGCGTATCACATGTATCAATCTGGCCTGCGATTGCAGGCCATTTTCATTACCTTTGACGCACTATAACTTAAAGTGGTGGGCAGTCTTTATTGATTTGGCACGTGTTGACGGGGCGGGTATGTAGGGCAAGGCAGGGTGCCGTGTTGGGGTTAATAACATCTAAACGAAAAAGCGCACCTGACCCGATGCGCTTTATAGAGAACCTCAATAGAGTTTATGTAGCTAGAAAGCCCAACGTTCTGTTTTCCCAGCGGCAGAGGCATGTTGTGCCAGTTCCAGCGTATAGATACCTTTTACGGCGTCGTAGGCATCAATAGGCGGTGGCGTGCCGTGTTGAATAGCGCTTGCCAACTGAGCAAACAACTCTGCGTACGTGCCATGCTCTAACTCAATTGACTTGTCTGTGACGTTGTCACCGATTTCCAGCTTGCCTTGGTGTGGTTGACGGCCAAATTCTGAATTGGTCACTGTGACACCGTCACGTAATTGTTGTTCTTGAACATCTAGAGCACTGCAAGAGAAGGTCGCTTTGTCACCTTGAACCACAAAACGTGTTCCTGTCCCTGATCGGAACGGGCTGGATGTCAGCAGTACTTCCTTATCGGGGTAGTGAAGTGTCACGTGGAAGTAATCTGTCGCGCTGGATTGCGGGCGCAAAGACGCACATCGCGCTGTGACATGCTCAGGATCGCCAAACAGGGTTAAGGCTTGATCGACCAGATGAGAGCCCAGATCGTACAAAATACCCGTGCCTTCTCCTGGCAGTTCACGCCAGCGATTGCGCACTTCAGGGCGGAAGCGGTCGAAATGGGACTCAAATACCCGCACCTGACCCAGCTCACCGGATTCAATCAGTGATTTCACCGTCAGGAAGTCACCATCCCAACGACGGTTCTGGTAAGGACAGAGAATTTTTCCACGGGACTTGGAAAGTTGCATCAAATCGAGCCCTTGACCGCTGTTCACGACGAAAGGCTTTTCCAGCAACACATGACAATCAGCTTCCAGCGATTGCTTTGCCAAATCGTAATGAGTGTGGTTTGGGGTAGTGATAACGACGAGATCGAGGTCTGCATCGCGCAGCATTTCTTCGATGTTGGAGTAGTAAGATGCGCCGGGCAGTTTTTCTGCCACTAAATCATGGTTGGAGGAAACCACGGCGACAACGTCAAAGTCGGGCAGTATAGAAAGAAAAGGGAGATGAAAGGTCTGCGCCGCAAACCCAAAGCCAACAATGCCAGTACGAATCATTTTCCGATCCTTGTTATGTGTCGTATTCGATAAATCTGTTGGTGATCATAGCATTTTAGCTGTCGGAAGGCTGGGGCGAATTGGCGCAAACTCTGGAAAGGATCTCATGAAAAATGCCCCCGGGAGAGGGCATTTCAATGTGCTAGCCGACGACGACTGGGTGGTTGTGAATAGGATGCGGGATGATTTGCACCGGCCAGCCATAAACCTCGTTAATCGTGGATGCTTTCAGGACGTCTTCAGGCGAGCCCTGCGCCGCTATTTTTCCGTCATTAAGCATAATGATTTTGTCTGCGTATTGAGCAGCAAGATTTAAATCGTGGATCACGGCGATCACCGCAGATCCCTCGGTGGCGAGCTGTTTCGCTAGCGCCAATGTCCTGTGCTGGTGGGCAATATCCAGCGCTGACGTTGGCTCGTCGAGCATCAAGATGGGTGGCACTGCCGATTTCGCCAGTTGGGTTAACACCCTAGCAAGATGTACGCGCTGCTTCTCTCCACCGGAAAGACTCGGATACAAACGCTCAGCCAGATGTAACACATCAGTTTGCGCCATTTTTTCCGACGCAATGGCACTGATCTCCCGCTGTGAGGCTGTCAGCGTCAATCCACCGAGTTCAACCACTTCGCGAACGGTAAAAGCAAATGTCAGGGTGCTGGATTGTGGCAACACCCCCATAGATGCGGCAAGTTCTTGCACTTTCCACTGGTTGGCGGGCTTACCGAAATAGAACAGTTCGGCCTCTGTTGGCCATTCAAGGCTGAGAAGCTTTAACAGACTGCTTTTACCCGTACCGTTGGGGCCAAGGATGATGGTCAGCTCTCCAGATGCGAAACGGGCAGAAAAGTTATCCAACAGCACTTTATTGCCCAGCTTCAGGGAGGCATTGCGAATTTCTAAACTCATTACGCCAGTCGTCCTTTCTGTTTGATCAGCAACACCAGAAAGAAAGGCGCGCCCAACGCGGCTGTGATAATCCCAACCGGAATCTCGAGCGGCGCGACGGCAGTACGCGCAATCATGTCTGACACTAGAAGGATAAGCGCGCCAAGCAACATTGATACAGGCATCAGATTTCGGTGGTCGGGGCCAATCAACATACGTCCGATATGGGGAACAACCAAGCCGATAAAGCCAATCATGCCGGAAAGGGCGACAGTCACGCCGACGCCTGCCGCGGTCAACAGGATCAGAACCCGTTTGAGCTGTTGAACATTAATTCCCATGTGACGCGCTTCGGCTTCACCCAGTAAAAGCGCATTGAGTGGTTTGGCATAACGCTGGAACAGAAAAGCCAACACAGCCAGGGAAACGTAGGCAACAGCAATGGCGTCCCAAGAGGCGCCGGCCAGTGACCCCATGCTCCAGAGTGACAAGTCGCGAAGTGCCTGATCGTCAGCAAAGTAGTTGAGCAAACCCATGCCTGCGCCTGCGATCGCGCCAAGCGCAACACCGGCCAACAGCATGATGGTGACTGAGGTTCCGTTGCTGCTTGTTCCCAGATAATAGATGGCGTATGTCGCCAACGCGCCGCCAATAAAGGCGAATACGGGCACGGTACCAAATACCAGCAATGCCGTGTTTGAGATAACCCCACCAAACAGCACGATTGCAATGGCAGCGCCCAGGGATGCGCCAGCGGAAACGCCAATGATTCCCGGATCGGCAAGGGGGTTTCTGAACAAACCCTGCATCACAGTGCCACACATCGCCAAAATAGCGCCGACAGCTATTGCCAGCAGTGTTCTCGGCAGGCGCACCTGCTGCACGATCACTGCGACGTAGTCAGGCAGATCGCTATGCAGGTTGAACATCGCTTTGATACTGTCAGTAAAGCTGATCTCCATCGCGCCCAGTGACACTGAGCTGACTGCAGCAAGATAGAGTCCGAGTGAAGCAAGCAGAAGCAGAGCCTTAGCCGGAATACGGCGGATCATTACATCGTTCATGTCGCGTCTATCACTCTGTCCCGGTCAGCTTGGCATTGAGTTCGGTAGCAAGGTAGAGGCTTGCCAGCCCAAAGCCGCCCAAAATTGCGTAACCGGAAATCCTGATCACATTGTTGTTTTTAAATGCTGGGGTAGCGGCCAGAAGGGGCTGTTGTTCAAGCATGCCACTCATACCACCTATCTGATCCAGTGTGCGGTTAGAGATCAGAATGTAATCCGGTTGCATCTCAACGATGGCTTCAACAGAAAGAGGCTTGTAGCTGGTGGCATGTTCTGCGGCCGGATTCACCCCACCTGCGAGGGTAATCACCGTGTTGACTGTGGTGTTGTCGCCAGCAACGGTCAAAGGTCTGCCATCAGAAAGCATCATGAACATCACTTTCGGTTTGTCGTTTGGTTGTGCGCTTTGAAGCAATGCAATCTTTTCAGTGACGTCTTTTTTCAGCGCTTCACCTTCGTGCTGTTTCCCTGTGATGGCGGCAACCGCATCCACGCGGGTCTTGAAGTCTTCCAGTGAGTTTCCAGCAGGCAGCGCCGTGACCTCGACGCCAGCGGCTGAGAGAAGCTTCAAGGTAGAATCCGGGCCCATTTCCGGTGAGCCGAGAAGGTGGGTTGGGTTTAAGGCCAGTAAGCCTTCAGCGGCCAGTTGGCGGTGATAACCCAGTACCGGTATATCCAGACCATTCAGATAGTGACGGCTTGTCAGGTCAACCGCCACCAACTGATCTTGCGCATCCATCGCCATCAATAGCTCTGTCACGGTTGAACCAGCACTGATAATGCGTGCGTCTGCTGCTGTAGAGAATGGGCTGAATGCCGAAAGGGAAAGCGCCGCAGCAATAGTTAATAAGCTTCTTGGTTTCATTCTTTTTCCATCACAATGTTGGTGGCAGTGATTTGGTTGTTTTGTAAAAACGCCAGTACCTTGAGCATGTTTTCCACACTGGCTTGTTTGTCTGCTGCAATCACAACAGGCATTTTGGGATTCGCCTCTACCGCGTCGAGAAACTGCTTTGTGAAATCAGACCACTCCTCAATCGTTTCGCCCTGCAATGCCCAATAAGGGGAAGACGTCAGCACATTGATCGCTAACACGTCCCGATCTGGTGTTTCGAGCACCGCTTCGTCCTCAGTTTGTGGAATGGCAACATCCAACGTCTTGATTTGCACGTTTGCGGTTAAGAGCAAAAACACCATCACAATGAAAATGATGTCCAGCAGTGGTGTAAGGTCAGGCGTAAAGCTGTTGGTGTCTGATTCTGGTTGAGAACGGATCATGCGTTGCCTTCCGTCGCGGTGGGGATTTCGCCTGCATTGGCCGCACAGGCCGTTTGGCACGTTTTGGCGCAGCACTCAATACTCTCGTCAAAGGAAACACCTGCCAGGTGCAAGTTAAAGTGATTCAGCACATATTCAATTTTCGCTAGGGTACGGTCAGCCCACAAACTGAACAGCTGTGACGAAGCAATGGCTGGCAAGGCAATCAACAAACCGGCTGCTGTGGTAGACATCGCCAGTCCCAAACCGTCAGCCAGTTCTGATGGCGATATGCCCCCCTGAGTTGCAGACAGTCCCTTAAACATTTCGATCAGGCCAATCACAGTGCCAAGAAGACCAATCAGTGGGCTCAGCACACCAATCACATTCAAAAGCTTCAGCCCAGCCGTAAACTGGCGGCGTTTCTTTTGCAGCCAGATACTGACGGCTTCTTCTCGCAAGGATTTCGTGAAGTGACGGTGATTGATCAGCATGACGATCCCACGGGACAGCGTGCTGGTATCTTTGTTGTGCTTTTCTACATAGTGGGCGAGCTGTGTTTCATCAGAAAGCGACAGTGAATAGATCTCCCGTTGCAGTTGTGCGCTGTGGGTTTTGGTGTTCAGCAAGGCAAACAGGCAGCGCTCCACAATAAGCATCAGCATGAGCGCTGATAACAGCGTAAGCGGCCAGGTCATGATCCCGAGTTGGGCGTGGATTGATGTGAAAAATTGAAGATCAAACATGATTAATCCAGATTAAAACGAACAGGAATTCTTACCCGGTGTGCCAGTGCGACACCGTTGATGGTGTGTTGATTAAATTGCCATTTCCTTACGGCCTTCAGGGCGGCGTCGTCTAACAACTCATGCCCTGAACTTTGGAGAATGTTTTGCTGGGTTTGATTCCCATCTTCATCCAGCCAGACTTCCAGAAGTACCGTGCCTTCCATACCGCGGCGTCTTGCCTTTCTCGGATAATTGGGTGGAGAAGGGCGCACTTTGAATGCAGGTTTATCCACCAAAACCGGTGAAGACGCTGACGTAGAAACCGGTTGGCTGTCTTCAGCAGGTTTGGCATCTTTTTCAGGGCGCTGATTAGGTTTCTTTTCGGTTTCCTTCTCCGGTTCTGGTTTGGCGACCTTCTCCACGACTGGCTTTGGCTTCTCTAGCGGTGGTTTTGCTTTCTCCTGGCGTTTTTTCTTTTCGGGCCGTTTCTTTTCCGGCTTATCGACGCGTGGTTTTGGGGGCACAACGGGCGCCACATCGGCTGTTTCCTTCTTCACCTCAACAGGTGAGGGTTCCGGTGCCAGTGTTTCTTCTGGTTCCACTGACGGCTCAGGGGCTTTCTCCGGCTCGGCAGCCCGCGCAACAAACTGTATGGCTACCGTTTGGCCGCTGTTGGCGTCGTTGATGGCAAATTGTGGTGCTGGTGTCTGGGCGGAAATTGCCAGGCTATGTAGTGCGACAGATACCACGCCACAGGCGATATACCGTTGGGTGTTCACACTTTCTCCTGCTGGGTAAAACTGGGTAACAGGGTGCATTATGCACGAAATACAAATGAGATCAATTATCAGTTGCATTATCGTTTGTTTTGAATATGATTGAAAAATCTCGAAAACAGGGCGTCGTTTGCTCTGTTGTTTTTGATTAGAAGGTCGTTCAGTCGATGAACATTGATTTAGGCAATGCGGATTTGGTGGGAAATTGCTCGCCTGATCCATTGCGCTTTGCTTTTACCCGTAAACGGAGTGCCCATGCTGGTGGGATGATGCAGCCAGTAGCGGCTGAGATGATCCAACCCTCGCTAAAGCAGGCGCACGCCACCTTGCCAGATTTGGTGATGGGGAGCAGTCCAACACGTTGTTTGTATATTCATATCCCGTTTTGCCGGGTGCGCTGCACCTACTGCAACTTCTTCCAATATGCATCCAGCAAAACCCTGATTGAAGGGTATGTCGCAGCGCTCAAACAGGAAATGCGCTGGAAAGCAGCCATGCCGTGGACACAAGCGGCACCATTTCAGGCTGTTTATATCGGCGGTGGTACGCCAACGGATCTGAGCGCGACCCAAATCGGGGAGATCGTTTCAGACATCCGCCGTCTCTTTCCGCTGACACCGGATTGTGAAATCACGCTGGAAGGCAGGGTTAACCGCTTTGGCACGGACAAATTTGAAGCGGCACTGGAGGCTGGTGTTAACCGTTTTTCCTTTGGGGTGCAGAGTTTCAATAGCCTGGTGAGAAAACAGGCCAAGCGTTTTGATGATCGTGAAACGGTATTGGCAAAGATTCAGCAATATGCTGGGTACAACGCCGCGCCGATTGTGATCGATCTGCTTTATGGATTGCCGCACCAGACACTGGATGTATGGCAGCAGGATCTTGCAGATTATCTGGAAAGTGGCGCCCATGGTGTCGACCTTTACCAGCTGATTGAAATGCAGGGTCTGCCAATGGCACGCATGGTTGAGCAGGGCAAATTACCGCACCCGGCAGATACCCAGATGAAGGCCACCATGTTTGAACAGGGTGTCGCGTTTATGGCGAAACATCACCAGAAACGCTTAAGTGTTAATCACTGGGCATCGAACAACCGCGAACGCAGTATTTACAACTCGTTGGCGAAAACGACCGCGGAGATTTTACCGTTGGGAGCCGGTGCTGGTGGCAATGTGATGGGGCGGCAGATGATGCAGACGCGGGATATGGATACCTATATCGATGCGATTAACAATAAGCGTTACCCTGTCACTATGTTGACCATGGCGCCAGCCAACCGCGCAGTCTCAGCGGAAATCAAATCAGCGTTTGATGCAGGCGTGTTGGCTGAATACCGTCTGGATAAGGTAGCTGGACGAGGCACCTTCTCAGCACTAACGCCGCTGTTTGAAGCATGGCAGATAAACGGCTTGGTCTATTTTGAAAAGAGTGGACTGGAAAACAGTCACCAGAACCGTCGCTATCTCACCCTGACACTGGCAGGGCAATTCTGGGCGGTAACGCTGGCACAAAACCTGATTGAAGTTCTGCAAAAACAACCTATTGAAGTACATGCAGCGTAGGAGTAATACAACGATGCAACAAGCGATCACCGTGAGCACAGAAACCCGCCAACGTGTAGCGGCGTATCTTGAACAAGATGTGCATACTCCGGTATCCAACATGACTGAAGCCATGGCGCTGTCAGAAGGCGAAATTACGCTGGCATTGCCGCAGCACATGGTAGCGCGAGCAGAAGGTGCATTGGCACAGCAAATCCTGGAAGCTTTACCTATGTGGGGTAAAGTGACCACCATCGTTCACTCCGGTGGTTCAGTGTTTGAATTCAAAGCCCCATTTCCCAAAGGCAAAGTGGCGCATGGCTATTACAACCTGATGGGGCGTGAAGGTCAGTTACACGGTCACTTACGTTTGGATCTGGTAACGGATATTGCCTTTGTCAGCAAGCCGTTCCGTGGCACTGAAAGCTACTACATTGGCTTTTTTGATGCATCGGGCCATTGTGCGTTTAAAGTTTACCTGGGGCGTGACAAAAAGCGTCAGCTGTTCCCGGAACAAATTGAGCTGTTTAATGCCATGAAGCAGGAGTTGGCAAAATGATCGATAAGGCAGAACGTCTACAAAACCGTCTGGGCCCTGAAATCCAGGAATTTCGTGATTCACGCAAAACACTGCAACTTGGCACGGTAGACAAAGAAGGCAAGCCTCACACCAGCTACGCGCCGTTCGCGTTTTCCGAGCGCGGTTACTACATTCTGGTGTCCGATCTCGCCACCCATGGCCAGAACCTCAAACACCGCAAAGCCGTGTCGATCATGATGATCGAAGACGAAGGTGAAGCGCGTTCGATCTTCGCCCGCCGCCGTCTGTCATTTGATACCAATGCAGAGCCGGTAGAGCGTGATTCTGAGCACTGGAACACCGCGGTTGAAGTGATGCGCGAGCGCCTTGGCGAGATGATCGATAACCTCAGCCAACTGGGCGACTTCAACCTCTATCGCCTGAACCCTGTGATTGGCCGCTATGTAAAAGGCTTCGGTCAGGCGTTTGATGTCTCTGGTGAAGACATGCTGTCAGTAATTCACCTGGATGAAGGCCATGTCAAACAAATGAAAGACAACGTGTAACACGCATATCTTTTGAAAGGTTCCAGCATTCCGCTGGAACCATGCTCCTATACAAACAATAAAAATTATCACGCTGAAGCGGTGAGCGGATTTCTATTGCCTGAAAAAGGCCAAAAGACAGAGAAAACCTTATGACTATCAAGAAAAACAGGCTGGCGCTGCTGGTGGGACTCATCTGCGCCGGAAGTGCATCAGCACAGGATGTGTATACCTTCGACGAAGTGGTAGTTTCCGCTACCCGCAGCGAGCAAAACATCAGCGACGTTGCCGCTTCCGTCGATGTGGTCGGCAGCGAAGATCTGGAACAAAACCTGTCGCAAAACATGAAGCAGGCGGTGGAAGCTGAACCGGGTGTGCAAATGTCCGGTAATGGCCGCTTCGGTCTGAGCGGCTTTAACATCCGCGGGCGCGATGAAAACTATGTCAAAACCATTGTGGATGGCGTGGAACTGCCGGGCACCTACAACCCGGGTGCCGATGTGATGCGCAAATACAACAATACGCTGGAAACCGACACGTTAGAGCGCGTAGAAATCAACAAGGGGCCGATTTCCAGCCTGTATGGCAGTGATGCACTGGCCGGCGCGGTGATAATCCGAACCAAGAACCCTGCGGATTTGCTGAATGAAGACGGTGATGACAGCTACGCCAGCGTAAAAGGTGGCTATTACAGTGCAGATGAAAGCTTCAAAGGGACAGCAACCCTGGCAAACCGCACCGGCGATTTGGAGACCCTGCTGATTTTCACTCACCGCCAGGGGCATGAAACCAAGACCTGGGGTGGGCCGGATATCAATGGGCCAGATCGTGGTGCCGCAGACCCGGTGGATTTCGATTCAGATAACTTTTTGGCTAAAGCCTTTTACCAACTGAATGAAGCGCACCGTGTGGGCGTGTCCGTTGAAGTGTTTAACCGTCAGCAGGACGTTAACCGTCTTTCTGATGAAGGTGATGTGATTGCGTTTGGCCCGTACCGTTATGAGTATTCCAACACCCGTGCTCATGACGATGATTCGCGCCAGCGTTATAGCATTGAACACCAATGGCAGGCAGATAACAGCGCGTTTGATTCACTGGAATGGCGTGCCGCTTACCTGCACTCAGAATCAACCCACGACAACACAGATACCCTGACCAAAACCACGCCAATGGGAACAACGCTTGAAAACCGCAACCGCCAGCGTATGGGTGAAGATGAAGCGTGGCAGGCGGATATCCAGTTTAATAAAGCGATCGAGTTGGAAAACAGCTATCACGAAGTGGTTTACGGCGCGAATTACGTCGGCAACAGCTTTAGCCTCAACTACAGCAATATTAACCGTGACACGGGCGCAGTGACAGATGCGACACCGGAAGTGCCGAATGCGGAATCCCGTAAATGGGGTATCTTCGTGCAAGATCAGATGTTCCTGATGGATGAAGCACTGGTATTGAACGCAGGCCTGCGCTACGACAGCTTCAGCGCAAACCCAAAAGGTGACAGTAACTATGCTGATGCGAAAAACGATGCCTTCACCGGTCGTTTTGGCGCGGTCTATCACTGGACTGAGTCGTTCAGCACGTTTGGTCAGGTAAGCCAGGGCTTTAAAGCCCCAACACTGCAGGATCTTTACTACTTCTACGACACTGGCGCGACGTTTATCCCGAACCAGGATCTGCAAGCGGAAGAAAGCCTTTCCTATGAAACTGGTCTGCGCTTCAAACAACCTTACGGCCGAATTGATGTGTCTGTGTTCTACAACGACTACAAGAACTTCATTGAAGATCGTCTGATTGATGCCAATGGCCCGGATGGCAAAGAAGTGTGGACAACAGAAAACATCGGTCGTGCTGAAATCTACGGTGCGGAATTGAAAACCCAGTTAGCGTTGGATGTATTGGTGGGTGCGCCAAAAGGCATGTATTCCGACATCAGCCTTGCCTATGCCAAAGGCGAAAACAAAGCCAATGGTGAAGCGATTGATACCGTCGCACCGCTCACGGCATACATTGCACTGGGCTATGACGACCCTGAAGGCGTGATGGGCGGAAAGGCTTCCGTGCGTGCGGTGGCGGGTAAGTCCGGCTCAGACTGGAGCAATGCGAATGAGGTGGATAACGTCACCGCGCCAGGTTACACCGTCACAGATATCACCGCTTATTACCGCCCAATGGATGATTTCACCGTGCGTGCCGGTTTGTTTAACCTGTTTGATAAGAAATATTGGGACTACGCCGACCTGGCCGGTTTTGATAAAGATGAAGCAGGCATCAATCGTTTAACCCAACCGGGACGTAATTGGGGTATAGAAGCCGAATACGTGTTTTAAACCCTTCAGCCGTTAAAAAACGGACGAAAAACACCCTGCGGCAAGCGGGGTGTTTTCGGTTATGGCATGCGTTACACTCAATTTAGCGCCCAGCAAACCCTTAAAAAACTTTCGGAGACACAGTGAGTAACGGAGTTTTATCAACGATTTCGACCAAGTGGCTAATCCAACAGGCAAAACAACATAAAAAACGCCTGATTGCCGCGAACCTGATTGCCATTTGCGCCACGCTCATCAGCGTGCCTATTCCGCTGCTAATGCCGTTAATGGTCGATGAAGTCCTGCTAAACAAGCCGGACAAAGGGATCGCCTTTTTCAACCAAATTTTGCCTGAATCCCTGCATCAACCCGCCAGCTATATCGTGATGGTTCTGATAATGGTGATCCTGATGCGCATGATGAGCCAAGCGCTCAACATCTGGCAGAGCCGACAGTTCACGCTGGTGTCAAAATCCATCACCTGCGATATCCGCCAGCAGCTTCTCGACAAGCTTGGCCGTATCAGCATGAAAGAGTACGAAGAGCGTGGCAGTGGCGGTGTAAGCTCCCATCTGGTGACGGATGTTGAAACCATTGATTCTTTTCTGGGGAGCAGTCTGAGCCGCTTTGTGGTTGGCGTGCTAACGGTATTTGGTACGGCCATTATCCTGCTCTGGCTGGATTGGGGGCTGGGGCTGTTTATCTTGCTGGTTAACCCGCTGGTGATTTACCTTTCTCGCAAAATGGGGCAACGGGTTAAACACCTGAAAAAGGCAGAGAACCAATCTTTCGAGCGCTTCCAGCAGCGGTTAGTAGAAACCCTGGATGGCATCTACCAGCTTCGTGCCGCGAACCGAGAGCGCGCGTATCTGGATGTGCTGAAACATGATGCCGAGGCAATCCGCCATGATGCCGACAAATATGCCTGGCAATCTGAAGCTGCGGGGCGCGTCTCTTTCCTGATGTTCCTGATTGGTTTTGAACTGTTCCGCGCAGCAGCAATGCTGATGGTGCTATTCAGTGACCTGACTATCGGTCAGATCTTTGCCGTGTTTGGTTATCTTTGGTTTATGCTCAGCCCGATTCAGGAGTTGCTCGGCATTCAATACGCATGGTTCAGTGCCTCAGCGGCGATGAAACGCCTGAACGGCGTGCTGGCGCTTGAGGAAGAGAAACGCGCTGATAAAGGCGAAGATCCGCTGGAAAACCTGGATACATTCTGTGTGGAGTGTGAAAACCTCGTGTTCAGCTACGACAGCGAGAAAACCGTCCTCAATGGCTTGTCGCTAACCATTCCTGCAGGTAAGCGCGTTGCATTGGTTGGTGCATCCGGTGGTGGTAAATCAACCCTTATCCAGTTGCTTCTTGGTCTGTACCGCAAAACAGAAGGTAGCATTCTGATTAACGGTAAACCGGTCGAAGATATTGGCTATGAAACGCTTCGCCAACATACCGCTGTGGTGTTGCAACAGCCGATGATTTTCAACGACACGTTGCGTGCAAACCTTACTTTAGGTCGCACAGATTTCAGCGACGAGCAGCTTTGGCAATCTCTGGAAATCGCCCAGCTGAGCGATGTGGTTGGTAAATTGGATAACGGTCTGGAATCACAGTTGGGCAGGCAGGGGCTCAAGCTCTCCGGCGGTCAGCGCCAACGTTTGGCGATTGCAAGAATGATCCTGACCAACCCTAAGCTGGTTATTCTGGATGAAGCAACATCGGCACTGGATACGGCCACCGAAGCAGCGCTGCATGTGGCACTCAACAACTTCCTGCAAGACAGAACCACGTTGATTGTTGCGCACCGCCTGTCTGCCGTAAAACAGGCAGATCTCATCTATGTATTAGAAGATGGAAAGGTCGCACAAAGCGGCAGACACAACGAACTGGTGCAAGAAGAGGGCGTTTATCAGACCCTTTACGGCAACCTTCAGGCCGGTTAAGGCACTACCGGGAAACGACAGCCTCGCGAAAGCGGGGCTTTTTTTGTGTTTCAGTTCCGGTTGGGAAATTTCAAAGTGGCAATTCAGAGGGGAGTGTTCCACCCTTAGGGTACTGTTAAATCCTGATACGGAAGCGGAGAATGAAAGTCATTTTGAAGTCTGATATTACCTGTCCTGCCTGCGGGCACTCAAAAACAGAAATGATGCCAATTGATGTACCGCGTAAACACTACACCTGCGAAAAGTGCGGGGAAATGCTGGTGGTGCCAGAAGAAGCCTGCTGCGTCTATTGCACGTACGGTTCGGTGGAATGCCCCCAATCACAGGTTGTTCGTCCTTGCATGGAAAAACGGCACTAAGCGAATTTAGCGATTCCGCCCTCGTTTGTTGACCCCTTGCAGTATGAATATGCAACACCATGATATTCAATGAAAATCCATCACTGTCTGTTCAATTCTCACGCCGTTCCCTGCCTTAATCTCTATACCTTCTGCCGCAATTTTCACCAGAAAAACACTATTTCCACTCTAAAGCGGTCGATATTGCCAATGTCTTAGCTTTGCAACACGAATTCATCGATATATGAAATTACACTCAGCGCGAGGGAGAAAGCGTAGCAAGGAGATAAGAATATGAGCATACACAACTGGTACTGTGAGAATTGTAAGACCGAAACAGGGCATGAAGTCAGGGAACAGGCGCACCATGACCCTGCGTTTCAGCCTTTGACATCGCCACCGTCAGGCGCAAATATCGATGATCTGAATGAGTGTACCTGTACCGTTTGTGGACATGTTGACTGGGTAGACCCAGTAGACATCTTCAAACTCGGTGTTCATGACTTTGGTGATTGATATCCGTGAGTATGGATAACAGGGCAGCTTGAGCTGCTCATTTTATGTCCGTTAATGCACTATAACTTATGGTTTGGCATTCAGATTAGCTGGATTAGGCCGGTTGTATAAACAATTACGGTGACTATCTGCGGAGATAAGATGGTATTACCAACAGAGAAAAGCATGTTTTCACAAGGCAATAGGACAAAGTGAGAATCTCATCCTATATTAGAAAACAGCGTTCAAAATAAACCATAACTTAACCCAACCCTGACAAAGGCCACTGATTAGCTTCGTAGGATTGGAAAATTATGAAATTGCGCATTTGCTCTGGGAGATACAGGGCATTAAGAAGGAGTGAGCTAACTATGCGTAAGTCTATCCCCGTTGTGACTTTGATTGCAGCATCGCTGGTGCTGGGTGGTTGTGCCTCAAACACAGGAACAGGTGCGGCTATTGGTGCGGCTACCGGTGCTGTGCTGGGTAAATCAACCGGTAACCACAAAGACAAGCGGATCTTCATCGGTGCTGCAATTGGCGCGCTGGCTGGCGCAGCTGTGGGTCAGTATATGGATCAGCAAGAAGCCGCATTCCGTGAAGAACTGGCAGGCTCCGGTATTCAGGTAGTTCGTGAAGGTGACAATATCCGTCTGGTAATGCCGTCTAACATCACCTTTGCCACCAACCAAAGCAACATCTCACCAAGCTTTGACAGCACTCTAGATGCTGTCGCGCGCGTGATGAACAAGTACGACAAAACGTTTCTGAGCATTGATGGACATACCGACAGCACAGGCGACGCAGCATACAATATGTCTTTGTCAGAAAAACGTGCTGAAAGTGTGCGTAACTTCCTGCTGCGTCAAGGCGTGAACGGCCAGCGTATGTATGTCACAGGTTTTGGCGAGACTCAACCCATTGCCTCTAACGATTCGTCAGCTGGCCGTGCGGCAAACCGCCGTGTGGAAATCCAGATTGTACCTAACCAGGCATAATCCAAATCTGTAAAGAGAAGGGGCCGCAAGGCTCCTTTTTTGTGGGCAATCCGCAATGCGTTACAGCAGAAGTTGATCATTTCAGAAAAACGGCACAAAGCACTAGTGGGAAGGGCGCCCACGTAATAACATTAGCGGATTATCTATAAAAACAACTTTACGAAGGAAGAGTAAATATGCCTTTAGTTGCTTGTCCGGTCTGCGAAAAACAAGTTTCGAAACGCGCTTTATCATGCCCAGGCTGTGGCGAACCGGATCCTGCACGTTATCACTCACGCAATACCTGGCTGACACGTCTGTTTTGGTTGTTGGTTTGGGTAGGCATTGGTGCTGTGGTTTGGATTAAAGTCGTGCCGATGGTGATGGAACTGTTCAAGCAGTAATTAACATGACAATGTGGTGGTGAAGGCCACCGCCACATTGCAAATCGCGTTTCATTTCTCGATGCTCTCAAGGTATTGATTACTGCACGGTGACCAGTCTGACAAACTGAGATGGGTGAGTAACACTCCCGGCGTGCTTTCTCCCACTGCAATTTTCAGAAAAAGTCCTGCTGTTTCTTCATCCCCACCAAAATTGCGTTGAATCGACGCGATAACACAACCTCTATCCACACCGTCTTCGATTTGCTGTCTGACCCAGTCATATTCAGCCGAACATTCGTTGATGATGAATTTGCGTCCTAGGGTAAACGTAGCCATGATGCCTCCGGACATATCCGCTAAACATTTGTGACAGATACGTTTCAAACTCTATTAAGCGACAATCACCCTGTTGATAATTGGAGTTAAGTCTCATATATAGCCAGTAGGGCGAGTACCAGTTCGCGTAAAAAATCATCTATCATGCGTGGAGTCACACTAAATCGTTTTGCAATGCGAGCATTAACACCGATAATTTGCTCAATCACTACAGCCTAGGCTGTGTATATTCACATCGACATAGTGGCGTACAATCAAATGATTACGTGCTTTTGTCGAAATGGCATGTAAAAAACGCTTATGAATTGGATACTCTCGAACTGGCTTCGTAAAAAGAAGTTTGAAAAATTCTTCAACCGTGTTGAAGAG
This sequence comes from Enterovibrio paralichthyis, assembly GCF_019209835.1. Taxonomy (NCBI): domain Bacteria; kingdom Pseudomonadati; phylum Pseudomonadota; class Gammaproteobacteria; order Vibrionales; family Vibrionaceae; genus Enterovibrio; species Enterovibrio paralichthyis. The sequence goes on along the minus strand of NZ_JAHUTS010000001.1, from coordinate 380,550 downwards.
GACTTCTTCGAAAATGATAAGTATCGAGCTTATCTGGAGCCAAAAATCCTTGAGTCACTCAAGGAAACCGGCGAGGTTAAGCCAAAGCGCGCGTCGCGCATCGTTTTGGCTTGTATTCGTCAGTCTATGATGGATAAGTACCTGACAGAAAACCGCTATATCCGTTTTCTCGAAGACAACTCAAAAGAGTTCTTCATGGAACCGGTTGTTGTTGGCAGTGATGTGGTGACAGGGTACGAGGAATTGATCTCCAACTTCATCCACAACAAACAGAACGAGTGCTCGGACTACATTCTTTCCCATATTCCCAAGTACTACCGTAAGTTTGCTAAAGAGCTGGAAGTGGACATGGTCTACCCAAACAGCAAACGTGGTGAGAAAGAGATGCTTGATGACATCATCATGATTCTCAACCACAAATAAAACAGAAACGGGGCTGATTATTCAGCCCCGTTTTTATCCTGCCCGGCAGTCAATTCCCATTGTAGCTAATCCTGGTTAATGTCAGGATTAAACCATCTCCATTTCCATCTCCATTTCGGTGTTTTTCTGCTGACTACTTGTGAAAATCCCATGCTCAGTGAGAGTGGCTTTGATTTCATCAACTTTGTAATACTTTGCGGCACGGATACGTATTAATGGAAGACCTGCAGATTCAGCTGCATGGTTTTTAACTTTATCAGATTTCATTGCAGCCGTTTGTTGGTGTGAAGCATCATCAAGTTCTATAGCACCGATGATCTCCAACGTTCCAGCGGCACAAATGACATAGTCGAAATGTTTCATTGCGATTTGATTGAACGCAATTCGCCAAGCTTTGCGGGTTTGTTTGGATTCGGGTTTAACAACGTCGGCAACACGAACTTTAGGGCATACAATAAATTCATCACCTAAGGCCTGAGAAAGTACTTTATAAAACGAAAGTTCGGCTTTGGTGCAGAGATAACGGGTCTTTTTGTACCGAAGTTCTCGTTGAGCTTTTTCCTGGATGGAAAGCTTCATGAACTTAATGACAAAGACAAACACGACGCCGATAAAGAGAAAGATTTGATAGGTTTCCATTGGAAAGGCCTTAAAAGAATGAGTATCTGATATTTGTGTACAAAGCGGCGTTCGCAGGCAAAGCCATTCGACAGGAAATTCGATACAGTTCATGGCTAAAGTCTGAAAAGGCGTCTGACTCGGATACTATCTTAGTAATGTTACTCAGTGCGCATTATCTATAGGTTATGGTAAATGCGAGGGAGTTAGAAACGCCATTTTTCTAGATACGTTACATTGTAACGCATAAGTTGATATTAAGTAGTTTGAGACTTATGGACAGGAAAACGAGCCAAAATTACATTTTCAGACGTTTTGAATGCGGTTTATCACTGGATGAAGCCGCGAAACTTTGTTTTAAATCTGTGAGTGATATCGAAAAGTGGGACGAGGGCGAACCCATACCGCCAGAGTGCCGACGACTCATGCGCATGTATTCAGGTCGGGAGATATGCGGAATCAATGACGAGTGGGATGGTTGGCGGATATCTCGGGGCGGCATAATCACACCCGCTAACGAATTCTTAGACCCCGACAGGATCATTACAGGCAACTATCTACTGCAACTAGGCACAAGAGAGGACAGGGCAGCAGCCCACAGGGTTTTGAAATATTCCAGACTCATCAGACGAAACAAAGACCGCCTTTAGGCGGTTTTTTAATGCCTTCACTTAAATAACCAGGGGAAACCCAATTTGTCTATTCACCCGGCATTTAACATTTTCCAGAGCGGTTTGGGCGCAGGGTGCATAGTTGGGCTGATTTGACCCCCGTAATACAGATACGGGGGTTTTGAAAGCAAAAAGCCTTATGCGCCACCACTCGCGCTCAGTCTCGCGCTCTTGGATGTCGCAGAAGGCTTTAAAAGCAGTCTAGCAGGAAGGGGGGAGGTGGGAATATTCAAGGGAGCAGGAGACTACGCGCCGGATAAACAATAGAGGATTACAAAAAAAATTGAGCGCGGCCTTATGCCACGCTCTCGCTTCGCAATCGCTTATCGCTAGAACACTGTCTTAGATTATCCGAGGAGTGGCGTTATGCGCTGCTGTCTGAATTAGCAAAGTATTGTTCTTCCTGATAAGGGTCTGGCGGAGGACAGCCGACCAATAGCTTTTGGTCGTCGTGGATTAGTGCCGCCAGACAGTTTTCAATCACGAGCTGCTTAACGCCGAGTATGGAAAGCCCCCTGTCTGATACGTAAACATCTCTATCTTCCAATCGGACAAGGTATGTGCTGTTTGATGTGACCTTTCCGTTATCGACTTTATGGTGTGTCGCGGTGAGATAAACGGCTTCGGCATCTGGGAACGGGAACCAGTCAGGCCATTTTAGGTTAGTGAGACCAGACCCAACATTACCAGTCGAACGAGGTATATCATGGCGAGCCACACCACTACCCTGATTGCCAGTTTTCGAATCAGGTTTAGCAAAAGTTTGGTTGGTCGGGACAGAAACGTTATCGCTGGTTTTATCCTTTGCTCCAGAGGCCGAAGTACCAGTGACAGTTTGTAGTAGAACGCTATTATCTTTAGCATCGATAAACCCTGAAATGAGAAAGTAACCGGACAGGCCAAGCGCGGCTAAAAACAGGTATGTTTTCGGCATGGCCATCAGTGAGGTGCCAGATTTAATGGAAGATGTCGCCCCCGTCGCCGTGGAGGAATAAAGCAAGTGGACAGCGACAGGCACTTTGATTATATCGGTAATGTCATTACTGGTTGGCTTGACCGTAGTTGAGCGCGGGTCGTGCTCAAATATGCGGGTACGACGCTTACCCCAGAAACCGATTTTCTCTTTGGACTTATGCGCAAAGGCCACCTCGGAAACGGATTTGATTTCGCTACCGAGCTTGCTGATATTCGGCGTGAGAAGAACGATATCCCAGTTGTATTTACGATGACGCTGGAAAGCTTCTTCAAAGCAGTTGGGCATGATGATTGAACCGTCATCGGCCACGATTTTCTCTCCGATGTCGTCAATGTAGTCATCGGAAGGTTTGAAGTTTTGGCGAGCACGCTGGTAAGTATCCGTGAAGGAATCCGGCAAGATATCTTTAAAAGGATCTAACCCCTGCCAGACGTTTTTCTCCATGTTAAAGCCAACGGTTTTATTGAAGATATCCTGAACTTCATCAATCAGTATCATCGAACCCAACGGGATCCAGTTGTACCAGTTTTGCCAAAGCTTGCGGCCGTTGGAGGTCTGCGAAGATATGCGGATTAACTTGGCAGAATCAGGAAAACGCTCGCCCAGATGACGCTCAATTTCGCCAATGGTTCGCATGCCCTCGATATTGGTGACAACAATGCGACCCTCACGCAATGCGGGAAGCAGTTCAAACCAAACAGCGTATGACGTTTTGAATGAGCCGGCGGGGCCATGTCGGATTACTGTAGTCATTTACCACCCCAAGACTTTAAGAACGAAGCGAGTCACGGCCGCTTCGATGATGATGTTGATTGCCTTGAATAATCCGACTGCCCCAAACAAACCCTGATACTCAGACGGCAGCGAGGAAATAGCGCGGCGAAGCAGTGAATCAATGGAAAGGTCGACCAAGATATGTTGTGCCACACCATAGGCAAAATCGACGGTGTGTATCATCATCTTCACTTTGATTAGGACGGACGCTTCTATCATGTAGGCGACCGAACGCTCTATAAAATCAGGGATTCCAGTAATGAATGCGCTGATTTCCTCGAGAACGTTAACTATCCAGTCGTAGGCATCAGTAAAGTAAGTGACGACGCTCTGGTCATCTGCGAAGGAATAAGGCGCGACAGCAAACAGCGCAAGGAACAAGACAGGCGAATAGTATTTCATTATGGACGCGCCCCCAGAACGATATATACAGCAAGGATATAGGCACCAAACACAACAAAGTCGCGTATCAACTCGACGAATTTGGTCAGTGCGGTTGATTCAACATGCACGGCCGGAACGCGGTAATGGTTGAGCGTGAATTCAACAGTTGGCGTATTGCCGGACTCAGACAACGGCGAGTAGGAAAGAATGGACTTGAAGCGCTCATAAGAGGCGGTCAGTTCAATTTCGGCCGTTGTGATGGCGGTTTTCAGGTTGTCGAGGCTGTCGGTATTGAATAAGCCTTCCAACGGGTCGACACCTTCTTCGGGCGCACCGAACGCGCCAGCTTTGACGGGCAAACAGTCACGGCTGTCAGGGTCACGGTCACATTCAGACTTGGAAGTTTCAGACTTTAAGTCTTCAATGGCCGCAATGATACCGCCAGTATCAATATCCCCAATTGAGTTATCGATGGTGGTCAGGGTCTGATTAATGACATGGGTATTGTCTGCAATGATGTCGGTGTTGTCGGCCGTGGTGGCTGTGTTCTGGACAACATAATCGGTTTGCTCACTGATAACGTGAGTGTTATCGGCAACGATATCGGTATTCACTTTGTTTTCAGCAGCGATTTGATTACCAAAATCGGTATTCGCCAGAAGTTGCTCTAAACGGGCTGAAAGTGGGTCAGCCACATCGCAACCAGGCGGAGGCAATGACGCGCACCAATCATCGTCAGGGTCAGGCTTTGGACAAAGTTCAGGGTGTGTTTCGCATGTCGGGTCTGGGGTTGGTGTGGGAATATCGGTACCACCGCCATCACCACCAGAGCCACCGTCACCGCCGGAACCATCGCCGGGTGTTGTGCCACCGCCAGAACCGCCAGAAGTACCACCATCAGTACCGCCACCGCCGCCCCCTGTTTCGTTAGGGACAAAATTTACCTGAACGAGATAATCGGTTGAGGAATTACAAAAAGACCCTTCGTCAGAACAGGTTCCATCTAAATTATTATCGAGCGCATTACTGACACAAAAATCCATTTCCTGTTTAAGCAAATCCGGATAAGTATCAGAGCAAAATGTTTCAGGGTCTGGCTCAGGAGGTTCGGTAGGCTGACAAACGTCTGGGTATTGCAAGTCGGGACAGTCAGGATTCGGGGCGGTGCTATATATGTTATACCGAACTGTACATGTGGAAATAGTAGTTACCTCCTGAACGAGCTCATATGAAGCATGTATGCCAGGAAACATTTCTTTTATTTGTCTAATGCGCTCCTTAACGGTGGATTCTTTGTCAGGAACCCGAGAGCATTTCATATTGTAAACATTACGATGCGTTTCTATATATTCCCACTCGGTGGCGGCGACATTAAAAGAAAATAAAGAAAGTGCCAGCAATGAAATCGGAAACAAAGGATTAAACATATTCAATCACCGCGTCATAAATGAAAAAGGCGGCATTTTAGCCACCCGTTATTAACACCAAAGCGGCGCAAACTACGCTGAATTGATACCACTTGTGAACCCGCCTACCACACAGTAGGCGAGCGCACAGGCAAACAATAAAGCTGCCAGCATGGTAATTAACGGCTCATCAGTGAGCGGATGAAGCTCAGGCCGAAGGTGATAGCCAGAATACCGATGATACCGCCAACAACCAGTGTCACGTTGGATTGACCAGCTGTAATCGCCGCTTCAATTTCTTCGTTCGCAAATGCAGAGGTTGAAGCCAGACCAGCGACCAGTGAAGCAGGAGCGGCAAATTTCTTAAGGTTCATGTGTTTCATAGTTATTTCCTCTTGAGTTTTAAGTTCTACCCATCATCTTGGCGACGCGGCCTAAAGCATGAAAGGTAAAGAATGTCACCATTAAGGCGGTGAATACCATGTCGAACACTTCCACATCAAAACTGTTGGCGTAAATAACATCATGCGGCTCGAGAAAAACGACCCCTTTACATTGGTCAGGTGGCGTGTCTGTTATTACACCGTCAGTTATGCATTTCATTTTTCTTTACTCCTAGTAGAAATAAAGAAGAATGATTACAGAGACCCCACCAAGGAATAACCATTGAGCGATTTGGGCGACAGCGGAAATATTGGTGAGGTCGAGAGTCATTATTTGTTTTCCGTCATAGCCAGCGAACGAATCAGTTTAATATCTGCCACAATGTTACGCAGCGGGTCATCAGGGTGGGGCTCAGTGATAATTTCCAGCAAGGCCGGATATTCAATCGCCGCCAGTTTTTCCACCAGTTCAGGGGTTTTCTTGAGCGGCAAACGCTCACGGTCACCGGACTCATAACCCACGCCAACGCCTTTACCACGTTCGTTATCCCAACCACGGATAGGAGCGAGGTGATGCAGGTTCGCCATGTCGTAAGGCTTGCCCGTTTTACCAATACCTTGCGAGTGTGAGAAACCCGCGACTAGAATTCGTGCCATTGTTATTCTCCGTTAAGATTTAACAGGTGAGTGTAAGTTGCAGGAATGGCCAAGCGGCTCGGCATTTCCTGATTAAGCAGTTCGACGTATTCGTCGGACATCAGCAGACCAAACACAGAATCGGTATCGAAATTGTGTTTCTGAATCAGTTCATAGATGATTTTTCCGCACTGGCGACGCGCCCAACGGGTACGGCCAGCCAAGGACAATCCGGTATCTTTGGTGATACGCTTGATGGACATGCCTTCTGTCGGTTCGATAGAAGCCGCGAACGCGCAAATCCCTGAAAAGTGAGCCGCCGGATTTTTCAAAACATCGATGGTCACTTTTTTAAGTTCGACTTCATTGCGAAACCAAACAACGTCTTTTAGGCCTTGCTCCAGCGCCTTGTTATAAACGCGCCAATAAACATTGGACTTGCGAGAGCCGACAATCACACCCTCATTGACTACCTGAAGCCCATTCGCTGTATCTTGCTGAACAACCTTATGCTCGAATATCGGATTCAAACCACGATTGGAGCGACGGAAAGCGCCTTCCATGTAACAGGTTTTGGCGTACTTACAGCCAAAGTTGCCGTCGTAATCGTCCACCGCCAAATCACAGCGGGACAGGGTAGTGACACCCAGTACATCATGCAGCCAGAAATAAAGGCGCCGAGGGGTTAACGTGCGTTGATTAGCACGATGACGCGCCACAATATCAAACAGGTAGCGGCAACCGTCACCGGAGAACTGGCAATAAAAAGTATCCTGGTTACCACCAATGGCGAACAGGCCAAGGTTAATCCCGCAGGGCGAGAACATTTCCGCCGAATCCAAGTAACCGTGAAGGCCGCGACCACGCATCGGGCGAAGCTGGACACCCAAGACTTTCTGAAGAAACTGGGTTAAACGGGTCTCCAGTACTGCGCGGGCTTTAGATTGGTAAGCATCAATACGCTTTTGTCGGGCAGCGTCAGATTTGCACAGGTGCCAGTCACGCTTAGGCATTCTTGCCCAAGAGAAATTATCTTCTACGCGAAAACCTTCACCTTTAACCCCGACACGGGTTGCCATATCCAGATAGTTCAAGGCACCAATCGGACAGGAAAAAGCCAAGTGGTCGATGATGACCGGACGCTCACAGGATGCCATTGAACACCCCCATAGCGACCAGTTCAGGGTAGTTTTCATTGGTGATTTCAACGACTTCAAAGCCTTGAAATTCCAAGTCACAGTACACAGAAAACTGATAGTTAGATGAAAAGTATTCTGTCCAATAGCCGCCTTGCTCCAAATCCGGAAAATACGCATTGATGCCGTGGGACGGCTCAAAGTCGTAGTAGATGGGCAGCGAGGTTAGTTGCATTGGATGTTTTCCGTGCTGTTTACGTATTATCGTAAAGGCTATTATCGAATTATCGTAAATACAAGATACGAATTTCCGGTAATCAGGGGCTACAATGTCAACAAAGGGAGAATATTTATGTTTATAAATGAGCTATTTGATGCGTACAAAACCGCGAAAAACTACGTACAAGACAAGCAAATTGCGCATGATTTAGGTCTGTCGTCTGCAAGAATCAGCGAAATGCGCAAAGGAAAGCGCTATGTGTCTGATTCTGAAGCGGTTATTTTGGCTGAGGTCGCAGGATATGACATCAAAGAAGTGTTAATCCGCATTGCCGCCGACCAAGCCAAAGATGCTAAGGCGCAAAACGCTTGGGGTGAACTATTGGAAAAGCTGAAAGGCCAGCAAATTCATAATGTTAGCTTAAGCATTCTGGGTCTGTTGGCCTTAGATACCCCCACGATTCAGTGCGTATTATCTATCTTATGTTAAATATGATATGCAGCTACGCGAAATGTGGTTCCCTGATGCCTGCAATGACCCTCTTTCTTCAACAATTTCAGTCTATTAAACGTAATTATCTATTTACCATAAAATAGATAATTACCAATTCTCTAAGAACCCTGCATTGGATCATTCTGTTCCAATTGGGTTCTTCAACCTTTGGTGAATTATCGGTTTGTGTTGTTTCTCTTGGCGTGCTGGCGATGTCCGCTATTCAAGCATTGCAATTGATCAATCACTGCCACTGCTTGAGGGCAACTTTGGCTATGTGTATGGCGTGAAGTGGCGAAATGAGCCGATGATAAAGTGGTTGGAAAAAACCATTGATGAACTCATGCAGTCGTTGGGTATTCACCGGGATTAAGCGGTAACCCGATTTTTCAGTGCGTACTATCGCATCATGCGTTTCAGGCGGCTGTCGTAGTAAAAGTCCCGTTGGTCTATCACTTTGACCGATTGGCTTTCAGGATGAACGGGATTAATCAGGAAGTTGTATTCGCTGGCAATAATGGCAGATGGTAATTGCAGGACGGGCGTCTTGGCTTCTTGTAACCAGCGGGTGCCGAAATTGCGGGAAACATCAGCATCCGGCACAGCATCCCAGCCTTCTGGGAGTTCACTTTCACTGACACGCAAAATGGCGATGTCATCTGGAACATAGATGGTCATCATCACCAAAGGTGGCATTTGAACCGGGCTTTCATGGACAAACCTCTCCAGCGCAGCCAATGAACGGGAGCCAGCTGTGTATATGACAGGTTGTCCTTTCTGGTGCCAGCGGCCAGAGCCAAACATGCCTCCCATACCGCTCAAATCTGCAAACTTCTTTACGGAAAGTCTGAAAAGCTCCATCAGGCCGTCATACCATGCATTAATCTATTAAGTACGTTTTCAACATACTGGATGCCGGTATTGGTATCCAGATAGTCGATGGCCGCTTTTCCACCAAAAGCTACCTGTGGGGTTTTAAGCCAATCCAGTGCTGTCGTGCGGCTGCCGTAGTAGTCGATAGCCAGGTCTACGACCCGTTGGATTGCCAAGGTTTTTTCAGATTGGGAAGGCGTGAGTAAGTCGGAATCGCTTTTGCGTTGCAAGCTGCGTGGGCTCAGGCCAATTAATGCCACCCATTCGCCACTGCTCATGGCCATTTCTTTCATTACTTTGCGGGCATGTTTTACCTTGAGACCACCACGGATAATTTCCAGTTCGGTATCCTGGTTTATCACTTGGCCTTTTTTGACGATGCCCAAAGACATCAACTGTTCAGCATACATACTCACCTCCGGACTTGTGGTTAAAGTATGTGCGCCAATTGTCGCATTGTAAAGCGTCACTTGGCGTATAGCTTGCGGAAAAGGATAAAAAAAAGCGGTTCACAATGAGTAAACCGCGAAGTTGGCAAGAAATAATGTTTCAGTGATCGATATATCTTGAGCAAGTGGAGTTGCTCGATATGAGTTGCGTTTAATCACACCTACCATACTGGAGAGTCGGTGTCGGGAGACAAAGGGTGATCATAAACGCAAAGACAGTTTGCGCACTCCCATTCATTACGTAAATAGTTATATTTGTATTATTCATTACGGAATATGTAATTAGAGGTGCGTGATGACTTCGTTCCGAAAATCCCTGTCAATGGTGAAACCTATTTCTCATTTTTTGGCGGTTGTTGCACATCATTCAGTGACCCGCGCGGCAGAAGAGTTAGATATCGCGCCAGCCAGGATCAGCGAGTCTCTCAAGCACTTAGAAGAAATCTGGAATGTCCGTTTGTTTCGCCGTGAAGGACGTCAAATGAAACTGACCAATGCGGGACAACGCGCCTTTGAACGCTACCATCATCTGATTGACAACCTGTTTGATGCCGTCAATGAAGATATCGATCCACATAGGGTTGCGTCTGTGTTGTCAGTCACCTGCCCTATAGATATCGGCTCTGACATGATGCCTGCCGTTATCAGGAAGTTTCATCACGTTTATCCGGATGTGGAAGTGAAACTGTTCGCCTCTGACCAAATGATCGATATGGCAGACAGCAACATCGACCTGGCCATTCGTGTTGGCCGGTTGCAGCGTTCGCACGCCCACAATGAAGAAGAGATTGTAAAGATAACGCCTTTCCTGGCGGCGACGCCAGAAATCAAACGCGGAATCGAAGAAGAGATCTTTCCTGATGGGGTGCCGTTTATTCGTCTGTCACGGTTACCGGAAATGAAAGTGCTGACATTGCCGGGATTGGCAAAAACCATAAAGCTGAAGACGATTGCATCCTCGGATAACGCCGTAGCCGCTCAGCAGATGACCTATGATGGGCTTGGAGCGGGTTTATTTAGCGGCCTGCCGACAAGACCTTTCCTGGAACCGGGCAAACTGGAGAAAGTCGACGAACTGGGATTTGAAGATTTTTATGCCTATGCAAGTTGGCCGGGGCGCCGCTTGAGCATTACCGGCCGTAAATTTCTGGATCTGTTCAAATTACACTTAATTCGCCTACTTTCAGAGAGGTAAGCGGGTTTGCCGTTTCACCTGTCCAAACGCAAAGCTGGATTCAATGGCGGCGATATTTGGCAGCCGTGTCAGCTCACGCCGGATAAAACGCTCGTAGGATTTCAGTGACTCGCTGACCACACGCAACAAATAGTCGTGCGAGCCCGTCATCAAGAAGCATTCGAGCACTTCATCCATCTGGTCGATCAGTGCCTCAAACTTCACCATGTTTTCTTCGGTGGGCCTTTCCAGCTTCACCAGTACAAACACATTGATAGGCAGGCCACACTTTTCCTGGTCGACATGGGCGTGATAGCCAGTAATGATCCCCTGCTTTTCGAGCGCCCTGACCCGCCGCAAACAAGGTGATGGCGACAAGGCGATGCGATCCGAAAGCTCTTGGTTGGTTAACCGGCCAGTGCGCTGCAACTCATCCAGTATTTTCTTATCAATGTTATCGAGATTGTGGGCCATCCTTTCCTCTTTAACTCCGGCTGTTGGGTTTTCCGTTCACATCTGGCGTGTACTTCAATGAAATTAGCAGAAGCTGCCAATTTTTAACAAATGAAAGGCAGAATTAGCAATCGGCCATCACCTTCATTTTGCTAGTTTGAAGATAAACCTGAACGTGAACATGGAGAGCACGATGAACAAGGCCGTCCAATTAAGCCCGCTGCGTAACACAACAAACCATGAAGATGCCACGTCACTTGCTGTTGAACAGGCACAGCATTTCGGTATCGATGTCCATTCGGAATACGGTGAAGCGCTGGTTTCACTGGCAACGACTCTGTATCAGGCCAACCATCACACCCATGATCTGTGGGCGATAACCATGGAGGGGCTGTCATCGCTGGATAAAAATGACCGTATTGCCTGGTTCAATGCCAAACGCTTTCTCTCGTTCCAACTGGCAAAAATTCTCGATAACCTGCAAAACCCAATGCGTGCGACGTATCAGTCGATTGCAACAAGAAATGGGCATTTTGCTTCAAAGGGTGCCTACCCGATTTTCGACAATGTCGCCGCCCTCTTTTCTGCAAGCCCTGTTATCACCCGCACGGCGACCTACCTCTTTGCCTGTACAGAATGGGTTGAGGATGCCTTTAATGGGCGGGAGCCCCTTCACGAGATCTACTCGCGCCTGTTGAACCCCACCTCTATTGCTTTGGCGAATCACATTGTTGATATAGAGGCGGGTGAATACGCAGACCAATACCTGGCGTGGAACTTTAACTCCGGCATGGCAGCCATTGATGGCCTGCTAAGTCATCTGCTTGGACGGGATGACATTGTGTTGGCATCGCGCAATATCTACGGTGGCTCATACCAACTGCTGCAGGACTGGTACCGTAAATCTTCCAACCTGAATGTGGCTGTCGAATGGGTTGATGGTTACGATGCTGGGACTTTTGCATCTGCGATGGATGACATCGCTGTTAAGCATGCTGATCGCATTACTGATGGCAGGAAGATCTATGTGTATATGGAAAGTCCATGTAACCCACATGGCTATGTCCTCGATGTGGCCGAAATCAGTCGCGCCGCTCACGAGCGGAGATGGCAGGTTGTGGTGGATACCACAGTCGGCACCCCGTTTCTGCATCCGGTGCTGAAAGTCAAAGATGAGTCGGCAAGACCGGATTTCGTCATCCACTCCTACACGAAAGAGTTAGCAGGCAGCGGCAGCACCACAGCAGGCGTTGTGATTGGCAAGAACGAGGATATGTTTATCCCAAAAGGTGACAGCGTCACTACTAATTCGCCAAACGGTAAACCGCGCACCGTCAATTGGGATGAAACCCTGTTCTGGAATGTTTACTACATAAAAGGTGCATTCCTTGATGCTGACAAAGCCTTCGAAGTGCTGAACGGCATGAAAACATTCGAACTGCGGGTGTTACAGAAAGCGGCGAATACTCTCACACTGGCGACGATATTTAACTTGCATCCGGACATCAACGTATCTTGTCCGGCGCTGCCATCCAGCCCGAACTATGAACTGATGCAAAAAAGAATGCACCTTGGACTTCCTGCTTCGTTGTTTACGATTGATATGGAAGGCACTCAGGATAGGCCACCGATTTCCCCTGCCCTGTTCAAACAGTTTTTCGATATGTTGGAGCCTGCTATTGGTATGCAGGTAAGCCTTGGTCAAACCAATACCGTGGCACTCTGCCCAGCAATGACAACCCATTCTGAACTCTCACCGGATGCACAGGCACAGGCTGGCATTAAGCCCACAACTTTGCGGATTGCTGTTGGACTGGAAGACCCCCGTGCGTTCATTGCCCATATCCAACGCGCGGCGGAAATGACGATTGATGCAGGCCATCCTGGATTTTCCAGTTCGTTCCCTGCGCCGGAGGAGATAGATCACATCTATCGCAAGGTATATATGGATGTGCATCAACGCTTTGTTGACGATTTACCCGCTTACGCTGATCAGTTGAAGTAATTATTGGCCCAGTGCGTCGTCTGGTGATTCATCCAACGACGACGCACTGGCTGTCAGCAGAGAACCATCTTTTTGCTGATAACAGAGAGTAACTTGATAGTGGGGAAATGCGCTTCCCTGCAACGCACCGACAGGCTTTACAAGCCGGATTTGATTTTCCAACTGTATATTGGGTTCACAGCTCTCAAAACCAAATCTATGTAGTTCACGTTCGATAAACTGGCTGGGCAAATTGTTCCTGCGCCAAATCTCTATTTTCATCGCAAAGTTACGCTTATCGAAGCTGGAAGACTGGCTGGCAAGCAGTTTGGCAAGGGATTCTTCGAGCATGTCTATCTGCTTTGGCGCTAACACCTGTCCGTCTGAAGCAGCCAATGCGCTCTGAGCTTTCACCATTTCAAGGGAGATGTTTGGCAGCACTTGCAGATACCGTTGCAGCACAAGCCGGTTTGCGTTTGAATTTTCATTCAATAAAGCGATACAGGCAATCCCTATCAGGGATACCCCTAACATCAACCAAACTGGGCGCGAACTGTAGCTTTTCGAATTGGACATGAGAATTACAATGTCTGAATTAACCAATTGTGCTGTATAAATACGCAATTCAGGATGATTATGCTTTAAGCACAAATCACCTTTACAGTCATTTCTCGCATGAATACATCCCTGCTCTACTAAGAATTAGTTTACTCCTGCCTAATAAAGTCACCGGTAATTAACTGCCCCATATATGAGAATGCATGTCTTATTTTGCGGCTAATACTTTTCTGGTTTAAGTACTAATTAATCGCTAAATTCACCTCGTCTAATAATTGATACATTTGAATCCAGGAAATTGTATTGGAATTTATCTTTTAATTTCATTGATTAACAGTGGATTACTGTCAGCCTGTCTAGCAGCGCATCAAAAGAAGCCGGAAGCCTTACACGACAAGGGGTGCGCACTTTTCTTTCATTTCGTCATAAATAGTATGAATTAATTTCCATTCAACGCTTGCATATATATTTGGGCATCTAAAAAATTCGCGTTATTAATTATGTGTGCATATCAAATCGAGAAAAGTGTGAGCACCTTATCTCCTTAAAAAAAAGCCAAAATCAGCATGTCGAAAAATATTGCAAATATGTTTATACGTGAAATAATCCGCACCTCAAACCTGTTAACAGGTTTGTAACACAATAATTAGCGGTAAGTATGAAAGCGAAGTAAAAAACGAAAAGGACTCGGTAATGAAACGTATAATGACGACTGCTGGACTTTCGTTGTTTGCAGGCTCGGCCTCTGCGTCAGGGGTAGACGATGCAATCAACGAGTTTGTCGCACCCATCGTAAACCCTTTTGTGGGAATGATATTTTCCCCCCTCCCTTTTATCGATGTAAACGTGCCATGGATAGTGGTGTGGCTCGTGGTAGCGGCGATAGTCTTTACACTCTATCTAGGTTTTATCAACTTCCGTGGTTTTGCCCATGCCATTCGTTTGGTAAAAGGCGACTACACAGATCCAAACGAGCCGGGTGAGGTTTCCCACTTCCAGGCGCTGGCAACGGCACTTTCCGGTACGGTAGGTCTTGGTAACATTGCGGGCGTAGCCGTTGCGGTTTCCATTGGTGGCCCTGGCGCAACCTTCTGGATGATCCTGGCAGGCCTGTTGGGTATGTCGACCAAGTTTGTCGAATGTGCCTTGGGTGTTAAGTACCGTAATACTAACCCAGATGGGTCGGTTTCAGGTGGCCCGATGTACTACCTGAGCAAAGGTTTGGCAAACCGCGGTAACCCTGCGTTTGGCCGTACTTTGGCGGTACTGTTTTCTGTGTGTGCTGTAGGCGGCGCACTGGGTGGCGGTAACATGTTCCAGGCGAATCAGGCATTCAAACAAGTTGTCGGCGTTACCGGTGGTGACCTGTCATTCTTTGCTGATAAAGGCTGGCTGTTCGGTCTGATCATGGCTGTTATCGTGGGTGTGGTTATCATCGGCGGTATCAAATCTATCGCAAAAGTGACCGAGAAAGTGGTGCCATTCATGGCAATCATTTATGTCGGCGCTGCGCTTGTCATCATCCTGGTTAACTACACGCACATCGGCCCAGCATTTGCTGCCATTATTGATGGCGCGTTTACCGGTTCCGGTGTTGCAGGTGGTGTGGTTGGTGCGATGATCCAAGGTTTCAAACGTGCAGCGTTTTCGAACGAAGCTGGTGTTGGTTCGGCGGCGATTGCCCACTCAGCGGTAAAAACCAAAGAGCACATGTCTGAAGGTTTCGTATCCCTGCTGGAACCATTCATTGATACCGTTGTGATTTGTACCATGACAGCGCTGGTAATTATCATTACCGGTCAATTGCATGAAGGACAGGAACTGACGGGCGTAGCTCTCACCTCCGCAGCGTTTGAAAGCGCAATTTCCTGGTTCCCATACATCCTTGCGATTGCAGTTGTACTGTTTGCTTTCTCAACCATGATTTCTTGGTCTTACTACGGCCTGAAAGCCTGGACTTACCTGTTCGGTGAAAGCGTCCGTGCAGAAATGACATTCAAAATCATGTTCCTGATCTTCGTTGTCATCGGTGCTTCGATGAACCTGGGTCCTGTTATCGACTTCTCGGATGCAATGATCTTCGCCATGGCGCTGGTGAACATTATCGGTCTGTACCGTCTGGTACCAGAGATCAAAGCGGATATGAACGATTACTGGTCACGTCTGCAAAGCGGTGCGATTGTTCGCCACAAAGCTTAAACAACAAAACTGACGCAATAAAAAAGAGATGCCGCTTGGGCATCTCTTTTTCTTTGTCAGTCTGCAATTTATACGCTTTAAGTGGCGTTGCGATGGTGTTTAACCACCGGCCAGTTTTACAGTGTGGCCTTTCTTTTCCAGGTGCGCTTTAATCTTGTCACGCATATCTCCCTGAATTTCAATGACGCCGTCTTTCACTGCACCGCCGCAACCGCAGACTTTTTTCAGCTCTGCCGCAACCAGCTTCAGTTGTGCATCATCCAGATCCAAGCCAGTAACAAGACAAACACCTTTGCCTTTGCGGCCTTTAGTCTGGCGCTGAATGCGTACGATACCGTCGCCCTTCTCGCGCTGTGGTGCTGCTTTTTCTTCCTTGATTCGCCCTGTTTCGGTGGAATACACCAAACGCGTGTTGTCGTCTTTCATATCTATCTCTTTGACACAGCTAAGTCCGCTAATCCTACCAGAACTTTTCCGGGTAGAACACGAACGCTCTAGAGCTTTAACGACCGATTGAATGATGGTCGATGTATTGCTTGATGCGAGGTAAAGAACCTTTCAGCAGTTGTCCGCGAACCAGGATGTACCAAAGGCCTGGCTGCTTTTCATCACTCATGATTTGATAGCCTTTGTAGACTTCAGAGGTGCGGCTTTGCGGGGTTCTGAATGTTTGACGTTCGAACTCGGAGGGATGTCTGAAAATATTTGTATCGCACCACCAGTCAATACACTGCTTCACCGCCAGCATAGTGCCAGATACAGTTTTGCCGCTGACAGTGGCTGTATAAACATCGTTTTTAGCCTCTATGGAATGGCCGCGATGTGAATACCTTTTTCTCATTGATTACCCGTTTCTTGTTCTCATTGTTATTCTGGATAATTTTAATGAAAGATGAAGGCAATTTCGAACAAAACAGTGAAGCTGACCGAAAAAATATTATGGTTAATCAATGAGTAATTTATTAGTAACGCAAGGCCTACTATTTGGTAACGACTTTCTTATCAACGAACTTTTTCAGTGCAGGCAGTGACCCCTTAAGCAGATTGCCTTTGACTATCATGTACCAGGCCTTATCGTCGTCTTCTGAGTCGTTCATGATTTGGATGCCTTTGTACTCTTCTATCTTCTTCTGCTTGGCATCTTCGAACGCCTGCTTTTCGAACTCATCAGGCATACGCAGTATGTTGGTGTCACACCACCAATCTATGGATTGTTTTACTCCCAATAGCGAACCGATGACACGCTTGCCGCCTAATCTTGCGCTGTATTCTTCCGTTTGCTCATCGCACAGCTCGACGTTGTAGCCGCGATGATAAAGTCGTTTTCTCACCGATGTTTGCCTCAATTTGTAATGTTTATTATGAAACAGATGTAACAACAATCGCTTTCACTATGTAAATTAGACCAAATTCACAGGCCTTGCCAAATTCTCCCAATCTAGTGACCAGAAAAATCAACATAGCAATGTGGTTATTTGTGATCTTCGGTCTTTATTATTTCTCAGTATGTGACAATAATAGGACTACGAATAAATAAGTTATAGTGCATTAAATGAAGAAACTTCAGCCCTTGATGGAACCAGACATCATTAAAGCCAGCTTAGCCCTGTTCAAAAACGGCGATGTTGATATTGAACATTGGGGAACATCGACGGATAACCAGTATTCCCGTAACTCTCTGCTGAGTTTTCGAAATGACTGGCTGATATTTGTCAGCTACTGCAATGAAGTCAACGTCTCTCCCCTCCCTGCTGCCGTAACTGCTGTACGGCGTTTTATTGAAAAACAGTCAGAGTCACGAAAAGCTGCCAGCATAAAACGTTACATTGTCACTATCTCTCTTGTTCATCGCTTGCACAGTCTGCCTGACCCTACCCGCCACCGTGAAGTACGTTATACGCTCAACCGTCTGTATCAGGAAAAAGCTGACGATGCCGGACAAGCCACAGCCTTTCACCTTACTCACCTGCAGACTTTGCATGGCATGTTCTCGCATAGTGATAAGTTGAAAGATATCCGCGACTTGCTGATCTGGACACTCAGCTTTGAAGGCATGCTGAAGCGTAGTGAGCTTGCTGCAATCGACTTCAGTGATGTAACGCGAACCGATGAGGGTTATCAGGTTTGGGTTGCTGAACACGCAATCGCACTCAGCCCAGAGGCTGGCGCGCTGTTGGAAAACTGGTTTCAAATGACCGGAATAACAGACGGCCCCCTGCTTCGCCGAATCAACAAACACCATCAACTTGGCGACGCACCCATGGATCACTCTTCTATTTACCGTGTGTTTCGACGGGCGGCTACTGAGTTGGGTCAAGAAGGTACGCTGACATTTTCCGGCCAATCACCCCGGGTGGGCGCGAGCCAGGATTTATCAGAAAACGGAAAGAGTATTAAGGAAATACAGCAACAGGGAAGATGGAAAAGCCCCGCAATGCCGGCTCAGTACGTGGGTAACAAGCAGGCGAGAAACGAGGCGATGGACAAATTTAAGCGAAAACTCGATAAAGAATAACAGGTACTTGTCTGTGAATTAGCGACGAAGTCCGCGCTCAATACACCCTGCCAGATATGCCGAGAATTCGTGGCCATTATGTTCAACCAATTTTGGGAACATAGAAATAGGCGTCATTCCTGGGAACGTGTTGATTTCGTTTAGCAAGACCTCGCCTTCTGGTGTCAGGAAGAAATCAATACGCGACAAGTCTTTGAGCTTCAAATGCACAAATGCACGCTCGGCATAATCACGCATCTGGGCAATCTGCTCATCCGTCAGGTTTGTTGGCTCAACAGTAGTGTTGCTGTGACTGCCGGCGCTGTATTTCTCGTCGTATGTGTAGAACGTATCTTCAGGGCAGGAAATCTCACCCGGATTGGTCACGACAACTTCGTCGTTATATTGGTATGCGGCAATTTCCAGTTCGCGTGGGCGAACAGCTTTTTCGACCAACACCTGGTTGGAATAGCCAAATGCATTTTCAACCGCTTCTTTTACTGCATCTTTGTTAGTCACTTTGTAGCAGCCAACGGATGAGCCCTGGCAAGCCGCTTTGATGAACACTGCGCCCCAACGTTCAAAGGCATCTTCTGCTTTGGCGACGCTTTCGGCATTGTTGTCTGTCAGGAATACATACGGCGTGTTGGGAATACCAATCGCATCAAACCAAAGCTTTGATGTGATTTTGTTGAAACAAACCACGCTGGATGATGAATCGCAGCCCATATAAGGTAAGCCGGCCAGCTCAAGTAGCGACTGAATGTCACCGGTTTCTCCCGGGAAGCCGTGAATACAAGGCACAACAAAGTCGATATCGACTACATCGTTACCCACCTTCAGTGTTTTATCCAGATTGAGTCTGCAATCCTGTCCCTGACTGTCCTTCCAGCCTTCAGAGCGGGTGATTTCAACGCGGATGAGAGAAACAGAAGGGATCTTCTTCAGCTCCGATTCCAGATAGTTCGCGGAGACAAGAGACACTTCGTGTTCGGCACTGCCGCCGCCACACAGTAACAATACTTGAGTTGGTTTCATGACCATTCCTACTTCGCCCTGAACAATGCATCAGGGATAACAAAATCTAATCGCACAATCCGGTGCATAACGGGAAGGTGAGTCGCCTATAGTAGACAATCACTTTGCCCCTTTCACCCGCTCAAACGCAAATATCCAGTAAATTTTGTGTGATTGCGCAAATTCCGAGCGTCTCTGCCGTTTTAACCGTCACTCTCTGGCGGATAAGCAAAGAAAAAGAGAGCCTTAGCTCTCTTCTCGTGTATTCAGCCTACTTAGTTCAGCCGCGTCATTTCTGGTGTAGAAGATGCCTTGATAGAGGCAAATGAGCGGATAAACGGACCGTACTGTTTGATGTTTTTAGGCAAAGCTTTCAATGCATTCTCTGCGTCAGCCTTTGAATTGAACTCACCGTATAACAAGGTAAACCACGGCAGTCCGTCCACCATTTTCTTGTTTGACCAAACTGGCTTGTCGGAAGGCAGTTTGTTCATGTACTCAGCAAAACCTTTGTTGTGGCTGAGTGCGATAACTTGAATGGTATATTTACGGTTTTCGTGTTGAGGTTTGCTCGTCGCAACGGCTGGATTCTTGGCCGGTTTATTTGCGGCTGTTGCCACCGGTTTTTCCATTGCTGGTCTTTCAGCCATCACTGGCTTAGGCGCGGGCTTTGCCATCGCCGGTTTCGGTTTGTTCATGTCCGGCGCTGGGGTGGCTGGCATCGTTTGCGTAACTGGCATCACCTCCTCTTCCACAGACTGGGTCAAAATCTGGGTGGTGGTAGCACCTCCAGTACAACCGGCGAGCACAAGCGTAAATGCAACAGAAAGGATTTTCTTCATGAATATTCTACTTTTAGGAGCGATTTCCTTTATTCTGAACTGAGCCATGCATTCATTCAACTCAAACAGCGACCGCTCTGGTGAGTATCTGCCACACGTCACACACATTTCCTTACAAACACCCCGCTCTCAACATGATATTTGGCTCCGGGCAAACTTAATCACAGCAGGATTTCGCTACGGATCACAGCCGCGTCAAACGGTTGGAACACAGGGAAGGCAAAAGCATTACTATGTAGGCAGCCAAAAGTTCTCACCCGCGGAGATGGAAATGACCAGCCTGGATATGCTGTTTAAACCCAAATCAATCGCCGTTATCGGTGCTTCAGATACTGCCGGGCGTTCCGGCAATGTCATTATTCGCAACCTTCAGGCCAGTGGTTTTCACGGCCCAATAATGCCGGTAACGCCCAAGTATCAGGCCGTCGCTGGCATACTGGCATATCCCACCATTGAAGCCTTGCCGTTGGTGCCTGATTTAGCGGTTCTTTGCACCCATGCCAGCCGCAACAGTGAACTTATCCGCCAGCTTGGTGAGAAAGGCGTGAAACTTGCCATCATCCTTTCTGCGGGGATGAAAAAGATTGATGCGCCGGATGGACGTTCAGAATTCGAAGTCATGCGGGAAATCGCCTCCCGGTATGAAATGCGGGTAATCGGCCCTAACAGTCTAGGGCTTATTCTGCCCTGGCTGAACCTGAACGCTTCGTTTTCGCCTATCGCCGCCAACCGGGGAAATATTGCATTTGTTTCCCAGTCTGCTGCAGTATGCACCACGATTCTGGACTGGGCACAAAACCGCCGAATTGGCTTTTCTACTTTTATTTCTCTGGGTGAAGCCAGCGACATCGATTTCCCAGAACTGCTCGACTATCTCGCCCGCGAAAGCAAAACCGACGCCATTCTTCTCTACATTGACAATATTCAGGATGCCCGCGCTTTTATTTCTGCAGCTCGTGCCGCTTCGCGAAACCGCCGAGTCTTGGTGCTAAAAAGTGGCAGGACACCAGAGGGAGCATCGGTACTTCCCCACCTGAATGAAGAAGTACAAGGGCTCGACAGCGCTTACGACGCAGCAATCCGACGCTCTGGTATGCTTCGGGTACGAACAACCCACGAGTTATTCGCGGCCGTAGAAACCCTTTCCCACTCAGTACCGCTTCGGGGTGAACGTCTGGCTATCATTTCAAACGGTGGCGGCCCAGCAGTAATGGCCGTAGATATGCTGTTGGAAATGGGCGGCAAGCTTGCGGTACTGAGCGAAGAAACCATTGAGAAACTGAACAGAGTATTACCGGTCAGTTGGTCACATGGCAACCCTGTCGATATTGTGGGTGACGCTGACATTGATCGTTACAAAAAGGCGACAGAGATTTTGCTTGAAAGCGATGAGGCAGATGCCCTGCTTATCCTCCATTCTCCTTCTGTGACTGCGCCGGGATTGAAAACCGCGAAAGCGATGACGGATATGTTGAAAAACAATCCCCGCGCAAAACGCTTTAATATCCTGACGAACTGGCAAGGCGAAAGTGATGACGCCACAGTCGCGCGTCTGGCCTTTGCCCATGCTGGTTTTCCGGCCTACCGCACGCCGGAAAGTGCCGTCACCGCCTACATGCACCTTGTAGAGTACAGACGAAACCAGAAACAACTGATGGAAACGCCAACCTCGATTGGCCAGATTGATTACGACGTAGAAGGCGGCAAAGCGCTTATCCAGCAAGCGCTTGACCAGGATATTCTGGCACTGACGACCCATGAAGCCCGCCCGTTTCTATCAAAATACGGCATCAATGTGATGGCCACCTGGCTGGCAGCTGACGCGGCAGAAGCCGCGCAGATCACAGAGCAGGTGGGCTACCCCGTAGCGGTAAAGTTGCGTTCGCCGGATATTGCCCATAAATCGGATGTTAACGGCGTTATGCTTGATTTAAACAACGCGGTGGAAGTGGCCAATGCAGCGCAATTGATGCTGAACCGGGTGTCGGTGACTTACCCAACAGCCAGGATTGAAGGATTACAGATCCAGGCCATGGCAAACCGTGCTGGTTCGCAGGAACTGCGGGTATGTGTAAGGCACGATCCGGTCTTTGGTCCAGTAATCCTGATTGGTGAAGGCGGATCAGAATGGGATGTTAACCGCGATGCAGCTGTTGCCATTCCTCCCCTGAACATGGCGCTGGCGCGCTACATGGTGATTAGCGCCATTAAATCCGGCAAATTGCGCCAGCGAGGCCACCCATACAACTTCGATATTAACGCGCTTTGCCATTTCTTGGTGACACTGTCACAGATTGTTATTGATTTTCCTGAAATCACTGACTTGGATATCCATCCACTGCTGGTCAGCGGCGACAGCTTTACTGTGCTCGATGCGTCAATCAAGCTGTCACCCTTCGAAGGTGATGCCAATACTCGACTGGCAATCCGCCCTTATCCAAAAGAGTTGGAAGAAAAAGCAACGCTTAAAGACGGGCGTTCAGTCTTGCTGCGCCCTATCCTTCCTGAAGATGAACCCACACATAAATCCTTTATTGAACACGTGTCCGATGAAGATTTGTACAAGCGCTTTTTCTCTGACGTCGGTGAGATGAACCACGAAGCACTGGCGAACCTGACCCAGATTGATTACGACCGCGAAATGGCATTTGTCGCTGTTTGCCTAAATGAGCAAGGTGAACAAGAGATCCTTGGCGTGGTGCGCGCATTGGCAAACCCAGAGCATACCGATGCAGAGTTTGCCGTATTAGTGCGCTCTGATCTAAAAGGTATGGGCCTTGGCCGGATACTCATGGATAAAGTGATTAACTATGGCAAGCTGAGCGGCTTGAAACGCATCAACGGTATGACGATGCCATCCAATACCGGGATGATTGGGCTAGCACGCAAAGTCGGTTTTAGTATTGATGTTCAGTTGCAGGACGGCATTGTCGAAATGGATCTTTTTTTGTAAAAGATTGAATTGGCGAACACAAAGAAAGCAGCGTCGGCTGCTTTCTTTTTACCTTTTCAGGTAGGTTTTACGTTTTCAGCTAAAAGTGTAATCCACCACAATGATGTCTTCGATGTGAGGAACAAACACTTCCTTCAATGCATCATGTTCTGGGTGAAAAAGGTAGCATTGACGCGCATCCTCGTCGCTGAAAGTCATCACAACCACATGGGTAAATCCCTGATTCTTGCCTTCAGGGCTGTCATTTTCGCCCCATTCAACCGCCTGAACACCGTCAACACGCTCAGTCATGGATTCAAATTCTTCGCGGATCTCTTCCAAATCGGCTTCATTGCACGACGGTTTAAATTTTACCAACAATACATGTCTGATCATCACGCTACTCCTTTATCCACCAGCATTATCCCACCTTGGGGGTTGGTTCCGGCTGAATCACTTTCAGTACTTTAGGAATTTCACGGATCAGCCAGCTTTTGGCATTTCCCATCCGGTTACGTTTCCAGGCAATTACCCACAGCAACTTGTAGGTATCGCTGCCTTCTATCACTTTCAGGCGACCTTCTTCAATGTCCTTTTCAACCCACCAAACCGGCATAGTGCCAATACCGTAGCCATCCAAAATGGCGTGGTATTTCTCAGCCATTGAACTGACCGTTAACCGTGGCTGCTCATCAAGGATATTGAATGTACAGGTTTTGGCATTTCTAGCTGTATCGGCGACAGAAACACTGCGGTACAAACGACGGACATCTTGATCAAAAGGGTTCTTGTGCTTATGGATTGGATGGTCGACCGCCGCTACCCAATAGCCGTCGGTATAGCCCAGCTCTTGAATTTTTACGCCCTGCGGCGCCGATGGTGGCTCCGGGCTAATAAGAATATCGGCGCGATCTTCTAGCAGCGCTTCCCATGCGCCTGCCAGGATCTCTTCTTGCAGACGAAAACGGGTGCTGGATTTCTCTGCAAGTCTGTCCACCAGCGGGAAAAAATATCTCGCTGGAAGCAACCCGTCGTAAGCGAGCGTAATATCCAGCTCCCAGCCGTGTGCCAAAGATTTGGCATCGGCGATCAGCTCGTCGGCGGCATTGATAAGGGCGCGCCCGCGCTCAAGCAAGAGTTTCCCTGCGTCTGTAAATACAGCTTTGTGGCCTGAGCGGTCAAAAATAACCAGATCAAGCTCCTGCTCCAGCTTCTGCACCTGATAGCTCAATGAAGAAGGTGCACGGTTAAGTGCGTCAGCTGCGGCGGCAAAACTGCCTTTTCGGTCAATGGCATCCAGTACCTGAAGCGCCTCAAAAGATAGCATTGCGCGTTCTTTCCTTGTTCGGTGTGTGACGATCCAATGTGTCACAATCATATGAAAGTTAACAGGATATTTTTGTCAGTTGGCTGTGCTATTCCATGGACAATTGGCAAAGCTCACCCCAACGCCCTGAAAATACTTTCTTTTTTTAGAAAACGTGACAAATACACCGCAATCCTTTCGCTATCTGACTTACGCTTAACATTGAGGTGGCTATGAAGTTAGAACGCATTGAAATATCAGGATTCAGGGGCATTCGGCGCCTCTCTCTCACCTTCGACGAGTTGACCGTACTCATCGGTGAAAATGCATGGGGTAAAAGCTCTTTGCTGGATGTGCTGGCGCTTTGCCTGCCATCTTCAGGCGAGAGTTATGAATTCGAGCGCAGTGATTTTCACATCAATTACACCCTCGGTAATGCCCAAACGAACCAGATCCAAATTATCCTTCGCTGGGTGGAAAGCTATTACGGCGAGCACAGGGCAAGACGATACCGGCAGTTTAACCAGGCGTGGAACAACACTGATGAACTGGGGTTGAGACGGCTGGATTTCCATATCAACTCCCTGTTCGTTGATAACAAGGTAACGACCACGCGCGGATTTTTGGATGAAACCGGGGAGATTGCCCAGATTGAAAACAGTGAAGAACTCGCCACTGCACTAGCGAGACTTCACCCGATTGTCCGTATGCAGGATGCAAGGCGTCTGCGAGATACGGAACTGGTGATGAACGGCAATGCCACACGTTTGGAAAAGCGACTCGAAAATACAGTACGCCGCCTGCAACAAAAGCCAGGACACGTGAACAAAGGTGAACTCAAAAGTGGGCTTCGTGCTATGCGCACCCTGCTCGATCACTACTTTGCCTTTAACAAGCACAACCGGTCGCCGGCAGAAATTGAGCCATCCCGGCACCTGAATATGCGCGCTAGCTATGTGCACCCGCTAGAGCTTGTTGCCAATAACACATCAAATCACAGTCGCCTTCTACTGATGGGGCTCTTGAGTACGTTTGTGCGTGCCCGTGGCCCCAAACAACTGAAAGCCAATGCGCGCCCTATCGTGATATTTGAAGACCCGGAAAGCCGCCTGCATCCGACCTTACTCAACCAAGCGTGGCGGCTGATCAATCTAATGCCAATGCAGAAGATCCTCACCACCAACAGCGGCGATCTGCTCTCTGCCGTGCCGCTGACCAGCATACGTCGTCTGGAGCGTCATGCTTCCCAGACTGAAGCGCATCAAATTCCGCATAACCGGCTAAGCAAAGATGAAGAGCGCAGGGTTTCTTTCCATGTCCGCTTCCATCGTCCCAGCGCGCTGTTTGCCCGTTGCTGGCTATTGGTTGAAGGGGAAACGGAGGTTTGGCTGTTCAACGAACTGGCGCGTATCCAGGGGTACGATCTCGCAGCGGAAGGTGTCCACCTGATTGAGTTTGCACAAAGTGGTCTAAAGCCTTTGATCAAGCTTGCACAGGCGCTGGGCATTGATTGGCATGTCATTACCGACGGTGACATGGCTGGGCAGAAATACGCCCAAACCGCCCGGGCAAGGCTAAATGGGGAAAAAGAGAGTCACCGTCTGACAGTGCTGCCTGACAAGGATATCGAGCATTTTCTTTTTAGCCATGGCTATGAACCCCTTTTCCGGCAAATGGCGCACATTGAACAGACTACGCACATTGCCCCGAAAAAAATTATTGCCAAAGCATTGAAGAAATTTGCCAAGCCGGATGCTGCACTGGCGATAATCGAATATACGGAACAGCATCTCGACAGAGACATCCCGTTGCTGTTGCGGTGGGTATTACAAAGGGTGATCAGCATGGCGCGAGGTGCAGATTAATTTTTTCAAATCATACATTTAATGGCGTTTTTCGAAGAAAATCGAAATACGACCTACTTCAACACCAAACTTGCTCATCGACGTCAGGTTAAAAGCGCGGCGTTCATCCTGCCGGAACAACCAGTCATCCAATTTCAGATCGTAATTGTCATCACCAACGGCGACGTTGAGGGTATAAATCCAATTCAGCGCATTTCCTTCTTCTCTTCCTTTCGCAATGCCCACAACATCCCCGGCAGTACCTTGATAAGTCCCGTCTGGTAAACGCTCTATCGTCCAGATACGGGTCTGGTTTTCCCCGTCGGCAAACAGAAACTGCTCATCCAGCACCAACGTATTTCCTTCCACTGTTCCCACAATGTCGACCTCAAAACGCCGGGTTTGCTTGCCGGTATAATCCTGCACCATGCCCCATGCCTTGATATTCCCGGCGAAGTACTCGAACAAATTAAATTTGGGTTCTGCTTGGCGGTAGTCCTCCAAAGATGCAGAGCAAGAAGACAAAAACAATACACTTAATAGAACCAAAACACGTTTAATCACTCAGGTTTCCTCCCGATGAGTGCCAGACGAAGTGAAGGATATGACGTGGATGGTGAAAGCCAAATCGCAGAAAAGGCCTTCGCCAAAGCTGGGGTACTTAAAGTGCCGGATAAAGATGGCGCGCCTAATCTTGGCTGGTAATAGAACTGGCCTGCGTTGCTCTGTAAAACATAAATCAGACGATCCCCTTTGCTGACGTTGGGCCAGACACCGGTCATTTCGGGTAGCCAGTCCGCAATTTGCTGTTTTGAGTACCCAAGGTGCTCCCATTGATCGACAGTCGCATCAAGCAGATCCTCGGCATCGATATTCCGCCGATAAGTGATCACGAGTGCCAAAGGCGCGTTGAATTTATCGTTGTATTGCCCGCTTGGGGTGCGTAATTCGCTGTCATAGATAGTCCAGAAGCCCCAAGTCAGAGTGGCGCTGCCTACCTTTTTCCAATCCGTCCAGTTTGAGGCGTCGGTATTGGGCTCTGCACTGCCTGTTTGATGCCAGCTAAGCGCGAGCAACAAAATCAGGTTAATCAGTGCTCTCGCTGTTCTGACGCTGTATCGCGTTGCCGGGAAGACCATACGCTCTCCTTTTTCGCAAAGCGGTGTAGCACAAACAATATAAACGCGCTGTAACTGAACCACGCCAGGAACAGCACTGTGAGGATCGCGGGCAAAGAATAATTAAATGTCACTGCACCAAGCCGTTCGCCTGCAAGGTAGCTGGCAGCCCCACCCACAGCGCCAACAAGTGCGACGACAGTCACTGGTTTACTTATCAGCAGGCTTCTGAGTGACACAACGTAGGCAGAGAACCCAACCCACAGAAGACAAAACCACAATGGCAGATGGTGGGCACCAAACTCCAGAAAACCCAACAACGAAAGGAGTGAATCCCCAGCAATACCGACAAGCGCTATCAACAACACCACTGCAATGCCTTTGCGTTCGACGATAAAGGCAACCAAAAGCGCGAGTACCAGATATGGCAAAGCGGCGTGCTGCCCCAACACGGCTAACAACCAAAAGAGGTTGAATGCGACGGATATCAGAACAACACGCATTTCCTGCCCCTAGCCCGTTTACTTTCGCCAGTCAGGTCGGCTCAGTACCAATTGCACCGTGCTGATGGTGCGCTCAAGAAAACCGCCTTCGCAGTAACAGAAGTAATAACGCCACAAACGGGCAAACCGATCATCGTAACCGAGTGCAGCCAGCTCAGTGAGGTTGTCGGCAAAGCGCTGGTGCCAGTCATTCAGGGTTTTCGCATAATCCAAGCCAATGTCTTTGAGATCTCGCACAACGAGATCACTGTCAAGAGTGAAGCGATCAAGGAGTACGCTGACAGAAGGCAGGAAACCGCCCGGGAAAATGTGCTTTTGGATAAAATCGACGTTGTTGCTGTAATGATGGTAACGCTGGTCAGCAATAGTGATGGCCTGAATGGCCATTAAGCCGTCTGGCTTAAGCAGTGACTGGCATTTTTTGATGTAGGTGGAAAGAAACTCTTTGCCGACCGCCTCGATCATCTCGATAGAAACGAGCTTGTCATATTCCCCCTCCAAATCCCGGTAATCCTTCTTAAGCAGCGTGATACGATCACCCAAGCCTTCCTGCTCTACCCGTGACTTGGCCCATTCAAACTGCTCGTTGGATATGGTTGTTGTTGTCACCCGGCATCCATAGTGTTTAGCTGCATGGATTGCCATGCCACCCCAGCCTGTTCCAATTTCCAGTAAATGGTCATCGGGTGAGAGCCGTAACTCTTGGCAAAGTCTGTCCATTTTCTGGAATTGTGCTTTTTCCAGTGAATCTGACGAGTTTTCATAAATGCCGGCAGAATAGAGCATTTCTTCATCGAGAAAACGTTCGTACAGGGCGTTGCCCAAATCATAATGCGCTGAAATATTGTCACGCGCCTTTTGCGGAGTATTGCGGTTCTTCCAATGTGCAATTTTGTTGCCAAGCGATGCCAGCCAGCCCACTTTGCTTTCAAGCCTGTCGAGTGCATTGAGGTTACGGCATACAGCACGGATCACCGCCGTCAGGTCAGGCGAATCCCACCAGCCATCGACGTAGGCTTCTGCTGCGGCAATACTGCCACCACCCAGCACCCGCTGATAAAACCCCGGGTGTCGAACGATAATTTCCGCATGTAAGTCAGACGAGGCATCACCCAATTGAAAGGTTTCACCGTCAAAATCGACCAGGGTCAGTGCTGCCCGCTCGATATGCCCGAAGGTTTTTAACAACAAACTTCTGGCAAACGTATCACGTCGGGTTACGTTCCAAGGCGTTGATTGAATATCACCAGAATACATAGTCACTCCTTTGCCTGTGCAGGATGGCCGTAGAATGGGGCGCCTTTTAGCCAAAGCTTCAGCGCTTGCCAGTAAATCGACGCCACCACCTTGATGGTCATCACGGGCGTTTTTGCGATTAATTTAGTCAGTTCTTTTGAGGTAAACGGCCTTCTGGTCATTGCCAGCGTGGCATCAAATTCCCGCGTTTCCCGGTGCGTTTCCAAATGGACAAACGCGGTTTTATCTAAAGGACGAAGCTTCCAGACATATCGCTGGTCAATGGGGTTGAACGGCGAAACGTGGAATGCTTTCTGGTTTTCCCAACGCCGACCGGCGGGTACTGCGTAATAATGGCGCTCATTCCATGGCGTATTGCTTACTTCCGCGAGGATATAGCGCCAATGCCCGTCGCTATCGTACACGTAGTAGAAATTTACGGGGCTGAAGTAAATGCCCAAATACCGCAGGTGGCACAGGGCCAATACTTTGCCTTCCAATCGTTCACCGGTCAGGGTGAACACTTTGTCGAGCACGGCTTGGCGGGTATCCTCACGCCCTTCCATGTAGTCTTTACGGTAGAACGATGCCAGAGACCATTTGCGGGTCGAAAAACGTTTCACTGTTTTAGCCAGATGATCCACTTCATCCAAATCGATCAGCGGCATAAACATGGGATAGGAAAAGGCATGCTCTACCGGGGAGTGCCTGCGGTGACGGACAGTGCCAACAAACAGGCCACTCTTCGATTGCCGGGGAATATCGCCGTTCACGATGCACTCCGTAGCGGCAACGGTGCCGCTTCGATACCCGCTACGACATCCAGCGCACTGCGCACACCGTCTTCGTGGAAACCGTTGTACCAGTAAGCCCCACAGAACCAGGTGTTGTTGTCACCGTTGATTTCATCACGGTGTTTCTGGGCTTCAATGCACTTCTGGTCAAACACCGGGTGAGCATATACAAATTTGCGCAGGATCTTTGTCGGATCAATATCGTCGGTCTGGTTAAGGGTGACGCAGAAAGTCTCCGGTGAATCAATGCCTTGCAGGATATTCATGTTGTACGTCAGTGCAGCAGGACGGGATTCGCGACCAAGTGGTCTGCCGAGGTGGTAGTTCCAGCTCGCCCACGCCGCTTTTCGCTTCGGCAGCATGCTGCTGTCAGTGTGCAGCACGACGTCGTTTTCCTGGTAGCCAATGTCACCCAGTATCGTTTTCTCTAATTTTGTAGCGTCTGCAAGCAGCGCCAGCGCTTGATCGCTGTGACAGGCAAACACAACCTGATCAAAACGCTCTTCACCTTTCTCGGTATGAACTACAACATGGTCTTTGAAGCGGGCAACATACTGGATTCTGGCATTGAGTCGGACGGCGTCTTCAAATGCCGGTACCATCTTTCTGACGTACTCACGTGAACCGCCCGGTATTACATACCATTGCGGACGGTTCGCGACTTCTAGCAAGCCATGGTTAGCGAAAAATCGCAGGAAAAACTTCAGTGGAAACGCGCGCATGTCTGACAGGGTTGAAGACCAAATCGCCGCGCCCATTGGCAAAATGTAGTTCTGACAAAAATATTCACTGAATTTGCGGCGCGATAAAAAGTCACCTAGCGTCTGCTCGATTAACGGATCGCCGTGAGTGGCAATCGTGTATGCCTCCCTCGCCTCACGGTTAAAACGGAGGATCTCTCCGATAAATTTGTAGAATGCCGGGTTAAGGACGTTTCGCTTTTGCGCAAACAGTGACAGCAGGTTGTGGCCGTTGTATTCGAGCCCGTTTTCATCATTGCGGACACTGAAGCTCATTTGTGTCTCTTGCGCACCAACACCTATATCTGCCATCAAGCGCTGGAAGTTGGGATAGGTTCTGTCGTTGAACACAATAAAGCCTGTATCGATGGCGTACTTGCCGCTCGCAACTTCTACGTCCACTGTTGCCGTGTGTCCGCCCACATAATCGTTGGCCTCGAACAAAGTGATGTCGTGGTCTTTATGCAAATAGTGGGCGCATGTCAGGCCCGAAATGCCTGAACCAATAATCGCGATTTTCATCATGCTTTCCTTGTTAGTTTTTTAACCAGCGCGAGTTGCAACGCTATTGGCATAGACGAGATAAATTTGAGGAAGTAACTGAACTTCTTTGGAAAATGCACTTCCGCCTTTTTCTTTTCCAGCCCTTGTCTTATCGCCAGAGACGCTTCATCAGGCGAGATCAGCATGGGCATTTCAAAATCGTTTTTATCGGTAAGCGGCGTTTTGACAAAACCAGGAGAAACAAGCGATACCGTGACACCGCGATGTGCAAGGTCAACGGAAAGCGAGCGGGCAAGGTAAGCCACAGCCGCTTTCGATGCGCCATATGCCTCAGCCCGAGGCAAACCCAGATAGGCTGCTGTTGACCCCATTAGCGCAAGGTGCGTGCCTTCAGAAAAATTGTCCTGCAACGCCTGGATGCAATTCAGCATGCCGAAGAGATTGATGTCGAATACACGGCGAAACAGGGAAACATCTATCTTGCCGTGGTCAATATATTCGCAAGAGCCAGCGTTTAAGATGATCAGATCCAGATGGTCACCTACCTGTGCCAAAGCAGCGCGGGTGGCATTTTCATCGGTAGCATCAAAGGACAAAACTGTGACGTTGTCACGCCCTTCTCTCAACGCTTCAAGCACTGTGGCATTCCTGCCACAGGCAATAACGTGCCACCCGCCAGCCGCATAGTCGTTGGCTAACTGCAACCCAATACCTGAGGTCGCCCCTGTGATCAGAACCCGTTTCATTTACCCAGCCTCTTTTTGATCATTCGCACGGCAGGCCCGACTACGGGTAGCGCTTCGTAAAGCATTTCACCTAGGTCAAAATAATCCCGGTGTTTAACAACACGCCCTTCTTTGAGTTCGAGCCTTGTACAGCCCTCGACAGCACGTTCACTACCTCCCGCTAGCTTGGGATGTGACAATCGCATCGTCCAACTAATAAAAGCCACGTCGCCATTGATGACGTGATCATGGATATCAAAGCGGCAGTCGGTGACGTTGGTGTACATCGTCTCGAAATAACGGGCAAGGTTGTCATACCCTTCAATGCGGTGAGCAGGATCTTCAAACACCACGTTTTTGGCGTAAATTGTGTCTAATGAATGCAGATTGTCTTTGCGCAAAGAACGGTAGACGTCGAGAAACTTTTCTAAAGTTTCGCTCTCTGGCATCGCGGCAGTTTGCATCATGGTTCAACCCTTTGTGTGCTTTGATAACGCTTCGCTGTTTCGAACATGGCAATGGCTTTTTCCCGCGCCAGTTTGTGGTCAACAATCGGTCGGGGATAAGCAAGGTCAACGCCGTTTTTGTCTGCCCATTCATGAGGGGCATGAAGTGCTTTTTCTGGCACTGACTCCAGCTCTTTCAACCATCTACGGATAAAGCGGGTGTTCGGATCAAACTTTTTGCTCTGGGCAGTCGGGTTGAAAACGCGAAAATAAGGTTGGGCATCGGTGCCTACAGAAGCAGACCACTGCCAGCCACCGTTATTCGCTGCAAAATCGCCGTCGATAAGTTTGCTCATAAAGTAGTACTCACCCCAGCGCCAATCGATGTGCAGGTCTTTTACCAAAAAACTCGCCACGATCATTCTCAGACGGTTGTGCATCCAGCCTGTTTCATTCAACTGACGCATCGCGGCATCCACAATTGGAAAGCCGGTTTTACCCTGCTTCCAACGCTGGAATTGCAGCTCATCGCGGTTCCATTCAATCGTGTCTGTCCACTCCTGGAAGCTGTTGCCCTTACTGATTGCCGGGTAGGCGGCAACGATATGCTGGTAGAACTCGCGCCAAACCAGTTCTGACAGCCAGATATGGCCGCCGCCACTGTCTTTGTCCAGACATTGCGGCGATTCAACCATCAGTCTCGCCATACATTGACGGGGCGAAATTGCGCCAATAGCCAGATAAGGGGAAAGCTGACTGGTTGCAGGAATCGCAGGAAAGTCCCTTGAAGCGTCATATTGCTCAACCCGGTAGCGGCAAAAATCCCGCAGCCTCTGGATAATGGCACTGTCATCTACCGGCCAACTGACAGAGTCACGGAGTGGATAGCGAAATTCAATGGGGGCTCTGTTGCGGAGCAATGCCTGCGTGGTGCTGTCAGTCTGAACGGGTTCTGGTGCACCAATTGGTGAAACGTTGATGGCACGAGCTTCCTGCAACCATGCTTTCTTGAATGGTGTGAACACGCGGTATGTGTTTCCGGCGCCGTTGGTGATTGAACCAGGTGCGAAAATACATTTGTAGTCAAAACTGTGAAGCACGGTACTGGTCAGGCTCAAGAGACCCGCTATCGAATTATCTCGGTCAATCTCGTCAATTTCGTAGTCTCGGGTGCAGTAGATATCTGATATCTGGTACTGCTGGCAAAGCTGTACCAAAGACGGGTTAATATCCCTGAATGCATCCACAGAGCGGAACAGCAAAGGGATATTCAACTTCTCCAACTCTTGCTG
Source organism: Enterovibrio paralichthyis (assembly GCF_019209835.1). Classification (NCBI taxonomy): domain Bacteria; kingdom Pseudomonadati; phylum Pseudomonadota; class Gammaproteobacteria; order Vibrionales; family Vibrionaceae; genus Enterovibrio; species Enterovibrio paralichthyis. The sequence goes on along the minus strand of NZ_JAHUTS010000001.1, from coordinate 346,948 downwards.
GAGTATCAATAAGCGACGCTGAATGAGATCAGCCTGCATAGGTGCAAGACCGTGCGCTTTCCATTGCTGCGGTGTTTCGTAGTACACCGCCATCACAGGTTCACCGCTTAGGCACGCTTCATATAGTGCGATATTGTCTTTTATCCGCAGGTCTCTCCGGAACCAAACCAGTTTCATGTCATGACTCCTTGTTCATTATGGTGGCCGTGTTCAGGTCGGGGTGAATGGCCAGGCAGGCACCTTCCACTCGAACATCCAAACCGGACTCATAAACCACAGCAACAACATCACGTTTAAGCGCTGCAGACAGCGCCTGATCCGAGTACAGCACCAGCTTCTCCACCTGGCTGTCGCTCAGACTTCTGGCGAGTAACGGCAGTGCCGTATCAATGCGCTCATAAGTTGTGACGTTGTAACCATCAGCTTGAAACATCAGGGCTTGTAAGTAGAAGCGGTAGTCCAGATCACCGTGCAATCCAACCAACCAACACTGCTTTTTACCCTTCGCTTTGGAGCCAAGATGCAAACAGCGAACCAGAACGTTTTTCACTGTGGCCAACCAAAGCTGTCTGCACAGGTTCGTCACTTCACTGTTTTGCTCGGAAAACCAATCAGATAATGTCGAAAAAAGGGTGTTTTCCAACACGGAGATTGGATAGTTTTTGGTCAATTCCAACAGGGTTGACTCCGCCCCTGCGGCATCGAATGTCAGCATCATCCCTTTTAGGGAATCCCATTCCGGCAATTTTTCGACGCGGGGTGGAAAGACCGCAGTATTGTCTAATAACTCTTTCACTTTGCTGACCGGTACCCCCTTGTCCAGCCAGGAAAGTATCGCTTCAATCCGTTTAACATCGTCCTCGCCATAGAGGCGGTGCCCTTTGTCAGTTCTCATGGGTTTAAGCAACCCGTAGCGACGTTGCCATGCCCTCAGCGTAACGGTGTTCACACCGGTAATCTCTGAAACTTCGCCGATGCTGAGGCGCTTTTCATTAGAGTCCATAACGCAATCTCAGGCTCTCCGGATACGGATTCAGATAACTTTGTTGTTGAAGGTACGGATCCGGGTTTTGGTTCAGGTGATGATTAATCAGAGTCAGGGGCGCAAGCAGTGGCATGTTCCCTTTGCGATAGGCATGAATAAGGTCGGACAGCTCTGCTTTTTGTTTTTTATCCAGCGCACGCTTGAAATAACCCTGAAGGTGCATCAGTACATTGGTGTTATTTTTCCGGGTCGCGTGGTTCGAGATTGCCCGCATAAAGCGCGTCCGGTATTCGAGATAAAACTCGTTGATTTCATGTCCGGCAATGTTGGCAACGAAATTCCCCAGCGATTTATAATCAGCTGGGCTGTGTGCCATCAGCACCAGTTTGTAGCGGGAGTGGAACTCCACAATGGCGCGTCGTGAAATACCTTCAGCCATGGAGTCGTAGAAGTCTTTCAGTGCGAACATACGAAACACAAAGTTTTCACGCAGCACAGGGTCATGCAAGCGGCCATCTTCTTCAATGGGCAACCAAGGCATGCGCTCCATTAACTCTTTGGTGTAGAGCCCTACGCCGATTTTCTCAGAGGCTACATAGCCGTTTTCTCGGTAAAGTTTGACGCGCTCCATGCCACAGGTGGGCGACTTGGCGCAAACGACATATCCGCACAAATCCATGTCGGCCAATTGGTTGGCTTTTTTCTGACTGAATGCCACCATTTTTTCGGTGTAGTCAGCAGTACTGTCTTTGGTTTCTACCAGACGCACACCGATGGTTTCGCCCCTGTCCAGGAGACGGATAGTGGGACGGGGAACAGACAAACCAATGCCCACCTCCGGGCATACGGGTACCAAATCGATAAATGGCGCCAAATCTTCCATCAGGAAGGCACTGCGTTTATGCCCGCCATCAAACCGTACTTTGTCGCCAATCACACAAGCGCTTACACCCACTTTAATGCTCATCCCAATCCTCCTTGTTGTACAAGTTTTATATTTTGTACAACTTAACAATACAAAAGGATCACAGTTGTACAAATATTTTTTGCTGTACAACTGACGGAGCGCACAAAAAAACGCCTCCCAACATTAGGGTCTGTTGACCTTTGATGATGATTTTTGCAGCAGTTTGTGGGGATTTTATGCAAGGCAGAGGCTTCGATGTGTAGCTAGCCTACATGAGAAGCCGATAACACAGCAGAAATTCCCCACAAACGCTGCCCGAAGGGTTCTGCCCTAAGCGTTTTATGCTTTGTTGAGGTGTATTTGCTTAGAATAACTAGGCGGCACACACCTCGCCGCGCCTAAAACGCTTATGGCTAGAACAAAATTTAACCACCAAAGGTCAACAGACCCTAGGAGGCGTTTATTCAGGTTCGACAATAGGTTAGTTGCTGGCGGTGTGTTGTTCGGCTTCTACCGCGATATCAATTTGGTCCTCAAAGCCTTTGAGACGTTTATAGATAGACATCAGTTCGACAATGGTGGACCAGGAATTCACCAAGAACTGGAAAGACTCTTCCACTTTGCCAAATGCGCGGATGATCTGCTGGAGAACACCCAGTGTGACTGCGCCGGAAATGATGGTCGGCCCTAGTGCGATATAAGGCACGATAACGGTTCCCTGCAAATAGGACCATTTCGCTATATCGAAATAGAGGTAATGGCGATACAGGTTGAAATAGTTACGCCGCACATTCAAAAACAGCTCTTTCAGGGTTTCAGGCTCTGCACGATCTTCATAATCCTCGCCGTACACCAGCTCTTTGCGGTAGGCCGCCTCAACTTTCTGGTTTTTAAACTCCAGTCCCGGCAATTTTATACCGACTATAGCCAGTAGAACCGTACCAAACAGCGCGGAAAGTACCGCCAGATAAACCAGTGCCCTGTCTACTTCGCCAATCCAGGGAAGTTCGGTAACGTGCTCACTCAACCCCCACAATATCGGCAGGAAGGCAAACAGCGTCATGACAGAACGCATAAACGAAACGCCAAGGGCTTCCACAATCCGCGCAAAACGCATTGTGTCTTCTTGAATACGCTGGGATGCCCCTTCGACATGCCGGATATGGTGCCAGTGGGAAACGTAATAATCGTTCATCGCTGTCCGCCAACGGAACACGTAGTGGCGGATAAAGAACTCCAGGATAACCGCAACAACGATGTATATCGTGGCGATTTTCAGGAAGGTGAAACATGACGCGAGAAATTCGTCTCGTGCGACCGAGTTTGGCTCAGACAGTGCAGTTTGGATTAGGTTGTAGAAAGAACCGAACCACTCGTTGATTTGAACATCCAGTTCAACCTTGTACCAAGTAACATACAGGATCAGCGCAGAACCTAAGATTGACCAATGGAACCATCGTTTATCGAGAAAAAACGATTTAAACATAAAAACACATCCTTAAACCTCTGTGTCACTCTTTGAGTCGTAAAGAAGCAAAGAGTTTCTCCCCATCAATCACAAACATGGCGATTGATTAATTTGCATACAAACTGCGAAATCAAACAGAATCCATCATCAGGTAGAGATGTGAGGAAAAATGATGTCCTGACAATGCCTCCGCGTGTATCCGCTGCTTGGGCATAGTTAGAGTCTAGTCACAATCGGAGGAATAACGAAGATATAACAATATGAAATTATTGATATTTATCTCAGGCCGGACAATTTATTAGAACTCCATTACATTGTTCAAGCGTAACCAGCGCCTGATTCCACCAAACTGGTTACTGAACAATCACTTTCGGAATTTCCTGTATTTCGTTGGTTTCCAATTGCTGGCGAAAGCGTTTAAAGGGGACTGGATCGCCAAAGTAGGTTCCCTGAAGCATTTCTACCCCGGCGTTTATCAAGTAGTCCGCTTGCACTTTGGTTTCTATACCCTCGGCAACGACGTGCAATTTAGACTCACGCGCAAAGGCCAGAATGGAATCCAGAATCGTGTTTTTAAAGTCTTCCATACCAATTCCATCCACAAACATCCGGTCAATCTTGATAGTGTCGATATTCAGCACATGAAGATAAGAAAATGCCCCATAGCCAGTCCCACAGTCATCCAACTTAATCGAAATGCCATGCTCGGTGAGGATTTCGATGCACTCCGCAGCTTTGTTCAGGTCACCGAACTTGGTTCTTTCGGTGATCTCCAAGGCAAGAAGCCGCGGATCCAGCCGGTAGTCCGTGATCAGGTTGAGTATTTTGTCAGCGGTGTCCGGCTTTTCCAGATAGCTCGGTGAGACATTCACACTGACGAAAAAATTGGGTGGCAGCGAAAGCTGTTGAATATGATTTAGAACATTTTCGATAAGCTGGTCAGTGATTTTATCGATCGAGCCATTCTGTTCCGCTAACGGAATAAAAGTATCAGGCGGTATGTATTCGCCATGACTGGCACGCCAACGCACCAGCACTTCAGCGCCGACAATCCGGTATCCGTTGCCTTCCGGTTTCACAATCGGCTGGTAAAACGGCTTCAGGGCATTGGATTCAATGGCTTCGTTCAAAAGCCCGGTCAATCCTTTCCTTTCTGTATCATTCAGCTCCACCCCCACTGCAATCAAAATCCCACACAGCAGAATCACCCCGGAAAAAAGCAGCACCAGATCGCCGACCAGATACTCAACACCATCTTCGTTGATGTAAAGGTCAACGCCAAGGCTGTCACCGAGATCGCCGCTAAATATACGCCTATATGGCTCATCGTTATGCTGGTAGAGGGCAATTTCTCGCCCGTTGAGTTCGACCACCATGTAGAGGCATTTATCACAGTTGGAGAGAAAGTTGCTCGGTTGCTGGAAGATAAACCGTAACACGCCTGCTTCTGTCTTCAGGCGCATTTCCTCGAACTGGTTGTCGGTTAGGATTAACGAAACAGCGTTGAACTGCAGCTCATTTTCAGGGGCGAAGTCCAATAGTCCGCGTCCCGCTTGCTCCTGATTGTAGATGGAACAGGAACGGCCATCGTTCAGATACAAATCAACGTAATCGATGAACAGGTTTTCCGATTTTGCCTGACTCATCAATTCAACGTCGCTGTTATCGCATTGGTACGACATCACCTTGGAAAGCGCGCTCAACTGTTCGAAGCTTTGTCGGTAAAGCTCTGAATACAGGTTGGAGAGTATCGCTACGTCATCTCTGATCTTCTGTTTCACCAACCAATTGGAAACGGCAAATTGCGAGAAATAGGCCAATACGACGGAAAAGAGAACAATTATTAGCGCTTTAAAGTGTTTTTTGAGCCAATCCACTGCGGCTCCTGTTAAATCCCCGAACATTGCATTTAAGGATAGGACACTTAACCCAATGAAACGTGTAAAAAATCGAGACGAAAAGGATATTTGGCTTTCTACAAAGTCCCAGTACTTACATTGATGTCACGGCCATGAGCGGCCATAGCAGGGGTTTAGTGCAAATACATGCTTATCCGCCCACGCGATTTTCTCTCTTTTCCATACGGCATACCTTGATGTGTTAGAGTGTCACCACTCCAAACCCAAAAACCACATAAGATGTCCACGCAAACTGATACACCAAAAGTTATTCTCACCATTGCCGGTTCAGACAGCTCTGCCGGTGCCGGCATCCAGGCGGATCTGAAAACCATTGCGGCTAACGGCGGTTATGCTTGCAGTGTGATCACAGCGGTGACTGCGCAAAACACCCGGGGTGTGATTGAATCCTATCCCTTGCCTCCAGATTTGGTTAAGGCACAAATTGAGGCCATTTTTTCCGACTTCAACGTGGCTGCAGTAAAAATCGGCATGCTTGGCACCGCAGCCATTGTAAAGGCAGTGATTGCCGCCCTAAAAAAACACCATGCACGTAATATCGTCTGCGACCCTGTCATGTTATCGACAAGCGGCAAAACCCTTTTAGAACAGGAGGGAGTCGCACTCTGTCGTAAAGAATTATTCCCAATATGTACCCTAATCACCCCTAACCTGCCGGAATTTGCTGCTTTAACGGGGCTTGAAATGCCGTTGACCGATTCTATGCTGACCGCATCACGCGAAACTCTGGGAAGCCGATGGTTGCTGGTTAAGGGCGGGCATACAGAAACCGCTGACTATGTATCTGACTGGCTGGTAGGGGAAAGTAACGAGATTTCCCAGTTCAACGCGCAACGCATTGAAACCCGAAACTCTCACGGCACTGGCTGCACCCTCTCTTCAGCTATCGCAACAAATCTCGCGAAAGGGATTCCAATGCCGGAAGCTGTTAGACTTGCCAAAACCTACCTCACCACGTGTCTGGCGGCAGGCGCACATTGGCAGTTGGGAGACGGTCATGGCCCGATGAATCATTTCCCAGTTTCTGTATACGATTTATAGGCTTTTCATTTTTATTAAAATTCTGCCGCTCTACGTTGCGATCTGGGGGTTATGACATAGACTTTTTAGAGACATGTGACTCAATTTTAAGGTTTACCGTTGTCGTTATTGCCTCCGCAAAATCAACAGAATGCCAATACCCAGACCAACGCGCCCCGATTTGCCTCCCTGGTGGCGATTACCCTGGTGTGTGCTGTCATTCTGATTTCAACCTTCACCCTATACCGGAGCGCCCTATCCCGACAGGTTGAGTTGCAAGAACAAATGCTGCACGTGGAGATAAACCGCGTCCAAAGGGCTATTGAAGTCAACTTGCAAAAAGAAGCCTATTTTATCGTTTGGCTTGCTAACAATATCCAGAGCAAAGGCGAAATTAATGAGCGTATCTGGCGCGAGGCGACATCCGGGCTCGACCGCACCTTTCCTTTCTTCAACGGTGTCTACTGGCACGATCTGGATCACAACATAGCCTGGCGCTCTCCTGCCACTTTCGCACCGGAAATCAGCTCAGTGAACTGGCAAATAGCCCCTGCAGTCAGTTTTTCCAATATGCCGGTTCTGTCCAAACTCTCCACCTCAGAAATTTACGCCACCATTAACAATGCCTTGGCAATTGAAATGCTTCACCCAGTGCAGTTTCAGGACAAGGTCGCAGGGTATCTGGGAGCGAGTTACAACATCCAACAAATGCTAGAGGCAATCGCCACTGAATTTCTAGGTAAAGACCAGAATTTGGTATTGAGCGATGGCACCAACACCTTTTTCGGCACCCTGCCCAGTATGCATGGCGCACTGGTCAACACAGTGGATGTCGTTGCCTTGAATGGGCAGTGGCAGCTCACTATCTGGCAAAAGCCCGATTTTGAACAAAATTATTTCTCCCTACCGATGCTGATTTTTCTAGCAGGGATTGTGGTAACAACCTTGGTGGCCATTTCACTTTATCTGCTGGAAGTGAACATCACAGGTCGCCACGCGGAATCAAGCACGGTTTCCAAACTCAAAAAGGAAATCATCCAGCGCCGGGAAGCGGAATCCCAGCTTCAGTTCACGGCAAACCATGACCCGCAGACGCACCTGCCAAATCGCTTTGCACTGGAAATCTACGTAGACCGCATCCTTCACACCGATCAGGATATTGTAGTGATGTGCGTGTCTCTGGATAAGCTTCAGGAAATCAATGATATGTACGGTCACCTGGTGGCGGACGAGTTGATTATGGAGTCCGCCAAGCGATTCAAAACCGTCTTGCCGCCCCACGCCATTCTGGCTCGCACCAGCCATGACCAGTTTATGGTTGCCTGCGCCGGCACTTCGCAGTTGGAAGCTGAAATGCAAGCCAACCAACTGCGCATGTGCTTGGAAGAAGAGTTTTATATCGAAGACAACGATATCCTTACCTCCTGCGCCATCGGTATAGCCTACCGCTACAGCAAAGAGCTTCAGGCCGAAGTAATGCTGCGCCATGCCGATACCGCGGCCAATAAGGCAAAGGCATTGGGTAACCGCAAAGTGGTGGCATACAACCAAACCATGCAAGACCAGCTCAACCACAAGAAAGAACTTGAACGGGCAATCCGTAAAGCAATCAACAATGATGAACTGTCGCTCTATTACCAACCACAGGTTGATTTGCGCACCGGCCAAATTGTCGGTGTGGAAGCTTTGGTTCGCTGGGAATCAAAAAATGGCGCGGCTATCAGCACTGACATCATCATTAAAACGGCCGAAGAAACCGGTTTGATGCAGCGTCTCGGACATTGGGTAGTTGATACGGCACTCAAGCACTTTTCACATATGCTGGATGAACGTTGCGCGCCGAAATGCATCGCAATCAATGTCTCCGGTCACGAGTTTCAGGATGGCTACCTCGCAGACTATGTTATCCGCTCAGTAACGCGTTATGACATTCCCCCTTCCCGTGTGCAGATTGAACTGACCGAACAGGTGTTTATTGAGAACCTCGAGCGGAATCAACACATACTGAATCGGTTGACTACATCCGGCATCAGCCTTGCTATCGACGATTTTGGAACCGGTTATTCTTCGCTGGCTTACCTGAAGCACTTCCCGGTCAACACAGTGAAAATCGACCGTGGATTTATTAAAGACTTGCCGCAATCAAAAGATGATTTGGTGATTTGTCAGGCGGTGGTCAGCATGGCTAACCTGCTTCAGTTAAAGGTGGTGGCAGAAGGTGTGGAAACCATAGATCAACAGGAACTACTTAGAAACATCGGCTGTAACTTCGCCCAAGGGCACTACTACTATGCGCCCATGACCGCAGAACAACTGATGCTTGAGCTTAAAAAACAAAGAGCCGGGCGTCTCTACCCGGCATCTTAAACGTTTTGCTGATTGCGATAGACCAGAAAGCCAGACGCAAAATGCAAAGCATTCTGGTTACACTGTGGCAGTCTTCCAGGTTTCCGGAAGCACAGAGATCACTTTCTCACCCACCGAGAACCAGATCTGTCCATCTTCAATGGTTGCCTGAATGTTCATCGTGCGGCTTAGTGCAGACGCTGCTGCGTCTAAAATCTCATCCTGGATATTAATCACAGTCAGGTTTTTAAACGGGTGCAGCTTGTTCAACAGCTGTGACTTCCATACGGCCGCAGCATGATCGTCATACGTAAACAGCACAACTTCTTTTGCCTGAGTACACGCTTTTTTGAGGCGTTTTTCATCCGGCAGGCCAAGCTCCACCCAAAGTTCGATTTCATCGCTGTAGTTTTTAATCCACAGCTCTGGCTCTGAGTCTACACATAGGCCTTTTGTGAATTGCAAACGCTCATCTGCATACATGGTCCATGCTAACAGGCGCAGCATCAGACGCTTCTCAGTTTCAGATGGGTGCTGTGCCAGCGTTACTGAATGGTCGAGGTAAACACCTCTCGACATATCGGCAACGTTAATGGTGGCTTTATACACCGTAGCTTTAAGTGCCATGGTAGTTCCTAATATTCTAATTATCGTTTAACAAGACCGTGATACGGTCACTGTCATTGCAAAGACGCTCTTTGTCCCGCTTTGTCAGCCGCTTGATTTTCCACTCCAACGACATCGCTTGTTGCTTCGATGCCGCCTGAAAACTCCAAGCAAGCGTCAGTGGCTGTTTTCCCCTCAAGTACTTAGCAGTTTTTGTGCCATTGTCTTGATGTTCCGAAAAACGGCGAGCCACATCCGTGGTGACACCACAGTAAAGGGCGTCATCACGGGTGCGGATTAAATACACATACCAAGGCTGGATCGTATCTGGCACATCACCGGATGGATGGGATGTCATGGGGTGTTGTTCAACCCTGTTGTTCGATCAGGGCGTTTACCAATTCTTTAAGGTCAGCGACTTCTTTTTCTAGTTCTTCAACACGGGCAGCCAGTGAGGAATCCGCCACGTCGTAAGATTCGGCAGATGGCGCTGTCATTTCAGGCTGCTCTGTACCAAACAGATGCGCATAACGGCTTTCACGCTTACCTGGCTCTCGAGGCAATTGAACAACGTGACCTTTTTCTACCAATGCCGCCAATACAGATTCAACCTGCTTCATGTCAGCAAACTCACACAGTCGGTTTGTACGTGTACGTAACTCACCCGGCGTTTGAGGGCCACGAAGTAACATCACACAAATCACGCCCTTTTCCTGCTCAGAAAACTGCAGGGAACCAAATTCAGTGTTACAGAAACGGTGCTGGTATTTGGTTACACGGCTACCAAAACCTTCCAGCGCGCTGACCAGACGTTTCGATTTTAATGATTCGATCGCGTCGAGCACTTCAGCTTCAGTCAGAGAATAGACAGGCTCACGATTACTCTTTTGGTTAGCCGCTGTCGTCAGACTGTTCAGAGTGAGCGGATAAAGATCGGGTGTCGTTACTTCTTTTTCGAGTAGACAGCCAATCACACGTGCTTCATAAGGGGTTAGTTCAATCGCCATGATATTACCTCAGAAAGATCCCGTAGCGCGGGTTATAACAACCAACGTCAGTAACGGCAACCACTCAAACGCTTTATTGCAGGAATGATAGCGGTAACTGTCCGATTTTTCGCCGTTTTATCGAACACACCACCGCAAAGCTGTCGCAGCGATGTGATTTTAGCTCAATCGGGAACATTTTCTGTCACGCCCTAACGACAAATTCAGCTAAGATCCGTCGCAAAGAAAAAATGTAGTCGTAATAAGTTGCTGCATCCCTCTAGAAGTTTTAGTAAGGAGTTAAACATGGGCCTGTTTGGTAAACGTCAAGCAACCAACACTTCACTTTCACTGGTTGCTAAACAGTGCCGCGTTGTCGGTGAGTTTGATTTAGAAGGCGATATCCAGTTCGATGGCCAAGGCGAAGGCTCCATTCTAAATGCACGTAATGTTGTTATCTCTTCAACAGGTCATTTCAAAGGCGACATTCATGCAGAGCATGTCACCATCAATGGTTTGGTTGAAGGCACCTGCATTGCTAAAGAAGTCAATATCCTTAGCAACGGCAAGATGAAAGGCATGGTCCAGAGTGAACAGCTGACCATTGAGAAAGGCGGTTGCCTGATGGGTGAAAACAAGCTCAAAGAAGAACCCGCGCTCAAAGTTATCAATGAAGAAAAAGCACAAACCGCTAAACCTGCGCAGGACTCAAAGAAAGCCCACGCCACTGCATAAGCAAATTGTTGATGTAATCATCAGCAATCGCGCATCAGGATCGCTTTCAATGGTTGACTTCGCGGCATAGCCAGATACGATGCGGATTTTGAGCCAAGCCTTACGCCTTATGGCGAATATCAACGCTTGGTGTGACCTATCAGGAATAAGAAGATGTCTGAACAAGCAACTCAAGCACCAGAAGCTGTAAATCTGGAAGACCTTTCCGCAGAGCTTCAACAAGTAATCAAATACGAGCAGGTTCCTGTTGAACTGTACGCAATGCTGGCATCTGTTCATGAGGCATCAGAAAGCACTGTTCGCGAATTTTGGGACACCATGCCTAAGAGCGCGCAAAACATTCTTGATAACTTTGAGCAGTTCCACGCGCTGGTTAGCCTGAGCCAAAGCTACGCAGGTCTGGATTTCATGCAAGAAACCCAAGACATGAAATTCGAAGACATGGACGAAGAGCAAACCCAAGAGTACAAAGCCGTACTGCTGGACAAACTGCTGCACAACTGTGTAAAAGACCTGGCTAAGCAAATGAAGCAAGCGCGTCTGAAGCCAGCGATGAAGCGTGAATTCCGCGATATCTTCGCAAAGTAATCAGCTAGATTACTTTGAACAAAAAAAAGAGGTGACGTTGTCACCTCTTTTTTTATATCTAATTTCAAACTGTTAGCTAGGTGCGATAGAGCACTTTAACCACATGCCAACCGAACTTGGTTTTTACCAAGTGCGGGGTCAGAATCTCGCCAGTAAAGCAGATTTTGTCGAACTGAGGCACCATCTGGCCACGTCGAAACTCGCCCAGATCCCCACCGCGTTTACCTGAAGGACAGGTTGAGTATTTCTTTGCGAGGGTCTGGAACTTCGCGCCTTTCTTTAATTGAGCGATGATGTCATCAGCTTGCTCTTTATGCTTCACCAGAATGTGAAGAGCATGTGCTGTGTTCGCCATGGTGCCACCTTGTAATCTGCGTATTTCAAAAGAGGCGGGATTATAGCCACGCTATTTAGATTGTGGAAGCTCAGAAAGCGGTAACCAGTTTACTTCCACCCCTGCCTGCTTAAACATGTCTGCGCTTACTTTGATTTTCTCCCCCCAGCGGGAAAGGAAATCTTCACTCTGCTCTGGGCAATGTACATGGCTGATGCCAGTTTGAATGATTTTTGCCGCACAATTCGGACAAGGGAAATGAGTGACCCAGATTTCACAGTCTGCCAAATCACGCTTTGCGAACAAAATAGCATTCTCTTCCGCATGCAGGGTTTTCAGCAGCTTCATTTCACGATCATCGGTATCAGCACTGTCTGAAATACCGTGCGGGTAACCGTTGAAGCCGACAGAAACAATGCGATTGCCTTTGGTGATCACCGCGCCAACTTGCGTTGAAGGGTCTTTACTCCACGAACCAACCAGTTCGGCCATTTGATAAAAACGTACTGCCCACTTAGAGATCATCGCTATTCCATTCAGTTCTGTTTCAAGTTGGCTTATTTTGCAGAACTACCGGAATTTGCTCAACAAAAAAGCGGCGCTAAAGCCGCTTTTGATATGTGGTATTGCCTAAATATCGCGTTTTAAGAGAAAGAGCCGCTATTCCAGGTCAAATGCACCACAATAGACGCCACATAACCTAGCATAATCACCGGCGTCCATTTAAGGTGACCGAAGAAAGTATATTGTCCCCTCGCCTGTCCCATCAACGCCACACCGGCCGCCGAACCCAATGACAACAAACTGCCGCCGACACCGGCTGTCAAGGTCACCAGCAGCCAGTTACCCAGCGACATGTCAGGTTGCATGGTCAGCACTGCAAACATCACGGGGATGTTATCGACCACCGCAGAAAGCACACCTACGACAATGTTTGCCCAGATAGGATCCCACTGGATATACATGACGTTTGAAATCAGTGACAGATATCCAATTAAGCTCAATCCGCCCACGCACATAACTACGCCGTAGAAGAAAAGCAGGGTGTCCCACTCGGCGTGGGATACGCGGCGAAATACATCAAATGGCACCACAGAACCCAATCGCTTCAGGGCTGCTTCATCGTGCTTGGCAAGCGCCATTGCACGTTTCTTTTCCAGTGATCTTGGCAAGGTTTTCCGCAGGAAAAACCCGAAAAACTGAAGGTACGCTAGGCCCATCATCATGCCAATAACCGGTGGGAAATGAACGAATCCGTGGAACCCTACAGCGGTGAGTATGGTCAGCAGGAAAAGTACGACGATACGTTTTGCACCACGCTTTATCTCTACAAATTCTTGCACGACTTCCGGTTTGTCTTTCGGAATGAACAAGGACATGATGAAAGCAGGCACAACAAAGTTGACGACAGAAGGTATAAACAGCTCACCAAACTGTCCGAAAGAGACCAAGCCAGCCTGCCAGACCATTAAGGTAGTGATATCACCAAATGGACTGAACGCCCCACCCGCATTGGCAGCAACAACGATATTGACGCAGGCAAGGTTGATAAACTTGGTATTATCACCACCAATTTTGAGCACGACTGTGCACATCAGCAGTGCGGTGGTTAGGTTGTCGGCCACAGGGGAAATAAAGAAGGAGAGAAGGCCGGTGATCCAAAACAGTTGCCGGAGATCATAACCCTTCCCGACGATCCACGCTTTCAGGCCATCGAACAATCTTCGTTCTTCCATCGCAGAGATATATGTCATTGCCACCAGCAGGAAAAGCATTAACTCTGCGTATTCCAGTAAGTTATGCTCTATCGCGGTTTTGGCGACTTCAACTTCACCTGCATTGGTGTAGACAAACCCAAGCATCAGCCAGATAAGGCCTGCAGCTAAAAGTACAGGTTTGGATTTTCTCAGGTGGAGTTGCTCTTCGAGCATGACCAGCGTATACGCTGCTGCAAAAATAATCAGGGAGATATAACCCACGGCAGAATGGGTGAGATCCAGCCGTCCCCCATCTGTAACGGTGGCGAAAGCGCTGCCCGAAAAGAGCATTGCGAACGCTATTAAACACTTCATCCTTGTGCCTCCAAGCGATATAAACAAAATTTTCGCGAGGCGCAGTCACAGGGAGCAAGCTCGTATCCCACCACTCAACTCAACCATGTTCAGCCCCTCAAACAGCCTTTCTCTGTACACATAAGCATTATTGGTATCAGTGATGTGTTAAATACAGAGGATGCCATGCGCAATAATAGATGCTGACTAAGACGATTGCAGAGTCATTTATTGGCTTTTCTGGGATGTTCCACAAACCTGATTTTAAAGTCAGATCTTTGTGTTTCATCATTGGTAATTGGGAGGTGGGTCTTTCATTTTGATGGCAAAAAATGCTATTGCAGCTCAAAAAGCCATCAAACCAAGAAGGTGTTTTACACTGTAAAAACGCGAATCCTGACATTCAGTTCAAACTTTCTTACAAAAAGCATATCAAATAAGTGTAAATGGATTGTGACGCATCATTCACTGCTTTATAACTTCTATTAAGCACTACCATCCAATAATGGGAAGATAATTAGAATTCATCGTTCGTAGGTTAAATTTTACCCACACTGTCCACCTCAGTTAAAAGTTTAATTTATTCATACGTTTAACATGATTGTCAGCATATAAACCGAATCGCAGGCTTACGACATGCTCTTAATTCACAACATTAGTGACTGATTTTGCGCTGATTTTTGGATATAACAATGGATTAACACTAGGCGAAACATTCAGATATAACGTCTGATAGCCTCACATCAGGGAGAATGATATGAAAGTGTCCAAACTAATTCTTTCGGCTTGCTGTGCCGCAACGCTCTTCAGCACCCCTTTTACAGCTTCTGCCGAAACCGCGACCGTTGCGGTATCCCAGATCGTTGAGCATCCAGCTCTGGATGCTACCCGCCAAGGCCTGCTCGATGGTCTGAAAGAAAAAGGTTATGAAGAAGGTAAAAACCTCAACTTTACCTATCAAACCGCACAGGGTAATCCTGCAATTGCCGTCCAAATCGCCCGTCAGTTTGTCGGCGAAAAACCCGATGTACTGGTTGGTATCGCAACCCCTTCTGCGCAGGCATTGGTAGCAGCAACGAAATCAATCCCAGTGGTCTTTACCGCGGTGACTGACCCTGTTGGCGCGAAACTTATCAAAGATATGGATAAGCCAAACGCAAATGTCACTGGTCTGTCTGACCTCTCCCCGGTTGCACAGCATGTTGCGCTGGCAAAAGAACTGTTGCCAGAAATGACTGCGATCGGCGTTGTTTACAACCCAGGTGAAGCCAATGCAGTCGCGCTGGTTGAGTTGCTGCGCGAAGCAGCGAAAAACCAAGGCCTCAAAGTTGTAGAAGGTACTGCGCTGAAAAGTGCCGATGTACAGTCAGCAGCCCAAATCGTCGCTTCTCAAGCTGATGCTATCTATGCGCCAACCGATAACACTGTCGCAAGTGCTATCGATGCGCTGGTAGGCGCTGCGAATCAGGCGAAAAAACCGGTGATTGGCGGTGCAACTTCTTATATTCCAAACGGTGCGGTCGCTGCGCTGGGCTTTGATTACTACCAAATCGGTGTACAAACTGCTGATTACGTTGCAGCACTGCTGGAAGGTAAAGAAGTAGCTTCTCTACCTGCAAAAGTGGCTGTGGGCTCTGATCTTGCGATTAACCTTAAAGCCGCACAAAAACTCGGTATTGAAGTACCTCAGTCACTTCTTGACCGTGCAACAACCATAGAAAAATAAAACTGTCAGGAGCAGTACATGACCTCAATTGCCTTTTTTGGCACTCTGGAAGTAGGTCTGGTTTATGGCCTGGTTGCACTGGGCGTATATCTGACTTTCCGGGTTCTTGATTTTCCGGATTTGACCGTAGACGGCAGCTTCCCAATGGGCGCTGCCGTCGCCGCGACACTGATTGTTGCGGGTGTTGATCCCTGGATTTCAACTTTTGCCGCTATTTTTGCTGGCGCAGCAACAGGTTTGATCACCGCATTCCTTACCGTGAAATGTGGCATCCTGAATCTGCTTGCCAGTATTCTTACCATGATCGCGGCGTTTTCTATCAACATCCGTATTATGGGACGCCCAAACATCGCACTGCTGGGTGTAGACACCATATTGACGCCATTTGAGAACATGGGTATCGACCCTGTCTATGCGCGTCCTTTGGTCGTTTTCATTCTGGTTGTGTTAAGTGCATTTTTCGTCATTCGCCTTCTTGCCAGTGACTTTGGCCTTGGCCTTCGCGCTACCGGCGTGAATGCCCGCATGGTTAAAGCACAAGGGGCAAGCACAGCGTTTTATACCTATTTTGGCCTTGCGCTATCCAATGGCTTTGTCGGATTTTCCGGCGCCTTGTTTGCACAAACCAACAGCTTTGCGGACGTCACCTCTGGTGTCGGTACCATCGTTGTCGGTCTGGCTGCGGTTATCTTGGGCCAGACACTACTACCGGGCAGAAAGGTCTGGGTTGCAGTGGTGGCCGTTATCCTTGGCTCCGTGCTTTATCGCCTTGCGGTGGCTTTTGCCCTTAGCTCCGGCATGTTTGGCCTTGAAGCATCGGATTTGAACCTTGTAACCGCCCTTCTTGTTGCGCTGGCATTGATCGCGCCGAAAGCGCGTCAGCAATACCAGAAGAAAAAGCGAATTAAACAGGCGGAGGTGACCAAATGATTGAACTGAAAGATATTCAGGTCACCTTTAACCCTGGCACCGTGCTGGAAAACCGTGCTATCCGCGGCATTTCACTTGAAGTACCCGAGCACCAATTCCTGACCATCATCGGCTCAAACGGGGCGGGTAAATCTACACTGTTGGGCGCGATCAGCGGTGAGACGCCAATGATTGGTGGCAAAGTGGTGATAGATGGTATTGACGTTACCCGCCAGCAGGTCCACCAACGCGCCAGTCTCGCTGCACGTGTGTTCCAGGATCCACTTGCCGGTACCTGTGCTTCGTTAACCATCGAAGAAAACCTCGCATTGGCGTTTAAACGCGGCTCAATGCGCGGTTGGAGTCTGGCGCTTTCCAGCAAACGCCGTGAAATTTTTAAAGAGCGTATTTCCATTCTCGGGTTGGGATTGGAAGACCGTCTCAGCGACAGCATAGGCTTGCTTTCAGGTGGCCAAAGACAGGCGGTCAGCCTGGTGATGGCAACGCTGTCAGACAGTAAGCTGCTTTTGCTGGACGAACACACAGCGGCACTCGACCCTCGCATGGCCGCGTTTGTGATCGATTTGACCAAGCGCGTTATCACCGAATTTGGCCTAACCGCATTGATGGTCACTCACTCGATGAAAGATGCCCTCGCCTGCGGTGACCGCACTGTAATGCTTCACCAAGGCGAAATCGTTCTGGATGTTGCGGGTGAACAACGTGCCAATATGGGCGTTCCACAACTGCTGGAAATGTTCAGCAAGGTTCGAGGTGAAGAACTGGCTGACGACAGCTTACTCTTAAGCTAACCAACCAAGGTTAAAACAGGCGGCAGACATTGCCGCCTTTCTTTTTTCCGCAATATCACTCTTTCTACAAGCGCCCACAGCTTGAACACGTTATGGTGAAAAGGTTTGAGGATTAAACAAAAGGAAGGATGCCGTTATGGTTAGCGTCGAGTTTTTGATCACTTCACTGGTCGTGGTGCTGATACCGGGAACCGGTGTACTTTATACCGTGTCGACTGGGCTGTTTCTCGGCTCACGCGCCACAGTATGGGCGTCATTAGGCTGTACTTTCGGCATAGTCCCTTCCATGCTTGCCAGTATCACAGGCCTTGCCATTATCCTTCATACCAGTGCGATTGCCTTTCAGGTTGTTAAATACGCAGGTGTGGCATATTTGCTCTATCTTGCGTGGTCGATGTGGCGCTCAAGCAGCGCACTGTCTCTGAGCGAAGAAAAAGAACCCATGAGCATGGTCAGCGTTGCGGTTAAAGGCTGTTTGATGAACGTGCTGAACCCTAAATTGACTATCTTTTTTATGGCATTTCTTCCGCAGTTTGTGCCAGCCCAAGCCACTTCCCCAACCTCCAACATGCTGTTGCTGGGCAGCATTTTTATGGCAATGACGTTTGTCGTGTTTCTTATCTATGGTGCCCTGGCCGCATTAGTGCGTGACCATGTTATTAATTCCGAACGATTGACCGTGGGATTACAAAAGCTCTTCGCTGGAAGTTTTGCAGCATTGGGTTTGAAGCTGGCACTATCTGATCGCAGCAACTGATCTAAACAAAAAAGCCCCGTAGATTCCGGGGCTTAGACTTTTCTTGCTATCAGTTAAAACCTTTTCAACAACCGCCCCATCAGTGAGGGGTGATAATCCCAGACATGGTCAAACATGCTCATCAGTTTTGGGTTGCCGTATTTTGACAAGTTAACAGCATGAAAGCGGTTGTGCTGTGCTTTCAATGTTTCCACTTTATCCTGCACATCTTTGGGTTGTTCAGGCGCGATAAAGTCGGAAATCACGACCAAATCTGCATTGCGGTATTTGTCGGTACCCATAAGGTCGATAGAGTGCTGTAGCACTGGCGCTAAATCTGTACCCCCGTGGAAAGAATAGGATAAGAAATTCAGCGCTTCTTTCAGACCATCTTCACCTGTCAATTCATAGGTGATGTGATCCGTCGAAAAGATCATCACAGAACAATCACGATCTTCTTTGATGGCGATTTGCATCAGGGCGTACGCCATGGCTTTAGCACACTGCTCTGGAAAGCCGTTCATGGATCCAGATGCATCAACACAGATCAGAAATGGCCCTTTTTCTACATCTACCTGTTTGCAGGCAGGTTTAAACGCCTTCACCTTTCTGAGGGAGCGTTGCATGCCCTGCATGCGGTAGGTCAACAGGCGTTTATCTGCGAAATGCTTGTAGAAAAGGATCTCAAGTGCCGGTTCAGCGAGATAAATGGTCTCGTTAGGGACGATGCGTTCCAGGTTATCGCTTTGGTGCACACCAACAATGTCGTCTGCCACATTATCCGCCGGCTCTTCCACCAGCTTCAGTTCTTCAGCTGGCGAGCGGTGCAGTGAAGGATCGTCCACTTCATTCGCCATGCGTCCCAGTTGCTGAGCAATATCCTGCAGATCGCTGTTATCCTGCAAGAACGCCACAAATTTTTTCAACAGTTCTATGTCTGTCTGGGTGACTTTTGAAGCCGCCAAATCCCAAAGGCGCCCCACTTTTTCTATCGTGCCGCTCTCTTGCACATTTTCCAGCGTCTTATAAGTTTCGATGCGCTGGTAGAGTTCAGAGAGCAGTTTCTCTTTGTGGGTCTCAAGTTCTTTTTCCTGAACATCTTTGATCGTTGCCGCCAGATGCTCATACCATTTGTTGCAAAAATACGCCTGAAACATGGGCGTTTCTTTGGCGACATTCTTTTCCAGCATCCGGCGGGCTTCAAGGTAGAACGAGGAACGTCCTTCCAGTTGCTTGATGATACTTTTCGCTTGCTGGTAGAAGTCATGCTGCGAGAGACTCACTGCATCCTGATAAAGCTGAATTTCCTGTTTCAGTTCTTCAGTAATGCAATCATTGCTCAAACGACGTTTTACTGAATGACGCCATTTCCTGATGTGTCGGCGCACAGCACTTTTCGCTGTCGGGCTGGCTTCGGTCATCATCAGCAATTGCGGCTTCGCCATCACTTCGGTGACGGCGTGCTCCAGCATGCCAGTCTCTGCCAGCATCATCCCAAGTTGAAGGCTTTCAGGGCTCAGCATCTGCCCTCCTTACGCAAAATATTCCGCCAGCATCCGCACGCGGAATGCACTTTTTTCAAATTTCACCGCCTGTCGCTGCAGCGCTTCCTCTGTATCGGTAATGCTGGTGGCGAGCAACTCCAACAGTTCTGAGTTAGCAAAGTGGTGAGGCAAAGCCGCACTGAGCTGTGCATGGCCGAGCCGGATCAAATGCTTCGCTTCATCAATCTTAGCAATAGCCGACTCGTTACGCGCCTGCCACTGCTCAAATGCCGCCGCATCATTGTCATCTACCCCTGCGATTGCTACCGCGACCGGCCGGTTTGCAATGTCTTTGATCATCAGGCGACGTTCGCTGTCGATATCAAAGCGCAGCATGCAGAGGTTGGGGTTTTTGTTTACGTAGCCGTAGACTTCACATGCACCGTTTTTAATTTTCTTTTCAAACTCACCGGCTTCAACGTAAACCCAACGGCTGTCGCCTTTTTCCTTTTCGGAAACGGAAGGATTCGCATCAAGCATGACAAATTTGATCAGGTTCTTCGCCATATTGACGGAGTAGCGTCTCGCTCGGCTCAAATCCACAAAATACTTTTCTTTGCGCATCGACACTTCGGTTTCCACCTTGTGTCCAAGCTCTGACTGGATCTCCTGTACCAGTTCCCGGCTATCTTCATTGGCTTCGTTAGCCAGTAAAAGCGCCTCATCCTGATTGAAACAGACGCTTTGGGCAAAGTTGCGCATTACGTCTGTCACGACATTGCGCGATTCTGGGCTGTGCCACAAACACTCTTGCAGCAACAGAAGATCAACCGGGTTCACTTCATTGCGGCCATTGAAAAATGCACTGGCTTTGAGAAGGCGAACAGCTTTTTTCCAGCGACGGTCAGAGATGTAAAGCTCATCCGCCGGGAAGTTGTTGCCATCTTTCTCTGCTTCGCGCTCAAGCATCATTTTCAGCGCGTAGATTTTCTCGAAGACAGTGTCAGGTAAGGCAACATGCTCGATTTGCTGCTGCCACTGGCTGTATTCGTGGGCTTTAATGGCAATATCACTGCCGATGGTGATTTCACCCTCTTTACCTTCGCCCATTAACAAGCGGCGGAAGTTACCTTTTTCCTGAATACGGTTGACGAAGATGCGAACCAGCATGCGGTCATACAGCGCATCCAGCCCACTGTCGGGTTCAGGGAGTTCATTGGACGCGGTGACCAATAGACGCATGGGAACAGGCAGGACTTCGCTACCATTTCGGAACACGCGCTCATTCACTACGGTCAACAAGGTATTGAGAATCGCAGGGCCTGCTTTCCAGATTTCATCCAGAAACACCACATCAGCGGTAGGCAAGTAACCTTCGGTAAGGCGCACATATTTACCGTTGTCTTTGAGTTCCTGAATGGAAAGCGGCCCAAATACCTCTTCAGGTGTGGAAAAGCGGGTCATCAGATATTCAAAGAATTGGCTGTCATCAAACGCCTTGATCAGACGTTTGGCGATATAACTTTTGGCTATCCCCGGTGGCCCCAGCAGGAACACGCTTTCTCCACTTAATGCAGCAAGCAGGCAAAGACGAATAGCATTCTCTCTTTCATAGACACCATGAGAGAGCGCTTTTACCAATTTTTGAATTCGCTCGGGCAAGAGAACATTGTTTGTGGTCATAGCAATTTGATTCGTCACGTTGCTGCTCCATCCTGATCAATCAACAACATGAAACCAGTCATAACACATTGTTAATATTTTGTAACCGTTAATATTTACTTACACCCTGTATACCACTCTATCTTTGATCTCATCCACCCTTAAATCTTAGTTTGCGAAAATGCTGAGCAACAAATAACCCGTTTCACTTTCACGAATTCCAGTCATTCCTGTGTAAAAAACAGATGTAAAAAAGCCCCTTTCGGGGCTAGCGGGGCAAGGTAGATCGTTTAGCTTTTGACTATCGGCAGGGCTTCGTCACTGCCCCATTCACTCCAGGAACCGTCATAAACCGTCACCACACGGTTAAGCGCATGCTCTGCCGCGAGCGCCAACATGCAAGCTGTCACACCGGATCCACATGAAGCGACATTGTGTTTTTCCGCGGACAGTGTTGGCGAAACCAGCGCCTTCAGCTCATCCGTTGATTTAAATTTCCCACCAGACAACAAAGTAGGAAACGGCAGGTTTTGTGCGCCGGGCATGTGTCCACTTCGAACACCTGGGCGAGGCTCAGCAACAGCACCGGCGAAACGGTCTGCCGGTCTGACATCAACCACGTTGACACTGCCTTCGTTGATTCCGACAAGCAAAGCGTTTCTGTCGATGATTCTCTCTGCCATCAGCGAAGCCTTGTAGTCGCTTTTCTCGGGAGTGACTGGCTGATGCGTTTTAATTGCAAATCCAGCAGCTTCCCAAGCTGGCAGACCGCCGTCCAAGAGCGCGACTTGTTTGTGTCCCATCGCTTTGAACATCCACCAAACGCGGGGCGCTGAAAAAATGCCGGCACTGTCGTAGACGACAACAGTGTCTTCGTTGCCGATACCCAGAAGGCTTACTGCCTGCTCAAACTGGGTTACTGAAGGCATCATATGTGGTAATGGTGAAGAGCGGTCGCAGATTTCCCCGTCGAAATCGAAGAACACCGCTCCGGGAATACGTTTCCTGAACCATTCGTCCTTTCCATTCCGGCCACTGCCTGGCATGAACCAACTGGCATCAATCACCTTCAGTTTTTCGTCACCGAGGTTATTGTTTAACCACTCAGCGCTAACTAACACCTCATTTATCTGTTTCAAGTCACTCTCCATTGATTGAGACATCGTTTTAGTACCGGGATTACGGTAGCATTGCCGCGTATTAAAACTGCCAATTAGAATAACAAGGTATCTATGCTATTTCGCAGAATTTTCGGTATCGCCCTGGCTTCGATACCGCTCTTCAGTGGCGCCGCTCATGCGGCTTCCCTCTCTTTGTCTGTCGATAACGACGGCGTTCTGGGAACAGACCGCGAATACACTAGCGGTTTGTTTGCAAGATGGTCATCTGATCCATCAACCATCGGCTACAGCGTCGAAATTGGCTCGCAGATGTGGACACCATCTGACATTGAGTGGACGACGCCTCACCCAAATGAACGTGCCTACGCGGGTCTGCTTTATCTTCAGGGACGTGTTTACCACCAAAATGACACCAATGCCTATAAGGGCAGTTTAATGGTAGGCACAGTCGGCCCGGATTCCTATGCGGAAGATGCCCAGTCTATTGTTCATGCTGTGGTAGGTTCGCCAGACCCTATGGGATGGGATTACCAAATCAACAACCAATTTGTATATCAAGCAGGCTTTGAAGCGCACCAGCTACTTTCACGTGGCGCATTGGGTGAATTCAGTGTTTTCGGCCGCGGCCAGGGAGGAAACTTCCAGAGTGAGGTTGCCGCAGGCGGTACCTACCGAATCGGTCTTGATCTTGCCAACAGCTTTGGTTCAACCTCTGTATTGCCGGGCAATCACGTTGATGTGGGCATGCTGAGCCACAGTAAAAACGGCCTCTTTTTCTTTACGACTGTTGAAGCTCGTTACCGCTTTGACGATATCACCATTGAAGGTGATAAGCCGGTTGAGAATGATGTCCTGACCATCGAGAACACACAATTTGCAATTTCTTCTGGCATCAGTTGGTATCAGGAGCGCTGGGGTGTCATTGCTTCAATTGCGGCACATTCCAAGCAATTCGAAACTGCACCGAAGAACCACCATGCCTACGGGAATCTAACCCTGTTTTACCGCTACTAATATTGCAACGCTTCTTGTAACAAAGGCCGGGATGACCGGCCTTTGTTTTAGGTTAAGCAACCTGCTCGCTTTCCACCGATAACACGGCGGCGATTCGTTCAAGAAGAAAGATCTCCCGCTCCAATGACAATCCCTGCTTGTCACTGTTAGCCAGTGCTTCTTTGTTGTGTTGGATTGCATCGTCAATGTTGATCCAAACCGGGCGCATACCATTTTTGACTTCATAGTCTTCCAATGCCAGCTCACCGAGTTCTTCATCGATGTCGCACCAGTAGCAGTAAGACATCATATGTACAGCGTCAAAATCATCTTTGTACCAGGGACGAAATTCTTCATACGCGCCAAATGGGCGAATATTGCGAATGTTCTGGGCACCGGTTTCTTCGCTCAACTCACGGATCAGGCCTGCCATCTCATCTTCGCCTTCATCAATGCCACCACCCGGCAGTGAATAGTCGTGGTAACGCTCGGTATAGAGCAGCAAAATATCACGCTCCCGCACGATAATGCCCCTTGCAGCACGGCGGAAAAAAGTGCGTTTGTCTTCGAGCGGCAACACCGATGCATGGGTGCTGGTATGGAGTACTTGCATGAATTGGCCTTTCTGTGCAGTGACGTTGCACCCAAAATGAGTGCTAAAAGCTGGGAGGTGCAATTTATCCGGAAGTATTTGGCCATGCAAACCTAAAAATCGCCAAATGTCTCCCAATGCCTGCTGATGTGCTTGTTTTCATGGGCCTGTATAAAATAGAATACACCGCACTTTATACCGGCGGTACTGTTCAACTTGTTATTAAAACGCTTCGAAATCAGTTAATTGTCGCCCTGGCAATCACCTGATGTCGACCAAATAACAGAACGATATATGGCAAACTGTCAATAAATCAGACAGCAACGTCTCATATTCGAACCAAAATCTCGTAATTTGTATATATTTAAAAAGGATCGGTAGCGTCGTACGCCGTTGCTGTCTTTTACCTTTGAACGCCGGTTTACGTTAAACAACTCACAACGACGCTGTAAACGGAGCAATCTTCTGTGCTGCAAAAAATCGCCATCGATAAAGTAGAGGTAGGGATGTACGTCGAGCAGATCGAATCCCTGCGCGCTCGCACGAAGATGAAGAAACCCGGTTTTATTCGCCGCAAGGAAACCATTGATAACCTGCGCGAAAAAGGCGTGATCTATGTTTACATCGACGCCGACCAAATCACTTCTGACGAAGATATCCAATACCGCGAAACCAAAGTCGGCAAGCACTCTTCCATCAGCGGAAACGATGAATTCAGCGCCGCCAAAGAACTCGTCGATAAATCCAAAAAGCAGCTCAGTAAGTTGCTCAACGACATCTATGAAAACAAGCCGGTAGACATTGAACCGGTAAAGGAAGTCAGCGCTGACATCGTGGACAACATTTTTGAGCGCCGGGACGCCGTGCTTTGGATCAGCGGTATTCGCGAGAAAAGTGCCTATCTCCTGGAACACTCAATGAATGTCGCTTTCCACCTGGTGAATTTCGGCCGATTTTTGGACTTAGACAGGGTCACGCTGGAAGAGTTGGCGATTGGCGGGTTGGTGCATGACATCGGAAAAATTCTGGTTCGGGATGAAGTCCTGAACAAACCAGGCAAGCTGACGGACGATGAATTCATTCATATGAAGGAGCACCAGACCCTGTCAGTGCCCGTTCTAGACAGCATTGTTGACCTGCCAAAAATCAGCCGCGATGTCAGTGTGATGCATCATGAAAAGCTCGACGGAAATGGTTATCCGAACGGCCTAAAGGGTGATGAACTGACCTTGATCGGCCGGATGTCCTGTATCGTCGATATATACGATGCCCTGACGGCTGAACGGGTGTACAAACCCGCGCTGTCACCTTCAGAAGCATTCAAGATCATGATTGGCTTAACGCCCTTCCACCTCGATGCCGATCTGCTGAAGAAGTTTATCCGTTGTATTGGCTTCTACCCAATCGGGTCAGTAGTCGAACTCAGCAATGGCCGCGTTGGTCTGGTGTGTCAGGAAAACCCTGATGATCTCATGACACCGACGGTGAAGCTCTTCTACTCTTCACGTACTACGTCGTTCCGTGATGTCGAATACATCGATCTTAAAAAGCGTCCAGACCTTAAAATCGTCCGGGGTATCACTGAAGCGAAGCTGAAAACGTCTTTTGCAGAGTTTCGTTAACCTTTCAGGCGCTTCCGTTATTGCTTTATATCTCGTCAATCACACCGCATTCGCTTCAATAATCACGCCACGCCCCGTATACTAAGCGGCTTATTTACACGTGGAACTAAAACAATGCGTATTTGTGCTGTCGACTTAAAAAGCAATGAAGCAAACATCTGCCTGCTGGAACTGACGCAAGGCCTGTTTGACGTACCGGACTGCCGCGCACGCAAATTCACCATCACAGATGGCGCGAGCGGCGAACAAATCCGTCACTTCCAAAAGCAATTTGCCAAGCTGATGGAAGACTATAAAATCGACAAAATCGTTATCCGCGAACGCCCAATGAAAGGTAAATTCGCTGGCAGCGCGATTGGCTTCAAAATGGAAGCAGCGCTGCAACTGATTGACGGCGTTGATTGCGAAATCATGACCGCATCAGAAATGAAAGAGTCACTGAAGCGTAACCCTGTAATGGTATCGCTGAAAGAAGTGGGTCTGAAACAATTCCAGGAACAAGCATTCCAAACCGCTTGTGCCTACCTGAACAAGTAATCTCCAAGGGCTGCAACCGCAGCCCTTTTTTATTTCCTCTTGAAAACACCCATTCAGTTCCGTTTCTGGCTAGTGTTCATTGCCCGCAGTGTTATGGTTATAACGACGACGTAAACGGGACACACTAGGGGCTGCTGACCTTTGGTGATGATTTTTGCAGCAGTTTGTGGGGATTTTATGCAAGGCAGAAGCTTCGATGTGTAGCTAGCCTACATAAGACGCTGATAACGCAGCAGAAATTCCCCACAAACGCTGCCCGAAGGGTTCTGCCCTAAGCGTTTTATGCTTTGTTGAGGTGTATTTGCTTAGAATAACTAGGCGGCACACACCTCGCCGCGCCTAAAACGCTTATGGCTAGAACAAAATTTAACCACCAAAGGTCAACAGCCCCTAGCTATGGACACCACACTCTATCAAAAAGCTCGGTTGTCACGGGATGCACGGTTTGACGGTTTGTTTTTTACTGCCGTTGTCTCCACGGGTATTTATTGCAGACCCATTTGCCCGGCACCCTCGCCCAAGGAAGAAAATGTCCGTTATTACGCTTCGGCCATTGAAGCGTCAGCACAGGGTTTCCGGCCTTGTCTTCGCTGCCGTCCGGACAGCGCACCCGGTTCACCCGCCTGGCTCGGAAAAGAAACCACCTTCCGCCGTGCTTTGTCACTGATTCAGGAAGGATCGCTCCAGGAAACCAGTGTGCCTGCATTGGCAGAAAGACTTGGCGTGAGCGACCGGTATCTGCGCAAGCTTTTTACTGAGTCGCTGGGTTGCTCGCCCAAACAATATGCCCTTTACCAGCAAATCCTGTTTGCCAAGAAGCTGCTGCATGAAACCCGTTTGCCGATTTCGGATGTCGCCTTTGCCGCTGGCTTTAACAGTATCCGGCGTTTCAATGACTGCTTCCAGCAACAGCTGTCTTTGTCCCCGACACAGGTTCGTCGCAAGCCGGCCGAAAGTCATGAAGCCATCACACTGACATTAAGTTACCGTCCGCCTTACGTCTGGCAGGCGTTCCATGCTTTCCTCTCTTCAAGGCTAATCGAAGGGATAGAATGGCTGACTGAAACCAGTTATGGCAGAACCTTTTCCCATCTAGGTCAACAAGGGCGCTTCACGGCAACGCATCACCCTGAAAGCAATGCGTTCCGTGTAGAGATTGAGGTTGAAAACCCCGCCAATCTGTATGCCGTGGTAAGCCGAATCCGCCATTTGCTCGATCTCGACACCAATCCGGAAGTGATCGGACAGGCAATGCCGGAAAACACGCCTCAAGGATTACGCATACCGGGATGCTGGGACATGTACGAGGCAGGTCTTCGCGCAGCATCCGGTGAATCACTTTCCCAGCCATTACAAAGACTGGTCGTGGGAAACAAGGGAAACAAGGGAAACATCACTGCAAATGCTTCAGATAACAATGAATTTTCCCAAAAATGGAAAGCCGTTTGCGAGAGATTTGAACAACAACAATGGCCAGTCGTGACACCGTCACATATTCTGAACGATAAACAATACAGCTATGCCCTGTTACGGGGTTTGGGTCGAACAGATCTGGCTATGCTGCTCCCACAGGATAATTGCTACGGTGACGCAGCCAAACCGTGGAGAAGCTATCTCGCAATAGCGCTCAGCGCCGACATGAATAAGGAATCAGCATGAAACAATACCGTTATCTCTACACGTCTCCATTGGGTACCATCACGCTGACAGCATCAGACAAAGGGCTCACGTCACTCTCCCTACCCGATTACAAATACGACATTCCTGTATCGGACGAGGAGATCGAATCAAGAGAGCCATTCGAACCCGTGATTGCTCAGCTGGATCGCTACTTTGCCGGTGAAGCGATAGCATTTGATGTTCCCCTCGATATGCTCGGCACTGACTTCCAGTGTGAAGTTTGGCAAGCGCTCCAGGCCATTCCCCCTGGTGAAACTCGTTGTTATGGGGAGCTTGCCGCGGCTCTAGGCAGGCCAAAAGCATCCCGCGCTGTCGGCGCAGCGAATGGACAAAACCCCATCGCAATCATCGTGCCTTGTCACAGAGTGATTGGGAAAAACGGAAAGCTGACAGGTTACGCAGGCGGGTTGAATGCCAAGGCCTGGTTGCTGAAGCATGAGCAGGCCATGGCGTCGGAAGGTTTCAGCTTGCAGCCACCAACACCCGTTGAGCCAGCAATTTGATGAAACGTAGGGGTGTAATTTTGTAGCCCAGGTGAAGGTAAAAGCCATGAGCCTCTTCGCGGGTAATATGGCTTGTGACCTCAATACGCAGACAGCCCCGCTGTTTTAGAAAACGTTCAGCCTCATCCAGCAACTGTCGGCCAATTTGCATGTCGCGGAAGTTCTCATCAATCACCAGCGCAGATATCCGCCCCCAAGGCATATCATCGTGCACAACATTTACGGTATGTATTACAACAAAGCCAACCACTAAGTCGCAAAGCTCTGCGACTAAAATTGCATCTTGCGGCTGGGTCATTACCCGCTCTATCCGCGCTTCAGTCTGGGTCAGGGTTGAGGGATAGCCAAGTGTGTGGCAGAGCGCATTAATGCGCTCTGCATCTTCCAGGGTAGCCAGACGGATTTCCATAGTCTGCTCTCCTGCTATTAATTGTTTGCCGTCGCTTGTGAAGCCATTGATCGCAGGCTCACACGGCGGTCAAAGAAATAGCCTTCACGGTTACCTTGCTGCTCCGTGGCCAATTGGTCGCCGTACGCGGTTTGCGTGAGTTGCATCGGATCAACGCCCTGGTTCACGAGGTAGTCAAACACCGCCTGAACACGTTGCTGCGATAACGCCAGGTTGTAATCATCATTACCACGGATATCTGCATGCCCTTCCAAATCCCAGCTGATTTGTGGCTGCTGGCGCATCAAGGCGGCGATTTCGTCCAGTTGCAGTTTGAAGCGCGGTTCAATTTCTGATGAGTTGGTTCGGAATTGAATATCCATGGCCAAATCCAAGTCCACAGAGCGCTCATTCAATTCCGCTTTCAGCGTTGCCAACTCCACTTCATTTTCTGCGTAGCGGGTACGGAAGGTTTCAAGTTGGTTATTTTGCTCGCGCATTTCGGCAATGATGAGTTCCTGCTCGTTGCTTTGTTTGTCCACACTGACAACCTGTCCCACCAGTCCACCGACAATTGCGCCAGCAACAGCACCTACCGGGCCACCAATCAGCGCTCCTACCGCTGCGCCGCCACCAAAGCCAATCAGTTCTACCGACTGATCACGCTCTGCAAATGTTTCCTGTTCGTTTGCATGGGCAGTGTTAAATACCATTGGCATTGCCAGGGAAAGTGCAATCAAGGTTTTGTTCATCGTTTTCATTGTCATTTCCTTATCCGTTCGGTTGCGGTTCGTTGTTTCGATGGGTTCATTAAAACAAGCCAAAATGGCGCTGGATGGGAACGAAAAAGGCAATGTGATGGGCAAATGTGGCAAAAAAATGGCTTTTCATCCGGATCGGGCTTTCACCCTTTTACCCTTGTTTTTTTCCGGTATAGTCAAACCATCTTCTGTTTGATTAATTGAATAAAAATGAAACGAATCGCGATTGTTGAAGATGAACCTGCCATCCGTGAAAACTATGCAGATGTATTAAGAAAACAGGGCTATGCCGTCTCTACTTACGCCAACCGTCCTGACGCGGAAGATGGCTTCAAACAGCGCCTGCCGGACTTGGCGATCATAGATATTGGCCTTGCCCATGAGATTGATGGTGGCTTTCAGCTTTGCCAGACCCTGCGTGCGATGTCTGCCACCGTACCCATTATTTTCCTCACTGCTCGTGACAGCGACATTGATACCGTTGTCGGCCTGCGTATGGGCGCAGATGACTACCTGACCAAAGATATCAGTCTGCCTCATCTTATGGCGCGTATTGCCGCCCTGTTCCGCCGCAGCGAGTTACTGAGCCTGGCCTCTGCGCCCGCCGAATCTTTGCTTGAACGGGGACTGCTGACGCTGGATTTAAACCGTATGCAGGTTAAGTGGAACGAACAAACTGTTGATCTAACCGTCACCGAATTCTGGCTGGTTCATGCACTGGCAAAACGCCCGGGGCATGTACGAAGCCGACAGGATCTTATGCAGGAAGCCCACATTGTGGTGGATGACAGCACCATCACCTCCCACGTAAAACGTATCCGTAAGAAATTTATCGCGCTGGATACGAACTTTGACCATATCGATACCGTTTATGGCATGGGGTATCGCTGGGACAGCAACAAATGACCGCCATTCTTGGCCGGGTTCGCCGATGGCTTTCAGGGATCAGAGCGAAAATCGTTCTGCTCTCTGCCCTGTTGCTCGCTTTGCCCTTCATTGGCTACAACTATGTCTGGGAATTGGAGAATGTGCTCCGCCAAGGCCAGGAGCAAACGCTGATGGGTTCTGCCCGCGCGTTTTCCATGACACTCAACCAACAACCAGCGCTTTTTGAACGCCAACGTTACACCAAACCAAGAATTGAAGAAGGACGAGATCTTTACGCCATCGCCTTACAGTCACCGATTGATCTTGATGGCTCAGTGTTAGACTGGCAACGATATCAAGTACATGCCGTACATTACGGTGAAGAGCACGTTATCTTCAGCCGCACGCCCTATAAAAGCGATGAACTCAGCTTCAACGTGAACCTTGCCAGTGACAGCGATGATATTTACGCGTTAGTTGATGTGGTTGACAGCACCCCAGTACTAAAACGCCCCAAGACTGCCCGCATCGACCGCAACGACCACCTCATCATCTCTTTGACCACACCTGAAGGCGAACTAAAACGTTACGCCGTCACTTCAACCACGAGTGGACGCGCCGATGTTGATCTTATTGAGACGACGATTGATGACCCTGCGACCATTTTCCCCTCAGAGGCGATTACAGCCTGGTGGCAGGAAACCGCTAGCGGCTATGTAATAGAGTTGGCAATCCCAGACTGGCTGGTGGGAGAAAAACTCGCATTTACCTATTACGACGTGAAGAACACGTACAGCCGCGATGTCGATACCATCCTTGCTACGTCCAATCCACGCAACGCCGAAACGCTGGGTACCCTTCTCACTCCTTCACCTGCCATTGAAAAAGTGCTTAACCGTATGAATGACGGGAGTTCCCGCGTCTGGGTTGTCGACCAGCATGGCCGGGTATTGGCAAAGTCGGGAGATTTGGGTAGCGCCAATGGCGTTTGGGAGAACACAATCAAATATCAAGAGCCGCCCAGTGGCGTGATGGGCTGGCTGCAAACCCATATCCTTAATCCTCTGTACTACCAGTTGCTGGAAAAGCCACCGGAGACAATCATCGATGCTATGCACGATGCTTCGATCGTGCGCGGTGTGGATGTCCAACAGGCCCTGCTGGGCCGCCCTTACGCAAATTGGCGCCTGACGGACGACGATTCAGCCATGATCCTCTCTGCCGCCTACCCGATAAGAGTGGATGGTAAAGTTATAGGCGCAGTCGTGGTTGAGGAAACCACCGTCGGGATCCGGACTCTGCGCAACAAAGCGCTGGAGCAATTGTTTAATGTCTTGTTGGTAGTCATCTGTACCGGTGTGATTGTGCTCTTGCTGTTTGGCTCCCATATCTCGCGCAGAGTAAGACAATTGCGCGATGATGCGGAAAGCGCAGTCGACCCACAAGGACGGGTTCGTCACCAATTGGAACCCACGGCCAGCAAAGATGAAATTGGTGATCTTTCCCGAACCCTGTCAACGATGGTGACCAGGTTGTCTGAATACAACAGCTATCTGGAAAAGATGTCATCCAGCCTGTCCCATGAACTGAGAACGCCGGTAGCCGTGGTACGTTCATCGTTGGAAAACCTGGCATTTGTGACAGAAGATGATGACCAAAAACGCTACATCGCACGCGCCCAAGAAGGGGTTGTACGCCTTGCGACTATACTAACCAGCATGACTGAAGCGACTCGCCTTGAGCAAAGCTTTGAGCACGCAGAGCGCACCCTGTTTCCGTTGGACAAAGTCGTCGAAGGCTGCGTACAGGGATATGAATATGCCTATCCTGAACAGACATTCGAAATGCGCATTGCCACTGCGAATTATCAGATGGAAGGTGTACCGGAATACGTGGCACAGTTGCTCGACAAGCTGGTGGCAAATGCCGTTGAGTTTCACCAACAGGGAACCGCCGTGGGTATCCATTTGGTTGCACAGCGCGGACGGGCGTTACTCACCGTGTCGAATATCGGCCCACTTTTACCTGAAAATATGGGAAATCAATTGCTCGGTTCCATGGTCTCTGTAAGAGATGAAAAACATAAATCAGACAAAGCGCACCTCGGGCTTGGGCTCTATGTCGCCCGTCTGGTGGCTGAATTTCATCAAGGAGCCCTATCCATTAACAACCGGGTCACCGGCGATGGGGTTATTGTTACGGTTGAGCTACCACTAAAGTAAAGGGAGTTTGAACCGGGATATTCATTCCGTTTGGCCGCACAAGGAGACCAAATGAAATTATACGAATCCGCCCCTGCACCAAGTGCGCGCAGGGTTTCGTTATTTCTTGCAGAAAAAGGTATCGAGATTCCCAGAGTACAGGTCGATACACGGGGTGGCGAAAACGTCACTGCCGAATTCAAAGCCATGAGCATTAACGGCAAGATCCCCGTATTGGAACTTGCCGATGGCACCGCAATCAGTGAAACCATCGCTATCTGTCGTTACCTGGATGCCGCTTTCCCAAGCGACCATCATTTGTTTGGGGATACGCCGCTGGCTATCGGGAAAGTGGAAATGTGGAACCGCATTGCAGAACTCCAAGGGTTGTTTCCCGCATTCCAGGCCTTTCGCAACATCACAGGCGTATTCAGTGATCGTGAACGCTGCGTGGAAGCGTGGGGGGAAGAGTCAAAACAACGGGTTGAGGAATTTCTCCCCGTATTGGAATCGCGTCTTTCAGTTTCTACGTATCTTGCTGGTGAGCATTTCTCAGTGGCCGACATCACGGCATACATAATGTGTAGTTTTATCACCAAGATTGATATTCATATTGATGAAACCTATCCCGCCATTCAGGCATGGCAGGCATCACTGGATCAACGTGAAGCCTTCATGGCAGTCAACGCCAGTTAAGGTTTTGGAGAAAGGATTTAACAGATGATTGAACTCTACACCGCAGGAACGCCTAACGGACACAAGATATCCATTGCACTCGAAGAAATGGGGCTGCCCTACAATGTGCACGCACTGGATCTCTCCGCCTTAGAGCAAAAAGAGCCAGAATACTTAGCTATTAATCCCAATGGCCGTATTCCGGCAATTATTGATAAAGACAATGACGATTTTGTCGTGTTTGAATCAGGAGCGATTTTGCTGTACCTGGCTGAGAAAACAGGAAAGTTTCTTCCTGCTGACCCAAAAGCGCGCAGCAAAGTTATTCAGTGGCTGATGTTCCAGATGGGCGGCGTTGGGCCAATGATGGGGCAAGCCAATGTGTTTTACCGCTATTTCCCGGAGAAAATCCCGGCAGCCATTGAGCGCTACCAAAACGAAGGCCGACGCCTGTTTGAAGTAATGGATGGTCAACTCGCGAAACACGCATACCTCGCTGGAGAAGACTACACCATTGCAGACATGGCTACCTGGCCTTGGGTGCGCATTCATGAATGGAGTGGTGTCGACATCACAGGCTTAAATAACCTGCAACGCTGGATAGATGAACTGGCCGCGCGACCTGCCTGCATTCGTGGATTGGAGGTGCCGGCTAAAACAGAAACCTCGGACGAAGAAAAGGCCAAGCAAACGTCCAAGATGGTGACTCGCTAACTCCCGCATAGCAAAAAGCCGCCTGATTATGGCGGCTTTTCTTATACTTCTTTTTCGTACTCGATAAACACCTGGTTACCGGAATACTCGACTTTAGCGATGTTACCATCAACCGTGATCGCAGTGCGCACAGTTATTGTTCCTTGCAAACCCATACCACGTTCGCTTTTCAGGCTTGGCAGAATCTGATCGGGCTCAAGACCAATTTCCCGGCAGAAACGGAACACAAAACCTTTCTCCAATGGCACATCGCCACGCAATGCGCGTGAAAAATCCAATTGGCTAATCCCCAGCCGTTTTGCCATTTCTATTTGGGTAATTCTGAGTTTGGCTTTGTAGGACATCCATGCCTGATAGAGTGATTGCCGATCCTGATAGGTAAATTCCATGATGCCTCGCTTGCATTTCTTAATACCCCGAGGATAAATGCAACATGGCGCATTGATGTCAGCTAGGCGTAAACAACAGGTAAGCACTTGTCGAAACTGCGACACTCCGCTATTTTATCGCTGTCGAAAATACAAGAGATTCACCATGAGCCACAACCTAGCTTTACTTCCACCGGATGAGAAACAAAAGATCGAACTGGACAAACAAGCGTCCTATGCTGTTTGGCAAGTGAAAAACGCGCTGGCGGACAAAAGCATTTTGGCAGAACAGACACGCGCGATACATGATGAGAATGAACGCAGCCACTTCGTTGACTGCATCGACAAATATTCAAAAATGATGGGGCTATAAGCCCCATCGTTCTACTTCTCTCCCGCATTCCCAAACGGCTGTTTACAAAGGCCATGACAAAAAACAATCAATAAACCCTGTCATCACACCGCTTGGAGAAATCTTACCGCTTGGTCAACAAAGCAACGTATTTGTTGCTGTCATCGCAATACACGACCCTGCAATTAAAATTCTTGCTGTCAGCCACGCAGCGCAGTGTCGACATGCCAATATCAAACCAAGGCACCTCTTCACTCACGCTGCCATCAAATTCGAACGTCAGGTGACGTGTCCGGTAACCTTCGTAACGCAGATTTTCAGAGCTTAAAATCAAGCGCCCACCCGGGTATAAGTTGCGGTGCGCAAGATTTAGAAAATGGAAAAAATTGCGTATGTTGCCGAGTTGACCAATCACACCACGTAACGCCAGCCAGGTGAAAGTGCGGTCAAACATTGGGTGTTGATCAAAAAGGTGACCGCAAATAACAGATGGCACGCCACGCTGGTGCATGATGGCACATGCAATCGGCGAGTTATCAATGGATGTGACTTTCATTCCCTTTGCCAACAGGTAAAGGGAGTGCTCCCCACTGCTGGCACCGATATTCAGTACGCTGCGCCGACAATACGAAAGCGCGATCCTATCTGTAGCAACATCTTCCGGGCGACGGAAAAAATCGGACGTCGGTATCACCGACGTACCGTTATTCTCCCTGACAATCAATTTCCCTGATTTGTTGCCGTTGTAATAGCTTGCAAGCGCAGTACCAAACACTTCAACAACACTTTGCATGGCCTTTCCCTCTGTTATTCAACTAAGAGAATACTGCTTGGCGTTACAGAAGAGTGTCTCAATTACAAAACATACAAACGGTATACGAAGAAAGTGTGAAGGATTATTAGACTAGCCAGAAACAGCATGATTTGAGTGTGACATTTTCCGCTCGCGCTTGTTGAGATACATGGTTTTGTCAGCATCGCTAAGCCATTGTTCACTCGACAAAACATCCGGCGTCAATTCTTTTGCTCCCAAACTGATGGCAACACGCATGTTTGGCGGCAGGTATTCACATTCAATATCACGCCCTAAACGTTCCAGAATCTGAGGAATTTCTGATTGGGCAGTATGACGCAGTAACACAACAAACTCATCACCCCCAATTCTGCCAGCTACATCAGATTCGCGGATATTGCGGGTAAGGTGCTCAGCGATACAGACCAGAACCTTGTCACCAATCTCATGACCATAAGTGTCATTGATCGCTTTAAATCCATCAGCATCGATATAAACCAGTACAGAAGGGTCGCCGGTAACCGTAAATTCCTGATAGGTGTCGCGTACGTCACTGATGATAGCGTGACGGGACTTAATGCCGGTGAGCGTGTCGTATTCCACCAGTTCACGCAGCTTTTTGGCCATCACAACCACACTGTCGCGCTGATCAACTTCTGCTGTGATATCAGTTTGCGTTCCTACTCGGTATATAAGGTCACCATTGCCATCAAACACACTGTTGCCGCTGTCACGAATGTGTTTGATCCGGCCATCCGGGAACAAGAGGCGGTAATTGATCCGCCAGGAGTCGTGGGAGTCGCAAAATCTTGTTCTTGCCACCAAATCACGATCAGCAGGATGCACACGATCCAAAAATGCCTTGGCATCGCCGTATAGTGCTTCTACCCGTTCTTCCCAGACTGTATTGAAACAGCGGTTGACGTAATAAAGGCGCATGGGGTCAGGACCAGAGATCCAAACAACTGAACTGACGTTTTCCGCGATCGCCCTGAACCTGCGCTCAGAGGTCGCAATCACCTCATGCAATTGTTTTTCTTCATGAATATCGAAAACCGCAATCAAAAACTGTGTCTGTTGCGTGATTTGGCAGGTCACACAGGAAACAAACGTCCTGGCCCAAATATGGTGCCCCTTTTTATGCACGTAGCGTTTGTCCAAACGATACTGGGCACTACAACCGAGTTCGAGCCCAGCCCGCAGTGGTTTCTCTCGGTTGGCATCAGCTTCAAAAGTGACATCAAACTCTGTCTGCTTTAAAAGCGCTTCCTCTTCCTCATAACCGAGGAGCCGCAAAAATGCCTGGTTGGCATTGATAAACTGTCCACTGGCGTCAATTCGCACCATGCCCATAGGCAGGCGGTTTAATAAGGCTTCATTGACACTGTCATCGTTTTGATAAGGGGTTAGTGCTGCAATATAGGTATACGATGGTTTCGTGTCGGCAATAGACATCTTAAGCACATAGAGCTTTCGGTTGTCTGCAAACCTCACCAAACGTGTATATGGGGATAATTTTTCTCTGGGCTCTTGGGAGGCATTAAAATACGTTGACGATTCTTGCCAAACAGGCGTGCTCATAATATCGTCGAGCGCCCATTCCCTGCTGCTGTAGCGAAAAAGCCCCTCGCAGGCCCGGTTAGTGTGAATAACATCGCCTGACGCATTAAGAAGAAACATAGGCACAGGCGCATTATCAAAGAAATGCAACTGTGATTGGCTCTGCATCTGAAACATCCGGGTCTTCTACTTCCTTAAATAGTATGCCGTGCGGCACAAATAAGAACGAATTCAAAATATCGAGCGCCGAACTCACGCAACATACTAGCGATGACTCACATAGACATATGTCTCACATTTAGGGATCTCGCGTGGTTTTAGCTTTTTAGCTCCTTCAAACAGTGCCCGGGTATGGCAAGTGTCCAACTTTCACCCAAAGTAACGTGTCTTCTTCTGCGTAGGGGTCATGTTCAAACATATGGGGATGCCGGAGCCAGGTACCCGCTTTGTATCGCCCAAACTCATCCCGGTACTCACCGCTGAGCACGAACACTTCTTCACCGCAAAAATGAGA
The DNA here is from genome assembly GCF_019209835.1 of Enterovibrio paralichthyis. Taxonomy (NCBI): domain Bacteria; kingdom Pseudomonadati; phylum Pseudomonadota; class Gammaproteobacteria; order Vibrionales; family Vibrionaceae; genus Enterovibrio; species Enterovibrio paralichthyis. Next base: position 309,433 of record NZ_JAHUTS010000001.1, on the reverse strand, counting down.
AATAGTAAAAAAGTGGCTGCCCGCTGGCCATTTGATCAGGGCTACCTGTTCACCGTTGAACTCGTGGAGCGGAAAAATGCGCAGTTTTCCCTGGCCATCAATCCAACCGTCTTCCTTATTGGTGTCAATAACGACCTGGTGATGGTCATGTGCCGAAAACTGGTGCAGTTTGACCAGCAAAGTACACCCTTCCTTACTGAAAGGTGTATGGCTGCTTCCCGGCGGGTTTCGAAGATATGTTCCCGCGGGGTATTCACCGTGTTCATCAGCAAATACGCCATCGAGAACCAAAATTTCTTCTCCGAGGGGATGTTCATGCGGTGTGAACTGGGTATTCGGGCCATATTTCACAATGCTGGTTGCATGCCCGCGCTCCGCTTCCTCTCGGGCAAGCGGCTTTCTGAAGACGCCTTTCACAGGCGAAGGCTGCCAGTCAATGTTATTGGTGTCGACCACCACCCTTTCATCAAATTGCATATTCAGCATAAGACAGCCCTCAAACTGGGAATAACGGGAAATCTGGGGAGCGTTGTTGCCCGGTTTCGACTTGCTGTATCAACAATGTAGTAATTTCTGGTATGCCGCTTCGTCGCATTCATTGGAACTAAGGCATTTAGTTTAGGGTATGAAGATATTCTCATATATGCCTGAATAAACAGGACTTGCTTAAACGACCGGCTGAATAAACACCAGACGCAAAAAAGCCAGCTTTCGCTGGCTTTTCATTTATTTTACTTTTAAGCGTTACTATTACGCTTCGGTGTGACGACGCTCACCACGGAATGAACGACGGTCACCACCACGGTCGCGGTCAAAACGACGCTCGCCACGTTCACCGTTACGGTCACCACGAGGAGCGCGGTTGCCTTCGCGGTCACCACGTGGGCCACGAGGACCACGGTCATCAAAGCGACGTGGACCACGCTCACCACCGTTACGGTCACCGCCATTGCGACGACGTGGTGGAGACATGTCTACGTGACCTTCAACCAGTTGCGCGTCGGTCGCTTTCTGACGGATACGCAGTTGTTTCAGTTGACCCAGGATCTCTTTAGGCATTTTCTTCGGCAGCTGAACGTAGGTGTGACCTGTTGCCAGCTTGATTGAACCGATGAATTGCTTCTCCAGACCCAGTTCGTTTGCAATTGCGCCAACGATGTCTTTAACCTGAACGCCTTGGTCACGGCCAACTTGCAGTTGGTAAGTGTCCCAGTCTGCTGCATTGTAGCTGCGACGTTCGCCACGCTCACCGCGCTCTGAACGGTCACGTGGACCACGATCGTCACGACGGGTTTCACGACGCTTGCTGTCACGTTCCATTGCCGCGATCATTGGATCTGGACCGGTGTAGAACAGTGGGCGTTTGCCTTGCTGACGCTGAAGCAGCATAGCTGCCAGAGTCGCGGTGTCAACTTCGATCTGCTCTTGCAGTTTCTCGATCAGACCAACGAACGCTTCCAGGCTGTCAGACTCTTTCTGCTCTGCCAGATCAGTCGCCAGACGTGCCAGACGCGCTTCCGCTACTTTGTCACGCATTGGAAGTTGGATTTCTTCCATACGGGTAGAAGTAACACGCTCGATGGTGCGCAGCATACGGATTTGGTTAGTGCGAACCAGCAGGATTGCTTTACCTGCACGTCCCGCACGACCGGTACGACCGATACGGTGGATGTATGACTCAACATCGAATGGGATGTCGTAGTTGAATACGTGAGTGATACGTGGAACGTCCAGACCACGCGCAACAACGTCAGTCGCAACCAGAATATCGATTACGCCACGTTTGATGTGGTCTACTGTGCGCTCACGCAGTGACTGTGGAATGTCACCGTGCAGTGCTGCAGCTTTAAAGCCACGTGCACACAGCCAATCAGCCAGACGCTCGGTATCCTGACGGGTACGTACGAATACGATTGATGCGTCAGTTTCTTCAGTTTCCAGAAGACGAGCCATAGCTTCGTCTTTCTCAACGCCCTTCACTACCCAAAACTGCTGCTCTACTTTCTCAACAGTACGGTTGCTGCCTGCAACGTCAATGCGTGCAGGTTCGCGCAGGAAGCGGTCAACGATTTCTTTAACCATTGGAGGCATGGTTGCAGAGAACAGCACGCGTTGTGCAGTTTCTGGTGCTTGTTCCATGATCCAGGTAACGTCGTCAACGAAGCCCATTTTCAGCATTTCATCGGCTTCATCCAGAACGAAAGTATGTACTTCGTCCAGTTGCAGACGTTCACGGTTAATCAGGTCTTTCACACGACCCGGAGTACCAACAACAATGTGAGCACCGCTGCGCAGAGCACGCATTTGATCAACGATAGATGCACCACCGTAGATCTCCAGCACTTTCAGACCATTGATGTTTTGGCCCAGCAGTTTAACTTCAGCAGCTACCTGAATAGCCAGCTCACGGGTTGGAGCCATTACGATTGCCTGAGGCTTATGTTGGTTCAGATCCAGCTTGTTCAGCAGTGGAAGAGAGAAAGCCGCAGTTTTACCGGTACCGGTTTGTGCCTTACCCAGTGCATCTACACCGGTAAGAAGAAGAGGAATCGAAGCCGCCTGAATAGGAGTCGGCGATACGAAGCCGATTGCGTCAAGAGCGGAAAGGATGTTTTCAGCCAGTTCTAGCTGACGAAATTCTGTAACAGTATCTTGCATTGGGATCCCAATATATAGACAAAAAAAACGGGGCCCCTGCTAGCGGTTTCGCACTGTTATTTTTCACTGATACAGGGTCACTACTGAAAATATGGTGACATCCTACTCGCTGTAACAGTATCTAACGCTACGGGCCTCGACAAATAAGGCGTGCATTCTGCGCCACTAGACCAAAAAAAGCCAGAAAAAATTGAACAACTTCACAATTCTTTCTACGACTGATGGCTTTTTGACTGCAAAAGATTATTTAGGTAGCAATTTGCTGATAATACAAGCAGCAAACAAGGATGGGATTCAAAGCGTTAATCGATACAGACGCGGTTTTGCCCCAGCTCAACAGCCGTCGTTTTCAACTTTTCTGCTTTTTTCATTAAGTTTCGTTTACGTGTAAATAGCGAAGCAGTGTTCAGTGTGACTCCGATACTGATCGTGACACGGTCATAATACTTTGATGTGTCGTGCAGGATATTCAGTTTGTGGACAGCTTGCACCATACCTTCCGCCAATTCCCGGATGTAAATATCATCATCATGACCAACCAATAGCGAATATTGTCCGTGTTGGTTGTAGACCAACATGCTCAATGGCTCCTTTTCGAGCAGATCATCGAACTGCCTCGCCAGCTTCTTCACCAATGTACAGGTTGCCATTTCACCATAGGTTTTCCTGTAAGCACGGAAACTGTCGATATTCACCGCAAAGGCAGCCACTTTTTTCTTTTCCTTTTTGGCCTGGTTGAGAAACCCGTCCAGGCAGGAAGTGAAGTAGGCTGTGTTAGGCAGGCCAGTTTTGTTATCAACAGTGCCCATCCAACGTTCCTGACGCTGGGTAATTGCCGATTGGCGGCTAAGTTTATTTAGCTTATCCTCCAGTTCACCGCAGCGTGCCTGCAGCCTCTCACTGCGCGCCAAAGCCGCTTCGGTTTCCCTGAGCTTTACGATTTTTTGGCACACCGACGCCGCAAGCAGTTTAATCGCTTCCTTTTTTGGTTGATCTAACTGGGTTCGGTATAAAAGGTTGTCCGCCGCTATCCAGCCAATGCATTCATCACCGTCCCACATCGCCATCATAATATTCCAGCCAATGCCTACCTGTTTCTTACCAAAGTAGAGCGGAACATTTTCTTTGACGATCAGTTCATTTTGCTTGGTAAACGCTTCTTCCATAAAAAGGGTGTTTGGCATCTCCTGCTGGAAGTCAGAGCGGTCTACCACATTGCCATGGGGATCGGTGCCCCACGTGCCCCACATGGTTGCGGTATCCATATCACACAGGAAGATCCCCATTCGGTCGATCTGTAACTTCTCCCTACCCAACTCAATGGCGATACGACACAGCGAATGAATCGACGTCGCTTTGGTAAAGCGCAGTGAAATCTCGTGCAGCGACTTCATATAACTAAGTTGCGACGCCAGAGTACGGTTATTCAACGCCAGATCCAGTTCACTTTGGCGGTTAGATGCTTTTTGCTGGCTCAGTCGGTGTGACAGGATTTTACAACGGAGGTAATTGTCTGCGTCTTTCAGCAGCCAGTTAAACTGATCGGGGCGAAACTGTGGGCATTCGACGTAACGTTCTGCTTCAAGGAGCAGGTATCCCAATTTGTCTTCTTTTTTATAGAGCGGAATGATGGTGTGTTCCCAGGTAATGTTGTCCTCGGACCAACCTGCATTAAAAGACGCATTGGTGATAAAAGAGAAATGGTGTTGGTGGTCTTCGACCAGTCGAGGCAGATCCAGCGCATATCCGCTATATTCTTCCACCGGTTTAAAGCCCGCATAGAAATGGAAAACGTTTTGGGTGCGGCTGGCAGCCAACTTCAACTCCTCATCGACATAGATAAACAGCGCACTGTTTACCACCTCATGCTTACGGGCAAGTCGTTCAAAAACTGCTTCACACCATTCTTGCAGTGAGCTGTTTACACGAATTGATTCCTTTTCACGCTCTACCTGCACACTTTCCATAGCAACACACTTTTTCCCACCGTTATTCCGATGACCATATTGTCATCTAAAACGAATTTCGCATCCGTGTTACATGAACTTTGAGAGTAAAGACTAATTTTTTGGGCATGACTGATAACCAATGTGAATCCGATCAACTGCACCCCGCCCCATTTGTGTCATCGAGTATTAATAAGGGATAACTTGGTTTTGCCTTCCCGAATCCGTATAGTGTGGCCGTTCACAATCTGAGACCATACGAATGTTCCAAGACAATCCCTTACTTGCACAGCTAAAACAGCAAATCAAAGAAAGCATTCCTAAGAAAGAAGGCTCCGTAAAAGCGACCGAAAAAGGTTTCGGCTTTCTGGAAGTTGACAGTAAGACTAGCTATTTCATTCCACCGTCATACATGAAGAAAGTCATGCATGGCGATAAAGTCGTCGCGCTTATCCGTACCGAAAAAGAAAAAGAAGTGGCTGAGCCTGACGAACTGATTGAGCAGTCGGTCGACCGCTTCATCGGTCGCGTAAAAATGTTCCGCGATAAACTGAACGTAGTACCGGACAGCCCACAACTTAAAGACGCTATCCGTGCAAAAACCCGCAAAGGCCTGAGCCAGAATGCACTGGCAGAGGGAGACTGGGTTGTGGCGAAACTGATCCGCCACCCGCTGAAAGGCGACAACGGCTTTTTCTGTGAAATCAGTGAAAAAATCACCGATGCAAACGACAAGATTGCGCCATGGTGGGTAACGCTGGCAAAACACGACCTGCCTAACCAAGAACCTGCACCTCAGTCAAGCTGGGAGATGCTGGACGAATCTTTAGTACGTGAAGATCTCACTGACCTGCCGTTCATTACCATCGACAGCGAATCAACCAAAGATATGGATGATGCGTTGCACACCGTTGCAAATGAAGATGGCATCTTTACTCTGACCATCGCGATTGCTGACCCAACGTCATACGTTGCGCAGGGTACAGATCTGGACAAAGAAGCACGTGAGCGTGGTTTCACCATTTACCTGCCAGGTCGCAACATTCCGATGCTGCCACGTGAACTGAGTGATGACCTCTGCTCACTGCGTGAAGAAGAAGTTCGCCCAGCGCTTTGCTGTCGTGTCACTGTACTGGCTGACGGCACCATCGCCGAAGACGCGAAATTCTTTGCAGCAACAATTAAATCTCAGGGTCGTCTGGCTTATGACAACGTGTCAGATTGGCTGGAAACAGGAAGCTGTGAGAAATGGCAACCGACTGATGTTATCGCTGAACAGGTAAATGCCCTACACGGCATGGCTAAAGCCCGTATGGCATGGCGTGAAGCCAACGCAGTGACATTCCCTGACCGCCCTGACTACCGCTTTGAATTGAGCGAAGATAACGATGTTGTTGCGATCCACGTCGATGCACGCCGTATTGCCAACCGTATGGTTGAAGAATCAATGATTACGGCAAACATCTGTGCAGGTCGCGCACTACGTGAAAACTTTGGCTTTGGCGTGTTCAACACCCATGCAGGTTTCGCTCCTGAAAAAATGGCAGACGCGGTTGAACTCATCAATAGCAACGGCGGTGAAACGTCAGCAGAAACGCTTGAAACTCTGCAAGGTTTCAGCGCACTGCGCCGTTGGCTCAATGAACAGGAAACTACTTACCTCGATAACCGTATCCGCAAGTACCAGGCTTACAGTGAAATCAGTAACACTCCTGCCCCGCACTTTGCGATGGGCCTTGATGTTTACGCCACCTGGACTTCCCCAATCCGTAAATACGGTGACATGGTTAACCACCGCTTGTTGAAAGCTATCATTCGTGGTGAAACCGCTGCTGAACAACCTGATGAGCAAGTTGGCGAAGAGCTGGCGCTGCACCGTCGTCATCACCGTATGGCTGAGCGTGACGTCGCTGACTGGTTGTACGTTCGTCTGCTGAAAGACTGTGTTGAGAAGAAAACTGTCTTTACGGCAGAGATCTTCGACATCAACCGTGCTGGCATGCGTACCCGCCTGCTGGAAAACGGTGCGATGGCCTTCATCCCGGGTGCATTGATTGTCGATAACAAGGCGCGCATTGAATGCAATGGCGAACAAGGCATCATTTCCGTAGATGGAAACAAAGAGTTCCAACTGGGTGATGTGATTGAAGTCGTTCTTACTGACATCAAAGAGCCAACCCGCTCGATTGTTGGTAAACCAACCCGCGAGTTTGCCGTTGTTGCTGAAAAAGCAGAAGAGAAGGCAGAACAGCAAACAGAAGCGACTGCGAAAAGCGAATAACCGCTTTATTAAATAGACAAAAAAGCCAGACAAACGTCTGGCTTTTTTTTGGTCTCGCTTCACAGTAGCGAAGCCGGAGCAACAAATTTCAGGCAATAAAAAACCCGGTCCATGGATGCCGGGCTAGGTTACTTTAACTTTTCCATGCAGCAAGCAAAGGTAAAGTTCAGCTATGCAGTAACGCCAATAAAATTGGACCAATTAAAAGGTTGTCGGCGGCCAAACCAATGCCTTTCAACTGTTTTGTGTCCAAGGGTTCACTAAAAAGCAAACCTTGTTGTTATAAATATGTTCATAAAATGCTCAGGCCTTTAACAGTACCAAAGCACATCAAATCAAGCAAAATATATTTGTAGCTCACCGCATCTATTTGCAATTAAAGACATTAATTGCCCTGCAGTTGCGATGATAGTCACACAAAACGAAACCTAATGCAAAGGACTTTTCATCTCTCAAATGAGTTCGATTTCAGGATTCCCCTGCAATCTCATCCAGTTATGTAAAGTGTAGTCAGGAAAATTAACACCTGCCAAGAAATTCATACATTATTTTTGCGGCCATTACCCTAAACGTTAAAAGGAATACAACACCATCAGAACACAACTGCTTTGCAAAAATGTGACTACAAACCCTGCCTGGCTTTGTCGCAGATTCTGGATATAAGAAAGCGAATAAAAAAACCGCCAGTACTCACTGACGGCCGGTTTAAAGCGAAACCAAGGACTCGTTCTTTTACTTGCTGAACTGTATCAGCCAAAACGTCAGAAGAATTTTTGACGCCTCAGTTCAGCCAGTTGATTCTCTACCTCTTGCTTGGTGATCCCTACATCATTCAAAAAACGCTCGTCATCAATACGACGTTCCAGATCCCGAATAAGTTGGCGCTGGCGAAACCCCACCCAAACCCCATGCACCATTGTTGCCAAAGCATTGTCGGTAAGAAATTGAGTTTTAAGAAATTGCTCCGACCTGGGCTGTGCTTCAACGTCTTTTGTTTTGATCCTCATGACATTCACTCCTGCATCCTCACTTGACAGTTCAATAATTGAGCAATTTAATCATTAAGAAAAGCCAATAGTTCTTGGCTAAAAGTTCAAAGGAATTGAAGTAATGACAAACTTTGATATTGACCAACTTCGCACCCTTGTCGCTATCGCCGATTGCGGCAATTTTGCAGCCGCAGCAGATAGCGTTCACCGAACCCAGTCTGCGGTCAGTATGCAGATGAAAAAATTGGAAGAGCTGGCCGGGATTGCGTTATTCCAGAAGCAAGGTCGCCGCCATGTGCTTACATCCCATGGCCTGACTCTGGTTAGCTATGCACGGCAAATGCTGCATTTGAATGATGAAGCTGTGGCGTTTTTCCACAGCCCGGAAATGAAAGGGACAATTAAGCTCGGCGTCTGTGATGATTATGTAAACCTGGTTTTCCGCCGTGTTCTGTCAGGGTATAGCGAACGTTACCCGAATATTCAACTGTCGGTGCAAAGCAGTGGCAGTCAGGATCTCGTCAGTAAGGTCATAGACGGCAGCCTTGATATTGCGTTGGTCAATATCCATGACGGCGCCTACCCCATCACCCGGATTTCGCAGGAGCGTTTGGTTTGGGTAAAAGCCAAACACGCGCATTTTTGCAAAGACAAACCGTTACCGATTGCCATTGAAAGTGATTGCCGCTGGGGAAAATTAGCTCTGGATCTGCTTAACCGTGCGAATATCTCGCACCAGGTTGTTTTGTCTGCTGCAGATTTTCATGGCCTGAATGCTGCGGTGGAATCCGGTATGTCTATATCACTCATTGCTGCTTGCTCAGTGACTGACAAAATGGATTTGCTCGACTGGTTGAACAATGTCTCGCGGGACACCAATGTCTCGCTGGGCATTTGCATGAGACCGGGAGCCGGTGAGTCATCTATACAGGCGCTTGCCGAGTACATAACCCAGTGGTATCAGCGTCGAGATCAGAATGTGGCCTGAACTAAAGCACCATAAATGAGAATTCATGTCTCTGTGGGTTGATTTTTGGTTGAAGCCAAGAAAATGCGGTTTTAGACTCGAAGCCATTGTAAGGAAATGTGAACTACTCTGACAATGCCAACAAAATCTACTTTCACTGCCGCCGCGCTATCAGCATTGCTATTGGGCGGTTGTTCCAGCTCCGAAGATGTGGCGTCCAACAACAGTTCATCACCCTACTATGATGGTGACCGTCCAACGACGCTGGCACCTCATGGCATTGATCAAATCAACTCTTCACGTTTTGAAGCACTCACTCAATATTTCGAAGAATGGAAAGGTACGCCTTATCGCTGGGGTGGCGCATCTAAAAAAGGCATTGATTGCTCTGCGTTTACCCAACAAGCCTATGCTGCAGTATTTGCACATACACTGCCCCGCACAACGTCCCAACAACTGACACAAGGCAATAAAATCCCGCTCAACACCGCAGACCAAGGAGATCTTATCTTCTTCAAAACCGGATCCCGCCGTTATCACGTTGGGATTTACCTTGGCGAGAAGCAATTTATGCATGCCTCCTCATCTAAAGGCGTCATTATCTCCCGTGTCGATAACCCCTATTGGTCAGCCAGACTTCTTCAGGTGAGACGCTATCCGGTAAATTGACGACGAAACTGGCGCTCGCTGTGTGAGCTAACCACCACTCTGCTTTATCGGACACTTTCTGCCCACTCCATTTTGCTAGTATTACCTCGTTAACCCTAACCTTCTGAAATTAAGCAATTCATCACTGCAGCCAAGCAGTCAGATATTGAGCCCAGTTTGGCAAATACATTGATCGATACAGAGATTGAACCGTATTGGGTACGGCAAGGATACCGGAACTAAACTATATGACTGTAAACACCATTGTAATTACCGGTGCAGGCCAACGGATAGGCTTAGCGACAGCCAAGCACTTCCACCAGCTGGGATGGCGCGTTATTGCATCGTATCGAACAGAGCGGGACGGTGTCGCAGCACTCCGCGCCATGGGGATTGACTGTGTACAAGCGGATTTTTCAAGCGATGAACAGATCCATCAATTTGCCCGCCATATCGCGGAATTGGGCGTATCAATCCGCGCATTAATCCACAATGCATCAGACTGGAATGCAGAAAGTAAGACTGACGATTATGCCGCCTTGATGGATCAAATGATGCAAGTACATGTCAAAGCGCCGTATTTACTGAACCTTGCCCTGTCACCGTTTATGACATCCACCGAGCCAGCGGGTGCGGATATAATCCACATGACTGACTATGTAGTACGCAAAGGCAGTGAAAAACACATTGCTTATGCGTCTAGCAAGGCAGCGCTTGATAACCTGACCCTGTCTTTTGCCCAGAAGTTGTCACCAGGCATCAAAGTTAACAGCATAGCGCCGGCACTGATCATGTTTAACGAGCATGACAGTGACGAATACAAAAAGAAGGCGCTCGCCAAATCGCTAATGGGATTGGCACCTGGTGAAGACGAAGTGATTAATGCGATTGAATTTATACTGAACAGCAAGTACATGACCGGCCAAAGTATCAATGTGGATGGCGGTCGGGCGCTCAAATAATCGGGAGAAACAAGATGCAAAACGCCATTATTAAAATCACCAATCTGCGTCTTCGCACTTATATCGGATTCAACCCCGAAGAGCAGCAAAAGAAGCAAGATGTCGTCTTGAATATTGAAATCCACTACCCTGGCGAGAAAGCTTGCCTGAATGACAATGTCGACGATGCGCTCAATTACAAAGTCATCACTAAGTCGATAATCGACCACGTTGAAAATGGTCGTTTCCTGTTGTTGGAAAAACTGGTTTCCAGTGTGCTGGAAATTGCCAAGTCGCACCATTGGGTGACATTTGCCAATGTCACTATAGATAAACCTCACGCTCTGAGGTTCGCAGATTCCGTCTCTTTGAGCCTGAGTTGGCAGCAGGAAGAATAGTCACAACGATTGCGCAAAGATTCCATCTATTTTTTCGAACAACTTGTTCAAACCCGGCCACTTAACGACAACCGTTTAATGAATATAATTCTCATTATTAAATGGAAATTGAAGTGGCCCCTACATGGAATCACCGAAACAATACGACATCATCTCCCGCAGTATTCATTGGGTAACGGCACTTGCCGTTATTGCTATGTTTGCCGTGGGGTTATGGATGGTCGACCTCACTTACTACAGCACTTGGTATAAAACAGCGCCTCATTGGCACAAGTCTGCAGGCATTTTGATTGCCGCTCTCACGGTGTTTCGTTTGATATGGCGAATAGTGAAGCCAGCTCCAGCAATCGAGGGATCGGCGTTTGAGCGAAAAGCAGCGCATGCTGCCCACCACCTTATCTACACACTGCTGTTTGTTATCTTTATTTCGGGCTATTTGATTTCAACGTCGGATAACCGCCCGATAGAAGTCTTTAACTGGTTTGCTGTACCTGCGTTGGGTGAGCTCTTTCCTAACCAGTCTGACATTGCCGGAAACATCCACTATTACTCAGCGATTGCACTTATTGCGCTGGCTGCGCTTCACGCGCTGGCTGCGTTGAAACACCACTTTATCAATAAAGACAATACCCTACGGAAAATGATTGGAGATAAATCGTTATGAAAAAGACACTGATGACTCTTGGGCTGGGCGTAGCGATGACGCTGCCAACACTTTCTTTTGCTGACAACTATGTGATCGACACAAATGGCGCGCACGCATCGGTTAACTTCAAAGTGCCTCACCTCGGTTACAGCTTTATCAAAGGACGTTTCAATGATTTCAGCGGCCAGTTTTCCTACGACCCAGAAAACGTGACTGAATCTACGGTTGAAGTCGTTGTAGATACCACCAGCCTGGATTCAAACCACGCAGAGCGTGACAAGCACCTGCGCAGTGGTGATTTTATCAATGCATCCAAGTTTTCGACCGCAACGTTTAAAAGCACCTCTGTCGAGCAAAATGCGGATGGTAGCTTGACCGTAAACGGTGATCTGACCCTTCATGGCAAAACCAACCCCATCGCTATTAATGCAAACTTTGTTGGTGCCGGTAATGATCCTTGGGGTGGCTACCGTGCAGGATTTGAAGGCACCACCCGTCTAGAGCTGGCTGACTATGATATCGCCGTAATGGGTCCTTCTAGCTATGTTGATTTGGAGCTGCACGTCGAAGGCGTCAAGCAATAATCAAAAGCATATTTAATTTACAAACGGCAGCTTTGTTCTGCCGTTTTTGTTTTTTCAGAGCCTAATTTTTGCTGCTGACAACTCTGATCAGTGCACCTCAATAGAGTCGATCCAGATCACATAAATGTGCCATTTCTGCACGTACAGTGTTGGGCTCGTTAACCGTTGTATGGTGAAGCCATGTTCAATCCTATTTTGTTCCGACATCAGTTACACCGTTTGCCCGAACTTTCCGGCGAGGAAGAGCAAACGCAGAAGCTGATAGCGAACACCCTGAAAAGCTTCGGTTTTGAACCGTTGCAGGGCATAGGAGGACACGGCGTTATTGTGAAAGTAGACAGTGAAGTGCCCGGCCCTAACCTGCTATTTCGTGCCGACACTGACGCCCTGCCTATCAACGAAGCAGCCAAACACAATCACACGTCTGAAGTGAACGGCGTAATGCATGCCTGCGGCCATGATGGACACAGCGCGAGCTTGATGGCGTTCGCCCATAAGCTGGCACATTGCGAGTTGCAACGCGGCAGCGTGACGTTACTGTTTCAGCCCTCCGAAGAAAATGGGCAAGGTGCGGCAGCGATGCTGGCAGATAGCAATTGGCATAAAGGTGACATTGATTATGCCTTTGGCTATCACAATATTCCCGGTCATCCGCTCGGGCAGATTGTCTGTCGGGACAACACCTTTTCCTGCGCCTCAACCGGCATTGCAATAGAGCTTACAGGCACCACAGCACATGCCGCCTACCCCGAAACAGCCAAGAACCCTACCCCAGCGTTAAGTGATTTGATTAGAGATATCGAACAACTGCCAAAGCGCTTTCCCAACAGCTTTGTGTTGGCCACCATCGTTCATGTAAACCTTGGAAGCCCAAACTTCGGCACCACACCGGAAAAAGCGGAGTTGATGGTCACGCTTCGCAGTGACAGCAACAAGTGTTTCGACGCACTTTGTCAGGAGGTCGAACATCTTGCCGCCAGGCGGGCAGATGAGAATGAATTGTCATTTTCCATCCGATGGGTGGACAGGTTTAAAGCGACGATTAACCACAGTGAAGCTAACCTGCTGCTCAGACAATCCTGCAAAGAACTGGGATTTGATTTCGCTGTGCTGGAAAAGCCGATGCGTTGGTCGGAAGACTTTTCTGAATACGCGCGCCTGTGGCCATCTGCGTTTTTTGGTATCGGGAGCGGTTTGGAGCATCCCCCCTTGCACGACAAGCACTATGACTTTCCAGACACTCTGATTGATATCTCCAGCAAGATTTTCGAACAAATCGTGCGTGATATGAACGGCCTTCGCGAACTTAACCCGGTTGAGAGTTTCTTCAACACCGTCTCTTAGTCAAGCAAACAAAAAGCCCGGAAAACCAAGTTTTACGGGCTTTTTAACAAGCTATTATGCGCTGATATTTACTACGATTAGTATTAAAGTTCGCCGCGAAGTTCAATCAGCTTATCTTTAATCTCCAGCGCTTTTTGCTCCGTGAGGTCATACTTCCACATCACGAGGATTGCCAGGAATGCTGTCGATGCTGGAATGATAATATCAGCCAAACGCAAATTAGTGATGGTTTCAACCGATTGCTCGGCCACACCCGGGTCAAAACCAACGATCTTAAGCACCAGACCACCAAGAATCAACGCCAGTGCCTGACCAATCTTGACCATCAGCCAGTAAATTGCACCAAACGTCCCTTCTTTACGTGGCATGCCGTTGTTAAGTTCATCCAAATCACACACGTCAGCTGTCATACTCATCATCAGGGTGAACAATCCACCAATACCGAATGACATCAAAGGAATCGGCATGAATATCATCCAAGGGTTATCCGGGCTGAAGCCCCACCATTTCAAACCGTAACCCACGATGGAAATAGCGGTTGAAATGATGAACGCTTTTCGCTTACCCCATTTCTTCGCCATCAGGGTAATAACCGGAATCACCAACACAGCAGTTACGATTGCGCTGACGGTTGAAAACCACGCTGGCCAGGTACCAGTAGCGCCGTAATCACCACCAAACATGTGGAATACGATAATAAAGTAGCTGAATGACGCAACAAGCTGAAAACCGTTGAACACAAGGAATGTCGCTGCACATAGGCGAACAAACGGCGCATTTCTGAATACCTGCTTAATACCTTTAAATACCTGGAGAAGGTTCGACCAAATGGTCGAAAAAGAAATTTCCGCGCGGTTCTCCATGTTTGTCGCATCAATACCTCGACAAAACAGACCAGGTAAAATCCCCAAGGTGATACAGGCACCGGCAACGAATATTGAGAGTTGCTGTACGCCTTCTGCCTGGCTGCTAAAAAGATCAGGGTCTGCAATCAATACCCAGAACCAAGGCACAATCATCCACGCGATTTGTCCCATGGTTTGCGCAAATCCCATAAGGCGTGTTCTTTCGTTGTAATCCGATGTCATCTCGTACCCCAAGCCAACGAAAGGTGTCGCAAACATGGTGTTACCAATCGTGAATATCAGGGAAAAAATGAGGAAGTACCAAAAGTTATATTCTTGAGACGCATCAGGGTCGAGTTGCCAGAGCATGGCGAAGAAAACACCACACAGAATGGCTCCAACGACAATATAGGGTCTGCGTCTTCCCCAACGCGATTTAGTGTTATCCGTGATAAATCCCATGATGGGATCGGTAAGCGCGTCAAATAAACGAGGTAAACCGCCCAACAGGCCCGCGAGGAATGGATCAATACCAAAAGCGGTTATCAAGAAGAATGAAAAGACACCCAAGGCTCCCGGCAACAGGTTTAACGTGAGTGTCCCTGCGCCGTAAGCCCCTTTTTGTAATAAAGGCACGCTTTCCCGCGCATCATGGTGTTGTGGTTTTGCTGATTCAATGTTTGACATTGGTTTGTCCTTAACCCCAATAGTTCTGCCGTTATTGCATCCTAGCGACCAAACACAAAACCCGGCAA
Organism: Enterovibrio paralichthyis; assembly: GCF_019209835.1. Classification (NCBI taxonomy): domain Bacteria; kingdom Pseudomonadati; phylum Pseudomonadota; class Gammaproteobacteria; order Vibrionales; family Vibrionaceae; genus Enterovibrio; species Enterovibrio paralichthyis. The sequence goes on along the minus strand of NZ_JAHUTS010000001.1, from coordinate 294,431 downwards.
ATCACCTCTTGACGATATATATCTCTATATTCGAGAAAAGAAAGCGCTTTCTTTGTTGCGATATCCAACGTTCAAACTTTGGTTTTGCAAATGAGGGGATTTACAGTTGGATCGCGCGATTATGTACTTTATATGTCCCCACTGGCCTCAATTTCTCGTTCAGTGAAATTGCGCACTTCTTAACTGAATATAGATGAAAGAAGTCTCAATCATGGGTCGAATGTTATTTATAATGACAGATGCGGCGGCACATATTCCAAACAACCTGAAGATGCGGGATTCAGCGGGATTGACTGCCATAGTGATCGCGACGATCTTAAGTAGGTATAGTTTCCTCCATCCAAAAGAAACAAAAAAACCGGGGCAACATGCCCCGGCTTTGAATATTCAGATTAGATAAAAGCTTACTTTCCTGCGCGGCGCTCTTTGACAGCATCAGCCAGTTGGTTCAACAGCTTTTCGGTGTCGTCCCAACCAATACAGGCATCTGTAATGCTTTGACCGTAAACCGGTGCTTTACCATCAACCAGATCCTGACGGCCCTCCACCAGATGGCTTTCAATCATCACACCGAAAATAGCGTCATTACCGCTGGCTACCTGATTCGCAACGTCTTCACCAACCACCATTTGACGCTGATACTGCTTGCTGCTGTTCGCGTGGCTGAAATCGATCATCAGCTTGTTACGAAGCTTGGCACCATCCAGCTGTGACGTCACCGCAGCAACATCTTCCGCAGAGTAATTTGGTGCTTTACCACCACGCAAAATAATGTGGCAGTCTTCGTTCCCTGCAGTCTCCACGATCGCCGAGTGACCGAATTTCGTCACTGAAAGGAAATGGTGTGGCGACTCTGCAGAGCGGATTGCATCGGTTGCAATCTTGATGTTGCCATCTGTTCCGTTTTTGAAGCCAACAGGGCAAGACAAACCAGACGCCAGTTCACGGTGAACCTGGGATTCAGTGGTACGCGCACCAATAGCACCCCAGCTGATAAGGTCACCCATGTATTGCGGGGTGATCATATCCAGAAACTCACCTGCAGCAGGCAGCCCCATGTCCGTGATATCAAGCAGCAGCTTGCGGCCAATACGCAGGCCATCATTCAGCTTGAAGCTGTCATCAAGGTATGGGTCGTTTATCAGTCCTTTCCAGCCAACAGTCGTGCGTGGTTTTTCAAAATACACACGCATCACGATTTCAAGGCGATCACTGAGTTTGTCACGAAGGACTTTCAGTTTCTTACCATATTCCACCGCCGCAACTGGGTCGTGAATAGAGCAAGGACCAATGATCACCAGCAGACGGTCGTCGTTACCGTTAAGCATGTTATGAATAGCCTGACGAGCATTAAATACTGTTTCAGACGCTTTTTCGGTTGCCGGATACTTCTCCAATACCGCGACTGGCGGAAGTAACTCTTTGATATTACTGATTCTAACGTCGTCTGTTTGATAAAAGCTCATTCAATCACCTTGCTATAAATTGTGCTCAACTTGGATACAGCTGAGCAGCTTTCCCTACTATTACCGATAACTTATCGGCTTTGCCTGATGTGTGCAAACATATTTTTACGACATTACAAAAAAATATCTAACAGGCTTTTCTTGACATAACGAGAAGCTGTGCTCTACCTAGCTTAATTCCCATTCTGGCCACAATTTTTTCAAATCTAAAGACGCAGCAAGCGCATCCGCCAAAGCATCCAGGCTTCGTTCGCGCTCAGCATCCAAATCTACACCTTCAACACCAGAGAATCCTGCCCAACTTAGTAATAACAGCAAGGCCTCGGGACAATCAAAAACACCATGCCAGTATGTACCCAACACCTGATTATCTTCGCTGATCAACCCTTCAAATTCGCCTTCGGACTCAATTAACGGTATGCCAACTGATTCAGTCACACCCATATGGATTTCGTAGCCAGTGACTGATGCCTTTTCACCGGCAATCGTCAACGTACCGGTTTTCCTTGTCAGTACCTTTTCCTTTTCGATGGTTGTGCGGGCACGAAGGTAACCCAAGCCTTCTGCATGTGGCAGTTCACCTTCCAACCCATAGGGATCTGCGATTGATTCACCTAGCATCTGGAATCCGCCACAAATCCCCATTACTTTGCCACCATACCGCAGATGTCTTGCAATTTGCTTATCCCATCCAAAGCTTCGCAAACTGTTCATGTCAGCGATGACACTTTTACTGCCAGGCAGGACAATCAAATCACAAGGCGGGATATCCGCCCCCGGCGCAACATATTGAAGATTCACCTGTGGATGGACTCTTAGTACATCAAAGTCTGTGTGATTACTGATACGGGGCAGTACCGGCACAGCGATATTAATCACCGCTTTTGAGTGGTCGAGGGTTTGGGCGACGTCTACCGCATCTTCAGCATCCAGCATTAAACCATGAAGATAAGGCACAACGCCCAATACTGGCTTACCTGTTTTCTCTTCCAACCATTGCAGGCCAGGTTCAAGCAGAGTGATATCCCCACGGAAACGGTTAATCACAAAGCCAATAACCCTTTCCTGCTCTGTTTTTGAAAGGCAGTCCAATGTACCGGTCAAGTGGGCGAAAACACCGCCTTTATCGATATCTGCGACGATAATGACTGGAACATCCGCCTCTTCCGCAAACCCCATATTGGCGATGTCATTCTCGCGCAGGTTCACCTCAGCCGGACTTCCAGCCCCTTCAATCAAAACACACGCATAATCAGACTGGAGCTTGGTGAAAGACTCCAACACCTTTGGCATCGCAAACGCTTTGTATGAGCGGTTCCCAATACCATTGGTTTCATCCACGGCTTTACCCTGTACGATGATTTGCGCCTGGCAGTCCGAGTTCGGCTTAAGCAAAATCGGATTCATGTGAACGCTTGGCGAGACTTTACAGGCAATAGCCTGAAACGCCTGAGCCCGGCCAATTTCGCCACCTTCTTCAGTTACGGCGCTGTTTAACGCCATATTCTGGGATTTAAAAGGCGCAACAGAAATACCGTTGCGCGCCAACAACCGTCCCAAACCGGCAACGAGTACACTTTTGCCGGCATCAGAAGTCGTACCCTGTACCATCAGGGCCTTTGAGGTGGATAACATAGAAAGCAGTCCGAAACGTCGATTTAAAAAGCAACGACGAGAAGATAAAAAAGTGAATTAACATGCAAAGTTAGCTCAGAAATTGCAAAAATATGAGAGCCAAATCAGTTGCTAGAAAAATGTTTGCAAACGCGGTCAAAGTTATCTGATTTGTAAGTAAATTTTACAGCTCACAAAACATACACTTCAGCACATCTACTGCATTAACAAACCGCAAGGATTGCTGTGAAAAATAACACAAATAAATGCGCTATTCACACTACCGTTGCAGCATTATGCTTGATGTCGGCAGCCGCTTCGGCAACGAACTTTAACTACTCCAATCTTGAAATTGGCTTTACCGCTAATCCCTCTGGGCTTGCAGCTACCGGACGTTACGCCTTTATGGATGGCGCACATTTTGTGGTGAATGCCGGTAGTCAATTTGAAGGTGACTGGATTGTCTCCGGTGGCGCTGGATTTCAGGCACCGATAAACGGCTTCGTCGATATCTACGGTGATGCACGGCTCTACTCCGTTCGATTTCCGGACGATGACAAACATGACTGGGGTGAACTGGCTTATGGCGTCAACGTAGGAGCCAGGGCATGGATACTGCCGCAGATCGAGGCCAACCTGTTAGTCGGGCAAGTCGCTTTTGATTCTGACGACACACGCTCTATCGTTGAACTCGGAGGGCGATTCCATTCTACTGACGCTCTGTCTGTCGGCGTTACCTATCGTGCTAACGGCTTATACAAAGAGCAGTTTTACCTCAATGTCCGCTTCGAAATGTAACGCGGCAGAGTCAGTTAAACAGAGGGCGGGCAATCAACCCGCCTTTTTCATTCCATTGAAGCCGTCAGGTTTTTAGCTTCAGACGGAGTGAAGCCGAAGAAACGTTTGAATTCGCGGCTGAACTGCGAAGGGCTGCTATACCCTACCCCGTAACACACTTCCGCAATTTTAAATCCGGATGACAGCATGGACCTTGCCTTGTGCAGCCGCAGGGATTTCACATACTGCATTGGGGATACCGTCGTAACTTGCTTAAAATGCTCATGAAGCGTCGATGCACTCATTCCCGCCACACCCGCAATAGATTGAATGTCCAGATCCTGCTCGAAATGCTGCTCGATATAGTGCACAACAGGGGCTATCCGGTTCGCACCCGCATGGTTAATCACAGAATTTCTTAGTAAGCCGCCACAGGGGCCTTTGAGCACTTCATAGTAAAGTTCACGACAGATTGACGCAGAGAGAATCTGCTGATCCATGGCGTTGTTAAGGGTGCTTAGAAGCCGATAAAGAATATGGGTAATGCTCTCGGTTAATGGCGTCGATTGGGTTAGAACATCCTGTTGCGGGTGGGGCTTATCCTTCTGCCATTGTGTCATCTCCATCATCAACTGACCCACCGTCTGCTGATCCACGGTCAGACTCAGCCCCAAGTACGGATGAGATTCGCTCACATCAAACACTGATGCTTCCACCGGCCGTGTGACAGAGTTAATCAGATAGCTTCCAGAGTTATAAACGTAGCTTTGCTGACCGCTAGTGATCCGCTTTTGCCCTTGAAGCACAAAACAGATAGTCGGCTGTAGCACTATTGGCATAGTCGGAACATCCGTTTCGCTGGCATAGAGTTTCAGGCCTTCTATGGTTGTCGGATAAACACCGTTTACCCCCAATCTTTCAAACACTTGACTTGCCAACTTCCGCGTTATGTCCATAACCGTCTCCTGATCCCATCCGTAGAATTATGACACTAAACACCTAAATTTCTTTTCCTAACAGTTAAATTCCGGAGTTTTAGGCATGCCTTTAGGAACATCTGGATAACATCAACACCGGATTCACGCCATAGTTACCAAACAGTTTTGGGCACTTAACGTGCGCAAACCCAGAAAGGAGACAAGCATGAGCGTATCCGTCACGATCAACGGAAAAGATTACAAGCTGGATGTTCCACCAGAGACTCCCTTGCTTTGGGTATTAAGGGACACCCTGAAAATGACTGGCACCAAGTTTGGTTGTGGGCAAGCACTATGCGGCGCCTGTACCGTTCAGATGCATGGCCAGCCAATCCGCGCATGTGTGACACCGGTATCCGCCGTCGCGGGGCAAAAGATAACAACCATTGAAGGCATCACAACGAAAGAAGCAAAAGCGGTTCAGACAGCCTGGGAAAAACTGCAGGTTCCTCAGTGTGGCTACTGCCAATCGGGGCAGATCATGGCTGCAAGCGCGCTTCTGGCAAATAACACTTCACCTTCTGATGCTGATATCGATGCTGCCATGGGCGGCAACATTTGCCGTTGTGCAACCTATGTGAAAATCCGCAATGCGATTAAAGAAGCGGCAGATGACCTCAAAGGAGAAAGCCATGCGTGATTTTCTCAAAGATTTCGACCCCAAGTCCCTAAACGTTTCACAACCAGAATCCGGCACTTCAAGACGTGGTTTCATCAAACTGATGACGGGCGCAGGTGCAGGATTAACATTGGGCATCCACTTGCCAACAATGGCAGCAGGTGAAAAGGAAACGTCCGGCGTGCCCTTCGAGCCCAATGCGTTTATCCGAGTCAACGCGGATAACACGGTCACCATCATGATTAAACATCTGGACATGGGACAAGGTGTCACAACGGGTCTAGCGACCATTGCGGCAGACGAGCTGGATGCTGAATGGAGCCTGGTGACTACCCAAGCCGCACCTGCGAACGCCAATCTTTACAATAACCTTTTGTTTGGCACAGTTCAGGGTACAGGCGGAAGCACCACCATCGCCAATTCATTCATGCAAATGCGAATTGCCGGTGCGAAAGCGAAGGCCATGTTGGTTGGGGCCGCGGCCAAGATCTGGCAGGTTCCTGTTGACGAGATTGTTGCAAGTAACAGCACACTGAGCCATCAATCCGGCAAAAGCGCCAACTATGGTGAAGTGGCCGAAATTGCCGCGTTGCAGCCCGTCCCTTCTGACGAACAGGTGGTTTTAAAAACGCCTGAGCAATTCACTCTGATCGGCAAGACCGGAACCACAAGAAAAGACAAAGGCAAAAGCAATGGGACAGCGACGTTTACTATCGACGTGCAACTGGAAGGCATGTTAACTGCGTTGGTCGCCCATCCTCCTGCCTTTGGTGCCAAAGTAAAATCGTTCGATGCCACTGCCGCCAAACAATCGCCCGGCGTGGTGAACGTCGTTCAACTCCCGACCGGTGTTGCAGTCATCGCCAAAGACTTCTGGAGCGCAAAAACAGCGCGGGACAAATTGGAGATCGAATGGGATCGTTCCGCATTCAACAAAAGCACCGAAACGCTCAAACAGGAATACACAGCACTGACCGAAAAACCTGGGCTACCCGCAAGAAATGATGGCGATGCACCTGCCGTTTTGGAAAACGCTGAGGGTGTCATCGAGGCCACATACTATTTCCCTTATCTTGCCCATGCCCCTTTGGAGCCGATGAACTGCGTCATTCTGGCCGAGGGAGACCGCGCGGAGCTTTGGTACGGCTCTCAACTGCAGACCATCGACCAAATGTCAGTCGCCGCTGTACTGGGGATCCCACCGGAAAATGTGGCTATCAATACCCTGTTTGCAGGTGGCAGTTTTGGCCGTCGCGCCAATTCACATTCTGATTATGTTGTCGAGGCAGCCACTATCGCAAAAGCAATGCCCGGCGTGCCAATCAAAATGCTTTGGACCCGCGAAGATGACATGCGCGCAGGGTACTACCGCCCTATGTATGTCCATAAAATACGCGGCTCATTGGACAAAGAGGGCAACATTGAAGCCTGGGAGCAACGGATTGTGGGTCAGTCAATTGCTGCAGGTACCGCTTTCGAACCCTTTATGGTCAAAGACGGTGTTGACTCTACGTCGGTTGAGGGCGCAGCAACCCTTCCCTACGCGATTCCAAACCTGTCTGTGCAACTTCATACGGTTACCTTGCCGGTTCCCGTTTTATGGTGGCGCTCTGTCGGCCATACCCACACTGCTTTCTCAACAGAAACTTTCTTCGACGAACTGGCGCATCAAGCAGGGAAAGATCCGGTAGAACTTCGTCGTAATTTACTGAAAAACCACCCCCGCCATCTGGGTGTGCTTAACCTTGCGGCAGAAAAAGCCGGTTGGGGCTCTCCACTGCCTGAAGGGAAAGGCCGGGGCGTTGCCGTCCATGAGTCTTTCCGAAGCTATGTGGCGCAAGTGGTGGAAGTGTCCGTTGAGAATGGCCAAATCTCTGTCGATAAAGTGGTATGCGCCGTCGACTGTGGGGTTGCCGTCAACCCCGACATCATCAAGGCTCAGATGCAAGGCGGCATAGGTTTTGGGCTCTCACCCGCCCTGCTTAGCGAGATCACCTTAAAGGACGGCGGAACCGTTCAATCCAACTTCCATGACTATCTGGTTCTGCGCGAACAACAGATGCCGGAAATTGAGGTGTATATCGTCCCTTCCGCCGAGGCACCCACGGGTGTTGGTGAGCCAGGCGTCCCACCGATTGCACCGGCAGTGGCCAATGCCGTGTTTGCTGCAGTGGGTAAACGCATCTATGAACTACCCATGAAGTTATCCTGATACTCGAGCGGAAAAGGAAACGGTGTCAATGAGCAATCACCTTTTACATTTGTTGAAAGTCTGGTTTGAGGAAAAAGACAGTGCCGAGTGGGTGCTCGGCACTGTCTTTCAAACCGAAGGCCCTTGTTACAGGAAAGCCGGCGCGATGATGCTCTTTAGCAGCAACGGTCATCAGTTGGGCATGCTGAGTGGCGGTTGTCTGGAATCGGACCTTCAACGCCATGCCCGAAAAGTGATGGCAACCGGCAAGCGTTGTGAACTGGTATATGATGCGCAGGATGAAGATGACCTGACCTTTCAGCTTGGTATTGGCTGCGGCGGAAAAGTACACATCCTGCTGCAACCCCTGTCATCGTCAAACCAGTATCTGGCATTGGATAAGGTATTTCTGCATCTGTCCCGGAATCAATCTGGCCACTACTATCAATCATTGACACCAACAGGTCAGGAAACCGCCCATTTCATTCCAGGCTCAGCCCCCTCACTCTACCTTGCCGACACTCATACTATCGGAGAAAAGATTGATGAAGGAGGCGCAGTCTGGCTGAAAACTTACCTCCAACCTCCTGTTCATTTACTCGTCTGCGGTGGGGGTTTCGATGCGCGCCCGGTTTGCGACATCGCACACCGCCTCGGTTGGCGGGTAACACTTTGGGATCCCCGCCCCGCCAATGCCCGGCGCGACTACTTCATGAATGTTGATACAATTTTGCGCGAGCCTGCCGGAACACTGGCCAATTACTGCAATTCACAGAACGTGAATGCAGCAGTTGTGATGACGCACAGTGTGTCCTTGGATTCGGCCGCCATTGAAGCGCTTAATGGCACGCGAATTCAGTATGCAGCGCTGTTGGGACCAGTTCACCGGAAATTCGAAGTGCTGGAAGCCGTAACACTTTCAGAAGAGAGACTTTCGTACCAACTTGCGGGACCTGCAGGACTAAAATTAGGTGCAGCATTGCCAGAAGGCATCGCACTTTCTATTCTCTCTGAATGTATGGCGTATTTAAACGAAGCAAGCGCCAAATCATTGAGTGGAATAGTGAAAGAATGACAAATATTGCTGCGGTTATATTAGCTGCTGGCCGCGCATCCCGATTTCAGTCTTGCAAAATGTTGGCACCGGTCAACGATACCCCTTTAATCAGCTTCCCTATCAAGGCTGCGCTCAGCGTGACGCCCCATGTATTTGTGGTGACCGGCTACTGGCATGAAACACTGTCTGAGGCAAAAGAGCGCTATAACTGGCCAGTGACGCTGCTCCACGAGGATACGTGGGACGAGGGAATAGGAAGTGTCATCGCTAAGGTCACGAAGCAGCTGTCTTCGCAGTATGATGCCCTGTTGTTTATGTTGGCAGATCAACCTGCTGTCAGCGCAGACAATGTCGCGTTGCTGTGGAAAGTATTTAGCGAGCATTCAGTAGATGCCGTTTGTTGTCAGTACCGGGACTCTGTCGGTGTGCCCGCTATTGCCGGAAAATCAATGTTTGGAGCACTCCAGCGACTTAGTGGGGATTCCGGAGCCAAACATCTGCTCAGCGATGAAAGATACAAGATAACGGCTGTAGACATTGACCAATGCAACATTGATATCGACACCCCCGCTGACCTTGAATGTTATGTGCACTACATCAACAACATGGCATCCCTGTGGTAGTGCAAATAGTTTAAAACAATCTCAGTTCAGAATTATGAGTGTCAGATGCGTTAATAACTACCTTATCACTAAAGAAACCTGCAAAAATGCCGCTAGTTATGGGACATATACCCAAACAACCTGAAGATGCAGGATTCAGCGAGATTGACTGTCGTTGTGATCGCGGCGTTCCTTTGTAGGTGTAGCCACCTCCATCAAAAAGGAACAACAAAGAGCATGGCGTCAGTCAACTCGCCCGAAGGGAGGCCATCAATGCGCCCACTTCTTCGTTAAATTCCACGGAAATAGAACGACTATTCCTCGTAAAATTTGCCTCGAATTGAACGCATTTATGACCTCTGAATGCGCGCATCTTCAGGTCGTTTGGGTATAAAATCAACGTTTACTCTGTGTATCTTTCCTTTTCGAAACAAGCCATGTTTCAGAGTAACGGCTATACAGCTCATGATGAGTGGCTCCCAAACTAACTGGCGGATAATCAACCTGTTACGCTAAATATACATCTCGGATGATTATTAAAATATGTCAACAATTCCCTGCTACGCTTATAGGGCGGCTTTTTAGGGACTAAAGGATACAAAATGGCGTTCTGGAACAACAAAAAAAAAGAAAGTGAGTTTAACGCGAAAATAGCTGAACTTGAGGCCGGCTATAGTGAGCGTCTTTCTGCAGTAGAAATGCAACTCCAGGAAAAGGATGCATTCATCGCGGAATTGGAAAGTCGAATCGTCGATTTGACTGAAACCAGTCGCTGTCAGCAGAAAGGCTCGGCCATGCTTGAAGCCATCCGTGAAGGACTACTAGCAAATGCAAACACCCTCGTCACAGAAAAAGAGGAACTGGTAGAACTGGACGATATGTTCGCTCAGACCCTGAGCGCTATCCAAAACCTTGCCAACCGCGCCGACCGCATCACACAAGAATCGCAACGCAACCGTTCAGCCGTTGCAGAGCTCACCCAGACCACCACACAGATCAACCGCTTTGTCGCAGCCGTTCAGGAAATTTCTGAGCAGACCAACCTTCTTGCGTTGAATGCCGCCATTGAAGCCGCACGCGCGGGCGAAGCAGGTCGGGGTTTTGCGGTTGTTGCCGATGAAGTACGCCAACTGGCGAGCAAAGCGGGTGAAGCAAGTAGCCAGATTGAAGGGTTGGTGAAGAAGGTTATCAACCAGAATACTGATATCGAAAAACTGGTTGAAGAGAGCCAGAAAGGCGCAGAAGAAGTATCAGCATCGTCCACACAAATCGAAGCAGTTGTGGTTCAGGTGGTGGAAAAATCAAAATCCATGCAGCGCGTCATTCAAAACGCCGTGGTTTCTTCGTTCCTCAACACGGTGAAACTCGACCACGCCGTGTGGAAAAGCATGGTTTACAAATATGTCAGCAACGGCGAATTCCACCAGACGGTTAACCGACACACCGAGTGTCGCCTTGGTAAATGGTATTTCGAAGGGGATGGTGCAAAACAATTCAAAGCCATGCCGTCGTTTAATGCTATTGATAACCCGCATAAACAAGTGCATGAATCAGGCCGCCAGGCACTTGAAGCAGGCACACGCGGTGATTTCCGCACCATGGTTGAATGCCTCAATTCAATGGAAGAAGGCAGTATCCGCGTGACTGACGCGCTTGAACGACTGATTGGTGAAAGCGCAGCTTAGCCCTGTTTTCAATAAGTCATAAGCATAAAAAAGCCTGATTTATCAGGCTTTTTCTTTGGATTTCAGTTTTGCATTCGCATGCGCTTCAATGATCTGCTTGTGCAATGTCTTTGCTGCACGCTGTAGCTTTGGATGGATCTGCAGTTTCTTATCTGCCACCAGCGTTTTGTTGTAATTAATCACTGACGCTGTCAAACAGGCTGCTACCTTAACCTGCCCTAATTTTTGTGCGTACATGGCTGTTTTAATAGCCATAAATGCGCGCTGATCATTCTTTTTGTACGTCTGTACAGCGAACCGCTCAAATCGCTGAAAGTCTGTATGGTAAGCGCTATGAATACGGGCGACATGCTTATCGTAGTATTCGCGGTACTTATTGTAGCTACCAGAGCGGTTGGCTTGCATGAGCTTTTTAACCCAATCCGTTGATTTCAGGGTCTCTTTTCTGAACAAGCTAGTTAGCCATGCAAACATTAATCCTCCTAGAACACTCCCAACGACGTCGATCCAAAATAGATGTCAAAGCTTCGAAGGGAAATGGTTATATCTTTTCTCTACTATCCCGCATCATATTGTGTTTATACGCTGTGCGGTATCGGCAGATTCTACTGGAAATTAGCCCAAAGTCTCCAAAAGATTTGTCAGGAATCGTTAGTGCGTCGGGGCTGAATCACCCTTTGCGACGCTAACGCCTTTGAGCTGCGCATATACACGCTGCCCCTGCGACAACGAGAGCTCATCAGCAGCCCATTGGGTAATATTTGCCAACAGAGTTTGCTGACCGATTTTCAGTGCAAGCTGGCAATAACCCGCCTCACCATTCCCACTGTCACACTGCATGACGTCGGCAATTTCCGCTGGGATTACGTTTCGAATACTCGAATCAGTCGGCTTGGTTTTAACAATGGAAATATCATTGGCGAAAATGCGTAAACGCATTCGCGCTCCCTTTTCAGCCTGAACCCGCTGCACCCAAAGTGGCCGTCCTTCGAGATCCAGTTGGGTCATCGCATAGTTTTCGTGATGCCCCACCACTGTCGCCATTACCAGCATACTTTGCTCTTTTGCGCTAAGCCACGGCCTCATGGGCTCAGAACCCCACACTTCATGAATAGGGCCGTTTGCGACTACATGACCGCGGTCAAGGATCAGCATGTTATCAGCGAGCTGTAGGATCTCATCCAGGCTGTGGCTGACATAGAGCACCGGAACTTTGAGCTTCTCAACCAAAAGCAACAGATACGAAATCAATTCCTGTCGGCGTGGTGCATCCAAAGATGCGGTAGGTTCATCCATGATGAGCAGTTCAGGTGCCGCCATCAGAGCCCGGCCAATCGCAACCCGTTGTTTTTCGCCGCCGGAGAGATCCCTCGGATACCGGGTCAGTAAAGTTTCGATATCAAGCAAAGCGACGATTTCTTTGAAAACTGAAGGCTGGTTTCGCTTTTCTCCATAACGCAGGTTCTTCTCTACGGTCATATGAGGGAAAAGACGTGCATCCTGAAACACATAGCCTACCCTGCGTTTTTCAGGCGGAAGGTTAACCTGTTGTTCACTGTCAAAAAGGGCTTTCTCCCCCAATGAAATACGGCCCTGTCGTGGAGTAATTAAGCCACTCACCGCGTTTATCAGAGACGTTTTACCGGCGCCGGAACGACCGAATACCGCAGTGATCCCCGAAGCAGGAAGTGTCTCATCAAGGTGAAGCGAAAAACTGTCCAGAGAGATATCAAACGAGAGCGTAATCATTTCAGCCCCATTTTTCTTTTCATACGTCGGCTGAGCCATTCCGAGCCGAACAGGGAACCAAGGGCAATCACAATGGAAATGATGCAAAGCCGGGCTACCTGTTCTTCTGCGCCCGGTGTCTCCAAAAAGGCGAACATCGCCAAGGGTATCGTCTGGGTTTCACCGGGAATATTGGATACGAAGGTGATAGTAGCGCCAAACTCTCCCAGACTTCTTGCGAAGGCTAAAACCACCCCGGATAAAATACCTGGCATCATCAAGGGCAAAGTAATCGTGAAAAAGACACGCCACGGTGATGCGCCCAGCGTACGTGCGGCTTCTTCAAGCTTGCCATCAATCAACTCCAGCGATAACCGCACAGCCCTGACCAGAAGCGGAAATGCCACCACGGCTGATGCCAGTGCTGCGCCACGCCAACTGAAGGCAAAAGACAAGCCGAAAGTGTCATAGAGCCAACTGCCAATCACACCGCGTCGCCCCATAGAAATAAGCAGCAGATAACCTATAACAACAGGGGGCAGAACGAGAGGTAGATGCACCAGGCCGTCGAGGATCGACTTGCCGATAAACTGTTTTCTTGCCAGCAACCAGGCAACCGCGATGCCAAGAGGCAGACTCACCATAACGGCGACAAAAGATATTTTAAGACTAAGCGACAGCGCTTCCCACTCCAGCGGGGTCAGTAACATGACGTTTATTGCTCTTGTTTATTCAGGGTTAACAACAAAACCGTTCTCCATCAGAATGGCTTTCGCCGCGGGAGAATCAAGGAAACGGAAAAAAGCCTCGGACGCTGCTGATGCTTCATTCGTCAGCGCTTTGGGGAACACAATCGGCGTGTGCGAATTATCCGGCAACATAGCCGCCACTTTAACATGGGAGGAAGCTTGCGCGTCGGAGTAATAGACAATGCCAAGAGGTGATTCGCCACGCTCAACCAACGCCAGTGTTGATCGCGCACTGTTCGACAGCGCCAATTTGTTTTCCAACGCTTGCCAAAGGCCAAGGTTTTCCAGCGATTCTTTACCATAGATCCCTGCCGGGACATGGGTAGGATCGGCAAGTGCCAACCGGCTGTCACCCAACACCGCGAGCATCTTATTTGCATCCAACGCGACAGGTATATTTTCCTGGTCACTGGCGATCAGCACCAATTTGTTTTTGATCCAAGGTGTCACTGACTCTTTGCGGATCACGCCTTGAGACACCGCATAGTCCATCCATTTTTCATTCGCAGACAGAAAGATATCTGCCGGCGCACCATACGCGAGTTGACGAGCCAATGCAGAAGACGAGGCAAAGGAAAGCGTGACTTGTTGCCCTGTCGCTTCATGATACGCAGAGGCAATGTCATTCAATGCCGTGGTTAACGATGATGCTGCAAAAACGAGGACATTGTCGTTTGCAAAAACTGGTTTGGAGAAAAGGAGAAATGCGCTGAAGAATGCCAGTAAAACGCGTTGCATATAACCTCTTGCAGGCTCATGACTGAAAGGCGCTATCATAACAACGATTTGGCGTGGACAGGTATTCAATACGCCAAGTAAACACCTGTCTGCCGTGAAAGCGAGCAACAGAGAAGAAGGTCAAGCCTCTGTATTCATGGTGATGGTATAGCGGTTGTTGCCTGCAGGAATCATATAAAGAATTTGCTGCCCCATACTGTGGTGGGAAATCAGATAATTTCCTTGGGGGAATTCGGCACTGTCCGGCCCTTCAAGGACAATGGTGTAGTGCTCAACCAATCGTCCATCTATGGTTTCACCGTTGTGCGCCTCTTCACGCACGGTCTCAACCTGCACTTCATACTCATTTTCAGCACCGTCTAACAGTTGTACCGTTTGCCCAGTCAACTTGGAGATATTCTCCCAAGACAATACATTCATCGCTTTCTCCTGAACCATCCAGTAGCCATAGTCACGGCGACAGCAGACAGAATGCCATTTCTAGCCGCGTACTGACGCCATCAGCATTAAATGAGTGTAGCTTTCCCCACTAACAGAAACCGTTTTTAAGCTGAATTTTCTGACAGTTGCCCCACTTTTTCATATATGGGTATAGGTGGGCTGAACGTGATGAATGCGAGGAGAGAGAACGGATGAGGAATATTTAAACCAGAAACGCCGGTTGGCGTTTCTGGCCTTTTTACGATTAACGCAATTTTATTGGACGCGTTTTCTGAGTTTTACTTTGATGGTAGAACCACTGGCGTCTGCTTTTATTTGTCATATTAACACCTCATAGAACAATGTCAGTCTTGTCTCAAAACCACTCTTTGAGGGTTTTGTGTCCTGACAGATAGTCATACGTCGGCCGCACTTTGCCACTGGGTGGCTGTCTCCCCTTTTTCATTTCTCAAGGAGCACGTCTTGTTGAGATGAAGGACTCATCATCACGTGCAAGTCGACGATATATCTATGACAACAATAACAAGGAAAAGATTCGTTTCGTTGTCACGATAAGCTTATATTTATTACATACACTTGCATCTTTCAAGTGAATCCACACCCATCGATGCAACCTGAATCACACTTCTTTCCATTAATTCAATTAGTTGGACACAAAACGGCCAAGTTTCTCAGAACATCTCATTTCCCTTTGTCCGTAACACTTCCGTGTCCACTCTCTGGCTCGTCAGCCAGCCGACTTGGGGATCCCAGCAATTTCAGATACACTCCCGGCGAAAGTATCAATACAGAGTGACAAACATGTCGCAAGAAGAAATTGAAATTGAAGCAATCGGCATTGAAGTCTCAGAACAACCGGTAGAACTTTATAAAGTGCTGAAAATTGCCAATGCTGTCAGTGGCGGCGGTGAAGCAAAAATGGCGATCACCGAAGGGTATGTCATTGTTAACGGCGAAGTGGAAACCCGAAAACGTTGTAAAATTTACGACGGTGACCTGATTGCCTTTAACGAAGAATTTTATGTACTGGTTTGTGATACGCCACCGCTTCCGGTAGCGCCTAGAGAGAAAAAAGCAAAACCTGCGGCTCAGCAAAACTCAAACCCAAAATCGGCCAAGCCTGCTAAAACCAAGCCGCAACCGAAGCAGTCGCCACAAAATAAAAAAGCTCAGAAAAACAGCACAGTAAAAGGCAACAAAGATGCAACGCCAAGTGTGAAAGCGAAGCGTGAGCAAACCCAAGGTGAGATCGCCCCTAACGGCAGAAAACAGATTTCATTCTGACAAAAAAAGCCACCGTGATTCGGTGGCTTTTTACTTAACTCTATCAGTTAATGTTGGAAAAATGTGGTTTGTTAACATTTGTATCACTGTGTATGCCTTACGCCGCTCATTACGTTGAGCCACTTGACCTCGTGCTGGTTTGCCATGGGTCGATTTGCGATAAGGGCTTTTGACTATCAGTTAGCGTATTCCTACGCACATTAAACATTCCAAATTGTTATGCGACCATTGCCAGATTCAAGTCTCTGACGGGACACGAGCTTTTTGCTCCTAAGTTGTACCTTATTTCTTGGTCGCACTTTGATTATAGGCCAGTCCCCATGCGGGTCTACGTCTCGTATTTGTGATTGTGACGCGCTTTCCCAATTTAAATTTTTCTCTGCGCCCAAGCACCAACTGGGCGGGAATTATGCATGAGAAAAGGCCCTTCACGTTTAACATCCAGTTCCATTTTTTCGGTGTCTCCTATTCACTTATTTTTCAAAAAGAAAGTAGAAAGTTAACCCGCACAAGTCACTCAAGCATGCGTATAATGCAGCTGTTAATTTGAATTTTTGGGTGTTTTTTTGACTGTGTTTCACTCGCCTTTTCGTTTTATTCCCACAGCACAAGCTTCCCTTGCCATGGCATTTTTTGGTCTTGGCGCGGCCTGGTCTTTGTATCATCCAATCACCGGCCATATTTCACGCCCCCTATTGTCCACCATCGGTATTTTGCTAATTGCGCCGGTATGGCTGAAATACTTTTTTGAGCCAAAGCGTTTTTTTCAGGATTTACGCGACCCGCTATATGGCAGTCTGATGGCGCCAATGACAATGTCGCTGCTGTTGATGGCGGACTTTCTTTCCGGTGTCGATTCAGATTGGGCGACGGTAGTTTGGTATCCAGCCATGGCTATGCATGTCTTTATGATGTGCTACTTCTTCTTTTTCCAGTTCAAATCCTTCGATAAGAAAAACATTTATCCAAGCTGGTTCCTGTATCCCGTTGGCTTAATCAGCAGCACCCTGGCGGGGCCAAAACTCGGCTTTGGCGAAGAGTCTGCATTTTTAGCGCATATCTGCATTGGTGCGTATTTCTGCATGTTGCCATTTGTTTTGTACCGGCTTTGTTTTCTCGAAACGTTACCACGTAACTCCCGTCCGGTACTGGCTATCATGGCCGCGCCGGTAAATCTGGCGCTTACAGCTTATCTGGTGAACCTGCCGCAACCGGATCCGGTATTGGCAGGTGCTCTGGCCGGTGTGGGCATCATGATGACATTGTTCGTCTATCTCTGTTATATCGATTTGCTGCGTGAGCCATTCCAGCCCACCTTAGCCGCACTCACCTTCCCCTCAGTGATCAGTGCCGTCGCCATGGAGCGACTGACGATTTGGCTGGGACACGATTTTCCCCACTGGTCATGGCTCGAAAGGTTGGGGTTGGTAGAACTGGCCGTCGCCACTTTGCTGGTGACTTGGGTGAGCATTGGCTATATCCGGCATTATGGATTCGGCAAACACCTTCAATAGCCGCTTATCGAAACTGCAATGAGCAGGAACTGCTATCCTGCTCTTTTTAACATCCCTTCAGATACCAAAAACTCCAGTATTTCCGGCAACCCTTGGCGCTCTTTAAGGTTGGTAAAGACATAAGGTTTGCTTGGGCGCATCCGTTTGGTGTCCGAGTCCATCACATCCAGATTCGCGCCAACGTAAGGCGCCAGGTCGATCTTATTGATGACCAGAAGGTCGGAGCGGGTGATGCCCGGCCCCCCTTTGCGCGGTATCTTCTCCCCTTCCGCCACATCGATGACATAGATGGTCAGATCAGCAAGCTCGGGACTGAACGTTGCACTCAGGTTGTCTCCACCGCTTTCAATGAATACCACCTCCAAGTCTTTATGCAATTTTGCCAATCCCTCTACCGCTTCCAGATTCATTGAAGCATCCTCCCGGATTGCTGTATGTGGACAACCGCCAGTTTCCACACCCACAATACGGTCAGCAGGTAGAGCGCCTGCTTCAGTCAAAATTCTCTGGTCTTCACGGGTGTAGATATCGTTGGTAACTACCGCGATGGAATAGCTGTCCCGCATCTCTTTACAGAGCACTTCCAGCAATGCCGTTTTCCCCGACCCAACCGGGCCTCCTACGCCAACTCTAAGCGGCTGTTTATAATCCATATATCAAACTCCTTATGATCGAAAAAGTCGGGTGTATTGGTGCTCATGACAACTTGAAGCAATGGCCTGCGCAGGGGCAAAGCTGCCAATCTGTGCATCAGAAATAAAATTGGATGCCTCCACTGCTTGCTCAAGGGTTGCAGTAACCGCCAACAACACCCGCTGACCCGCTGTCTGCCCAAGCGGGATCAGCTTTACACCTGCCATCACACTGTTTTCAAGCCAACTCCACGCATACCCTCTGCACAGCGCGTCCGGTTCGATGTTCCACTTCACCCCAGCACAGGCGAACCCCGCCAGGGCTGACTTACCTATCGCCTCATTGTGCGGCGAATCTGGTTCGGTCAATCCCAACTGCTCCAGCAGTTTTCGCATGGTTCGTCCACGTTGAACCTCTTCCAGCCTCAGCTCCGAGGTCTCACGGGTAACGTAGAGCTGAGTAACCCAATGTTCCAACGCTTCAACATCCTCGTCCCTGGCGGCTTGATATAGTCGACGCAAAATAGGCAACTCAAGATATTGCAGTGTTTCTACCCCCAAGCAGTTGAGCCAATCCACCAGCGCAGATTCGCTGTCGACCCATCCGGACTCCACCGCCCACTCCAGCCCCTGGGAGTAACTGAACGCCCCTACAGGCAAAGACGGGCTGATCAGCTGGAAAAGACGATATTCCTGATTCACTGGCGTCTCTTCTTGATGTAAACCAGCACACCTACCACGGCAGCAATCGCCAGCCACGTCGTTAGGTGGGTAAAACTGTCGCCAATGTGCGCCATCACCGAGCTGTCTGGCCCATGGCCACTGTGAGCAAATACGGGAGAAGCCAAAACCACCGCCGTCGCTGCCAGTAATTTATTGATGTTCATAAAACGTCCTCTGTCCTTGTTTGAAATTCTGTAACCGTTAATGGGAATGGTGGTGGCCGGATGAATGACCGCCATAAGCCCCTGCCTCGGGCTCAAACGGGGCCATTTCCACAATCACTGTGCCGCCAAGTAAACCGACCATTTCATCCAGCACATGGTCGTGCTGGTATCGCACCCACCAGTCTCCTACCTGCAGCGGTACATGCCGGTTTCCAAGGTGATAGGCAAGGCGCGCCAGAAGAACGCCGTCTTCTGCGTGGGCAGTCGACACCTTTTCATCGGCTGCAATCACCCTGACTTCCTCACCGGATTCAGCCTTTAAAACGTCGCCACTCCGCAGCGTGTTGCCACGCGGCAAAAACAACCCGGCTTCACGGCCATCGTCGAGTGTGATTCTAAGCCGGCTCTTTATCCGTGCATCTATGGGGAGGTGCACTGTCGGCAAGTCTTTGTCCTGCTCACCGCTAACAACCTGCGTAAATTCGATCATGCATGTCCTTTATCAATGTCGTTGTTTAAACAAATGCCTTACTAAAACAGGAAATATCGCTGTGCCATTGGCAGTACATCCATGGGCTGGCATACCAGCAACTGCCCATCCGCCCGCACCTCATAGGTTTGGGAATCCACCTCAATGTTGGGCTGCCAGTCATTGAGCTTCATGTCTTTTTTGCGGATGTTTCGGCAGGATTTCACCGCGGCAATGCCGCTTTTCAGTGCTAAAGCATCCGGGACACCTGCGTCTATCGACTGCTGGGACATAAACAGCAATGAACTGGTTGCGGGGCCTGCGCCAAACGCGCCAAACATTGGGCGGTAGTGGACCGGTTGTGGCGTGGGGATTGAGCCATTGGGGTCACCCATTGGCGCAGTAACGATCAGACCGCCTTTGATAACGAGTGAGGGTTTCACGCCGAAAAATGCCGGCTTCCAAAGCACAAGATCTGCCAGTTTGCCCACTTCAATCGAACCAATTTCATGGGACATACCGTGGGTGATGGCCGGATTGATGGTGTACTTGGCGACATAGCGTTTCACCCGGAAGTTGTCTTTGTAAGGAGAGTCCGATTCCAGCGCGCCAAACTGTACTTTCATTTTGTGGGCGGTCTGCCAGGTACGGAGCACTACCTCGCCAACCCGGCCCATTGCCTGGGAATCTGAGGAGATCATCGAAAATGCCCCCAGATCGTGCAGCCTGTCTTCGGCGGCGATAGTTTCACGGCGAATACGCGACTCGGCAAAAGCGACGTCTTCAGCAATGGAGGGTGACAGGTGATGGCACACCATCAACATATCGAGGTGCTCATCAACGGTGTTAATTGTGTAAGGGCGGGTCGGGTTCGTGGAGGACGGCAACACATTCGGTAATCCGGCCGCTTTAATGATGTCGGGTGCGTGACCACCTCCCGCCCCTTCCGTGTGATAGGTATGGATGACCCGATCGCCAATCGCGTTGAGCGTCGCTTCCACAAAACCGCACTCGTTCAACGTATCAGTATGGATAGCGACCTGAACATCGGTTTTTTCTGCCACTCCCAGACAACAGTCAATCGCGGCTGGTGTCGAACCCCAATCTTCATGCAGCTTCAAGCCACAAGCGCCTGCTGCGACCTGCTCTTCCAGCGCTTCGGGCAGACTGCCATTGCCTTTACCCAATAAGCCGAAGTTCATCGGAAATGCATCCAGTGACTGCAGCATCCGGTGAATGTTCCACGGCCCTGGTGTACAGGTTGTCGCGTTGGTACCGGTTGCAGGCCCTGTTCCGCCACCAATCATAGTGGTGACGCCGGATGTCAGTGCCTCTTCAATTTGTTGGGGGCAGATGTAGTGAATATGGCTGTCTATCCCGCCTGCGGTAACAATCTGACCCTCACCGGCAACCACTTCAGTACCGGGGCCGATGACGATATCGACCTTGTCCTGAATATCTGGGTTACCCGCTTTACCAATCGCCATAATGCGGCCGTTTTTCACCGCCACATCCGCTTTGACAATGCCCCAGTAATCGAGCACCACCACATTGGTGATCAACAGATCCGGCGTTTCCGCACTTGGCCGCTGGCTTTGCCCCATCCCGTCGCGGATGGTTTTACCGCCGCCAAATTTCACTTCATCGCCATAAACGGTGAAGTCTTTTTCAATCTCAATCCACAAATCCGTGTCGGCCAGACGGACGCTGTCTCCGGTTGTGGGACCGAACATTTCGGCATAAGCCTGTCGTGAAATCTTCGCCATGTCAGTCGTCCTTATCACTGTCTAACGCGCCCATCACCCGCCCCTGAAAGCCATACACAGTGCGGCTGCCGCCATAGGCAACCAGCTCAACCATGCGGCTTTGCCCTGGCTCAAAACGCACTGCTGTACCGGAAGGAATGTTGAGACGGAATCCTTTAGTCATGCTCCGGTCGAACACCAGCGCATCATTGACTTCGAAAAAATGGTAGTGGGATCCGATTTGCACTGGACGATCACCGGTATTGGCGACATCCACCACCACGGTCTGCTTTCCGGCATTCAACTCAATGTCGCCTGCCTTTGCCCGAAGTTCGCCGGGTGTGAAGCCAAAATGGGTAGACTGTTTCATCCAAACCTCCCTACACAATTGGGTCGTGAACAGTGACCAGTTTGGTACCATCGGGGAAGGTCACTTCTACCTGCACATCGTGGATCATCGCCGGAACCCCCTCCATCACATCATTTGCAGTGAGTATGGTGCGCCCGTAATCCATCAACTCGGCCACGGTCTTCCCGTCACGAGCGCCTTCCATAATGGCAGCACTGATCAGGGCGACGGCTTCTGGGTAGTTGAGTTTCAACCCCCTCGCCATCCGCCGCTCCGCCAGCAGCGCAGCGGTGAACAGCATTAGCTTGTCCTTCTCTCTGGGTGTTAACTCCATGTCTCGGCTCCTCGCCTCATGTTGATTTGTATAACGTTATGTGCGCCAAATCCGCGGTATTTCCGGTGTTTTGCCCGTCCAGTGTTCACGCGTATGCTGCCAACAGTGTGTAAAAGCAGAGAACAGGGCATCCGTGCGCTTGGCAAGCCCCCGAACCACCAGCAAACCGTCAATGACTGTCAGCCCAATGGCCAAATCACGGTGCGATGCCAGCGCCTCACGCCACGCTTCCAGTTTCAATGCCAATGCTTGTGCATCGCCATAAACGTAAAGGGTTCCGCTAACGGGGAACTCCCGCAATGTCGCCGCGCGATACGCGCTGAATCTGGGGTTCACCCGAAACCGCTCACTCAAAATTAACTGGTTATCAATGCTGATTTGTGTCATCCCATCTACCGAGCCCTCTCCAAAAGATTGCCCAGCCACCGGCTGACCAAGCATCCAGATGTCCCAGCCAATAAACTGTGAACCCGTGGAAAGATTAACCATGGTTTTGGTTTCAAGATGGGCATTGGGAAAGGCAATATTTTCCAGCGGCATCCACTCAAGGCGACTGTCTGCAGCAACATCAAGTTGTTGGCTCAAGGAAGCAACCAGACCATCTGAACGATAAAAACGGGTTGCACCAGGTGTGGTAACCAGCGCTACAGCCCCCGCCTCAGTACGCGCTTTTACCGTCAGGCTGTCACCACCCACTACACCGCCTGGCGGATGTAACAGATAGCTGTGACAAATAGCCCCCTCAGGATACAGCGCCCTTTGTACAGACAAAGGGCCTTTGTGGCTGCGGTGTTTTAGCACCGTTTTACCCGCACCAGCCGCAAATCCAAGGCACAACTCCGCCTCCCAGCGCCCATGGCCAGGAAGCGGTTCAGTTTGGGTAAGATCAGACAGGGTTTGCGCCATTCAGTGTCCTTATACCGTCAGATACTGGCGGATGAGATCATCACTGAGATCATCCATTTCCCCGCTGGCAACATTCCTGCCACGGTCGAGCAGGACAAACCTGTCGCCGACTTTGCGCGCGAACGGCAGTTTCTGTTCTACCAGAATCACCGTCAGTCCCAGCTCCCGGTTCAACTGACAAATAATGTCGCCTATCTCCTGAACAATATTGGGCTGAATGCCTTCTGTCGGTTCATCAAGCAACAGCACGCTGGGGTCAATCACCAAAGCCCGGGCAATGGCGAGTTGCTGCTGCTGACCACCGGAAAGGTCACCGCCATTCCTGTGTCGCATCTCGTGCAGTACCGGGAACATCTCAAAGATATGTTCCGGAATTTTCCTGTCGTTTTTTGGACGGATAGGTAAGCCAATTTCGAGGTTCTCCTGCACCGTCAGGCGAGGAAAGATCTGCCTTCCTTGCGGCACATAACCGATTCCCACCCGTGGCCTTTTTTCCGCCGGAGCCTTGGCAATATCCTGACCATCCATCAGGATCTGCCCGTCATCTATGTTGAGCAGTCCCATAATGCTCTGTAGCAGCGTGGTTTTTCCCACGCCGTTTCGTCCCATCACCACGGTGCATTGCCCTTTGGGGGCATCAATTGATAAATCCCACAGGGTCTGGCTCTCGCCATAGCGCTGGTTTAATCCGTTTACACTCAGCATGGCCGCTCCTATTGTCCTAAATAGACTTCGCGCACCCGCGCATCGTCCTGAATTTCTTTCATGCTGCCTTCAGCCAGCACATGTCCCTGATGCAGCACAGTCACTGTGGACGCAATACTGCGCACGAAGTCCATATCGTGCTCAACCAACACAATGGAGTGGTCACCGGTCAGTGAAAGTAAAAGCTCCGATGTCCTGTCCATTTCCTGGTGGGTCATGCCCGCAACGGGCTCATCCACCAGCAGGAGTTTCGGCTTTTGCATCAATAGCATGCCAATTTCCAGCCATTGCTTCTGACCGTGTGAAAGCTTGCCCGCCAGCATATTTATCTGTGCTTCTAAGCCTATAAGTTCAAGCACTTTTTCGATGTCGCATTTCTGCTCTGACGACAACACGGCGCGGAATATCTGCCAGACACTTTTGTTCCCCGCCATCGCAAGTTCCAGGTTTTGCCAAACCGTCAGCGCCTCAAACACCGTCGGTTTCTGGAACTTTCTGCCGATACCCGCATTGGCAATATCAGCCTCTTCCATCTTGAGCAAGTTAAGTTGCTGTCCAAGCCATACTTCGCCTTGGTCTGGCCGCGTTTTACCGGTGATGATGTCCATCATGGTGGTTTTCCCCGCGCCGTTAGGGCCGATGATGCAGCGAAGCTCGCCCTCTTTGATGTAAAGGTTCAGATCGTTTATCGCCTTGAACCCGTCGAACGACACCGTCACGCCTTCCACGTAAAGCAACATCCCATTCTTTACATCAACCTTTGGGTTATAAGGCGGCGTCAGGAAACTGAATACCTGGTCGCGGCGAGTAAAATCATTGAGGATCTCTGCGGCTTTACCGCCTTTTGTTGTCTCTTTTGGCTGCATTTTTGCCAGCCCCTGATCTAACGTATTGGTAGTCATGCCGTCGCCTCCTGCTTACGAAGCAATCCACTCACCCCTTTTGGTAAATACACAGTGGCGAGTACAAACAGTGCGCCCAGCGCAAACAGCCAGACTTCCGGAAATTCCACGGTGAACCAGCTCTTGGCATAGTTGACCAAAAGCGCACCGATGACTGCGCCGAACAGGGTCGCGCGGCCACCCAATGCCACCCAGACCACCACTTCAATCGAGTTGAGCGGAGAAAATTCTCCCGGGTTAATAATGCCAACCTGCGGCACATACAGTGCCCCGGCGATACCGGCGATAACCGCAGACAACACAAACAACGCCAGTTTGACGTGTTCAACTTTGTAGCCGACGAAACGGGTACGTGACTCAGCATCGCGCACCGCCACTGACACGGCGCCCAAACGGCTGGCGACCACGCTGCGACAGAGCAGATACGCAAGCATCAACGCCACAACGGTGGCGACAAAAAGCCCCATGCGGACGCCATCGCTTTGCAGACTGAAGCCGAGCAAGTCTTTAAAGTCGGTCAGACCGTTGTTTCCGCCAAACCCCATTTCATTGCGGAAAAACGCCAGCATCAGGGCGAACGTCATCGCCTGAGTCATGATGGAAAAGTAGACGCCGGAAACCCGTGACCGGAATGCTAGCCAGCCAAAGACAAAGGCCAACAAACCAGGGATAACAACCGCCATCAGGCAGGCAAACCAGAACTGGTCAAACCCAGACCAGAACCACGGCAGTTCAGTCCAGTTGAGGAAAACCATAAAATCTGGCAGCTCGGGGTTACCGTAAACACCGCGGTCACCAATCTGGCGCATCAGGTACATGCCCATGGCGTATCCACCCAAAGCGAAAAACGCGCCATGACCCAGACTCAGAATGCCGAGATAGCCCCAAATCAAATCCACGGACAATGCCAGAATGGCGTAACAGAGGTATTTGCCGAGCAGTGATACTGTGTAGGTTTCAAGGTGCAAAGGGCTGGTTTCCGGAACCAAAAGGTTCATCATAGGAACCAGAACAGCCAGTGCCGCCAACACCACCATCATCCAAACCGTCGGACGGTCAAAGAAAGTACGGTTCATCGTTTAGCCCTCCTCTGCCATGCGGCCACGTTGCGGGAACAGACCCTTTGGCCGTTTCTGGATAAAGAGGATGATGAACACCAGCACCAGAATTTTTGCCAGCACAGCCCCCGCCCAGGGTTCAAGCACCTTGTTCAGCACGCCAAGACTGAGGCCTGCCGCCAGTGTGCCCCAGAGGTTTCCAACGCCGCCGAAGACCACCACCATAAATGAATCAATAATGTAAGCCTGTCCCATGTTCGGGCCGACATTGGTTAATTGCGACAGCGCAACACCCGCCACTCCGGCAATACCAGAGCCCAGCCCGAAGGTCGCCATATCTACCCATTCAGAACGCACGCCCATGGCACGCGCCATTGCACGGTTTTGGGATACCGCACGAACCTGAAGTCCCAATGGCGTACGTTTGAGCACATAAAGCAATGCGAAAAAGACCGCCAGACAGAACACGATGATGTACATGCGGCTCGCCGTCAGTTGCAACATAGGGGAAATTTCAATCATGCCGCTCATAAAGTCCGGCGTGCTGACTGAGCGGTTAAGGGGGGAGAAAATACTGCGGACTGCCTGCTGTAAAATGAGGCTGATACCAAAGGTCGCCAGCAGTGTCTCCAGCGGCCTGCCGTAGAGGTGGCGGATCACTGTCCGCTCGATAACAATCCCAACAGCACCGGCAACCAAAAACGCACAAGGAATAGATACGATCAAGGCAACCCCTGTGTATTGGGGCAGCAGTTGCTGGATAACGTAGGTTGTGTAGGCACCCAGCATGATCAGCTCTCCGTGTGCCATGTTGATCACGCCCATCACCCCGAAGGTAATAGCAAGACCAATCCCGGCCAGCACCAGAACAGAGCCAAGACTCAGGCCAAAGTATAGGGTTTGCGCCGCGTTCACGACCCGCTGCTTTTGCTGGAAATCGTTAATAGCTTCTGTCAGCGCAATGCCTAAAGGCGAAGCCAACCCGCTTTCGGTTGCGCTTTCAAGACGGCTGGCAGAGAGCAGTGCGTCGTACGCTTCAGGCAAACCTGAGTCTTGAAGTGTGTCAACGGCAGCAAGCTTTTCGCTTTCCCCTGCACCACTTTCACCCAACGTGTACACCGCAAGTGCAGCAGCAAGATAAGACTTAGTGACACTGTCACTCTCGGCATTTTGTCTTTCGATAAGCACAGATGACAAGTCGGCATCCACGTCGCCAATCAACCTTTTGGCTGCTGCACGTTTTGTCGATTTATCTTTGCTGCCAAGGGCACTTGTCGCCAGGGCTGTTTTAATCAACCCACGGATATGGTTGTTGATGGTGACGGTTCGGTATTGACGTTTCTTCTCAACAGTGATGCTTTCATCACCGTTAAGTGCGGAGAGAACACTCCCTTTATTTAGCGGTTTTTCCGCCACAAGCCAGACCGTTTCGTCCTTTTTGTCGTAGACCACCTGCCCGTTGAGCAGATCTTCAAGCACCTGCATTTTTTGAGGCAGTTCAGAGGCTGCCAGCAAATCCACCGCTTTGGCTTTGTCATCAAATGACTTGCTGGTTAACAGCGATGAAATTGAATCCGGCGTAACTTCTTCACTGTAACTGCTCAGTGAAAGCAGTGTCAGGAAAAGCACACCTAACCATTTTACTAGCTGCCACGTCTTTCCTATTTGGAAAGGAAGACGCGCTATAGCTGTCGAACGTTGCATGTTTCGATCCTTCGAAAAAGACCTGCCAACGCGCTAGAACAAGGAGATAAGGTCCGCTGGCAGGTAAACAGAAATCGTAAGCAATGCGGACGGGTAGCCGCCCGCATGAACGTCTTAGTGTGATTATTCTGTGACGCCGCTACATTGACCCGTGGTGACATTGAAGCTGCCGCAAGACATAGGCTTGAGCCAGCTTGCGAACAAGTCTTTCGAGCCGGATAGATAGTCAGACCACGCATCACCAGCAACCACGTCTGGGGTTTCCCATACGGTTACAAACTGGCCGTCGTCCTGGATCTCTCCGATAAGGACAGGCTTGGTAATGTGATGGTTTGGCATCATGGTGGCGTATCCGCCGGTGAGGTTAGGCACAGTCACACCGATAATGGCATCCTGAACGGCGTCAGAATCTGTAGTGCCCGCCTTTTCAACCGCTTTCGCCCACATGTTGAAGCCGAGATAAGTCGCTTCCATCGGGTCATTGGTCACACGCTCATCGTCTTTGATGTAGGCATGCCATTTCTCTACGAACTCATCATTCGGATCCGTCTCTACGCTCATGAAGTAGTTCCAAGCTGCGAGATGGCCGACCAGCGATGATGTATCCATGCCTGAGAGTTCTTCCTCGCCCACAGAGAACGCCACGACTGGGATGTCTTCTGCAGACACGCCCTGTGCGGCCAGTTCCTTATAGAAAGGCACGTTGGCATCGCCGTTGATGGTAGAGACAACCGCGGTTTTCTTGCCCTGGGCACCGAATTTTTTGATATCAGAAACGATCGACTGCCAATCTGAGTGTCCAAATGGGGTGTAGTTGATCATGATGTCTTCTTTGGCGACACCGTTATCAAGCAGGTAGGCTTCGAGGATTTTGTTAGTGGTGCGTGGATAGACGTAATCGGTGCCCGCCAGTACCCAGCGTTTCACACCCAGCTCGTCTTTCAGATAATCCACCGCAGGAATCGCCTGCTGGTTTGGCGCAGCGCCGGTGTAGAAAACGTTTTTCGACGATTCCTCACCTTCATATTGCACGGGATAGAACAGAAGGCTATTCAGCTCTTCAAACACGGGAAGAACAGATTTGCGGCTGACAGATGTCCAGCAGCCAAAGACGACATCGACGTCCTCTTTTTCAATCAGCTCACGGGCTTTTTCGGCAAACAATGGCCAGTTTGAAGCAGGGTCAACGACCACGGCTTCCAGTTTTTTACCGAGCAAACCCCCTTTTTTGTTTTGCTCCTCAACCATCATCAAAACCGTGTCTTTCAACGTGGTTTCACTGATGGCCATGGTTCCGGACAGTGAATGAAGCACACCCACTTTAATCGTGTCCTCTTCCGCTACCGCGTTAAAGGCCAGTCCTGCCAACGCAACAGCGCTTACCCAATTTAATGCAACCTTCTTTCCTTTCATTGCAAAAGCTCCTTATGAGTACCTGATGAGCCTTTGAGCAAGGAGTTTGCCAATATTGAATTATCACTCGCATAAATATCGCAACTTTATGTAAATAAAGGAAATATATGAATAGTCAGCATGGAAATAGGTGTGTATCAAATTAGACACAATGTCATTGCGTGGTGCACATGCCCGCACATCATGCGCTAAATTAGCATTCACTTATCTAAAGGTCGTAATTTGCACAATAACGGTGCGTCATACGATAAAAACGACAGATTAATCCAGCCACGCTACGCTTTCGTAATGCAGTCTATCGGTCTCAAACTGGAGAGAGTGACTATGCGCAGCATCCGCATTTTTCTGTTCCTAAGCAGTTTGCTTTTCACAGGTTCAGTTGCTGCTTACCCGCACTATGCTGTGATCGAGCCCCACCGCACTTTGATGTTTTTTTCGCCGGGATTTGATGAAAAGGTGGCAGATTTCAAGCGTCAGGTACTTATCCATCGTTGCCAGATTGAAGACAGGGATCTTTACACCCTGATCCTGGACACAGGTACGCTTTCAGACTCCGCTGGGATTTTCTCTGCGAAAGATGTGTTGAAACTGAAAAATAAGTACCGGATTGGCAGCGATGAACACATCGCGGTGTTGATTGGAAAAGATGGCACCGAAAAGGCGCGATGGTTCCAAACCATCGACATCAATGAACTGGTGGAGATCATTGACGATATGCCAATGCGCCAAGCCGAGATCAGAAAACGCGGGCTAAGGTGTAGCATCTAGCCCGCGTCATAACAACTGACCTGTTCAGTGTTGTAACCGGTTCAGTCTTGGTGCAGCGCATCCGTTTTGGCCGCACAGATAAAATCGTTCATATGCAGCCCTTTAATTTTGTGTGTCCACCACGTCACCGTGCAGCGCCCCCACTCCAACAGAATCGCCGGGTGATGCCCTTCCTCTTCTGCTAGCGCCGCCACTTCGTCTGCAAACTCCCACGCCAGTCTAAAGTTACGAAACGTAAATACCCGTTGCAGCTGATCTATGCCGTCCACATTCAGGAGTTGCCATTCAGGCAACGTTTTCAGCAGCTCTGCAGCTTCTTCTGCCTGCACCCTCGGCGCGCCGGCCTGACAAGCTTCACATTTTAGTTCGGACAGGTTTTCCATTTCACTCTCCCTATTGTGCGATTTTTTGTGGGTACTTCTCTGGGTATAAAGGCGCATGCAGTCCAAGCGCCATGGCCCGGCGAACACACGCGATTAAATCCATCTTCTCAAGTTCATACAGCTCGTCAAGCGACTCCAGGCAGTAATAGAGTGGCTGGAGAATGTCGATGCGGTAAGGTGTGCGCATTACATCCAGAACATCCAGCCTTTTTCTGACTGGTTCACTGCTGGCAAAGGCGTACTCAGTCTCAGCAGGTGATGACAGAATGCCACCGCCATAAATTGAACGGCCACTGGCGTTTTCAATCAGCCCGAATTCGACGGTAAACCAATAGAGACGAGCCAGATAAACCCGTTCTGCTTTGGAGGCATTCAATCCAAGCTTGCCATAATGATGGGTAAAGGATGCAAAAGCCGGATGGGTCAGCATGGCACAGTGACCAAAAACTTCGTGGAAGAAGTCTGGCTCCTGCAAATAGTCAAAGTCGTCTTCGGTACGCAAAAACGTTGCGACGGGAAACTTCCGGTCTGCCAGTAAAGCGAAGAATTTATCGAAATCTATCAGCGCGGGTACGGCTTCCAGTTGCCAGCCCGTGCTTTGCATGAGCACACGGTTTATGTCGCTCACCTGAGGCGCATTGTCTGTTGGCAGGCTTAGCATGTCCAAGCCATCAAAGTATTCCTGGCAAGCTTTACCTTTGATGCAGGATAGCTGTCGGGTTACCAATTTGTGCCACACAGTATGCTCAGATTCCGACCACGCGATCTGTCCATTATCGTCCATGGGTTTTGATACGTATTTGCTGATTTTCATCATCCATCTCCCCAGCGCGAGCCATAACCAAACGATAGCGGCTTAAATTTGAAGCGGAAGTGAAGGCGGATTTTTACCGCATGGCGATGTGTAACAATTTTTTTACGTACGGTTTTTACATTGCGGAAAATAGGGTTTAACAGCCTGTCTTCAATTCAAAGCCGAATAACCCTAAACTTTTGACACTGACATGGAGTGGATCACATTAATCTCGCGCCGTGAATTGAGGGAGTTTTTCCGTGCCTATGTTTCGCGTAACATGGTACAGATCCGCATGCAGAGGTAGCGAATTTTGGACACCCAGTTAATGACACAAGCCGAATTTGAACAGTGTCTTCACGTCGAAGAAAACGGTGATGTAATTGCACTTTTCAATGGTCTTGTATTTCGTAGTGTTTACCAGCCAATATTCCGCGCTGACCAAACCGTTCTGGGGTTTGAAGCATTGCTCAGGGCTACCAACGAAGATGGAGAAACTGTCTGCCCTGCCCATATTTTCCGCAACCTCGATAGAGGGCACCCCGACTACTACAAGCAGATAAGCATCGATAAACTGGCGCGTGTTATTCACCTGCGTAACTTCTCTCGATGCGCAGGCACTTACTCTATATTTTTGAATATGTTGCCATCGTCTGCGGTGGCTTCCATTGCTAACTTTTCCAGCCAAAAACTGATGCTGAAGCGGTTGAAGGAAATTGGTATTCCCCGCCGCCATGTAGTGCTGGAAGTAGTCGAGCATTTACATGATGATCCCCTCTCCCTGTCAGTCGCTGCCGAACAGTCTATTTCGTCCGGTTTTAAGATTGCGGTTGATGACTATGGTGTGGAAGGGTCAAAAGAATCGCGCGTTAGGATGATCAACCCAAATGTGCTAAAAATTGACCGTTCTATGCTCGAACGCTACATGACAGGCGAAACAACACCTTTGATGGAAGCAATCACCCTGGCGAACGAGGTGAATGCCAAGGTATTGGTTGAAGGAATTGAGAATCTTGATGAGTACAACGCAATGCGCTTATTGAACGTTGATTACTACCAAGGGTACTTCCTGGGTATGCCGCAATCTATCGAGGCTTTCTTTTCCCATCCGCAAGATTTCATCACCATTCCGCAAGTGGCCGAAGTTATGTAGCCTTCCTCCCGGCGGTAGCGCCGGGATATCGCCCATCCCTTAACCAGTCATGGGTCTGTCTCGCTGTAAATTTTTACGTTCGCTCACGTAAAGTGCTAGAATCAGCGCCAAATTCCGTCGGCACCTTTTGCAACGTTTGCAAAGCGGTTGCGCGATAGACAGATTTCAGAAAGGCAATCATCCCCATGATTAATAACTCTATTCAGTGGTTCCCTGGCCACATGCACAAAGCGCGCAAAGAGATTGAAGAAGTCGTTCCAAAGATCGACGTCATCATCGAAGTTCTTGATGCCCGTATTCCGTTCAGCAGCGAAAACCCGCTGATCCGTCGTATCCGTAAAGACAAGCCTGTGATCAAGGTGCTGAACAAACGTGATTTGGCAGACCCTGAAATGACAGCCCTGTGGCTTGAGCACCTTGAGAAAGAGCAAGGCGTAAAGGCGATGGCAATTACTACTGAGCAAATCAGTGAAGTAAACAAAATCATGGAGCTTTGCCGTAAACTTGCGCCACATCGCGAAGAGATGGGCAAGAACATCCGCACCATGATCATGGGGATCCCGAACGTGGGTAAATCCACCATCATCAACACTCTGGCAGGCCGAGTGGTTGCAAAAACCGGTAACCAACCTGCAGTAACCCGTCAGCAGCAACGTATCAACCTGCAAAACGGTGTTGTGCTGTCAGACACGCCGGGGATCTTGTGGCCGAAAGTTGAAAACCCGCACAGTGGTTTCCGTCTGGCGGCAACTGGTGCGGTAAAAGACACCGCGATGGAATATGATGAAGTCGCTTTCTACACCGTTGAGTATCTGGCAAAAGCCTACCCAGAATTGCTGAAAAAGCGTTACAACATCGACGAGCTTCCAGAGAATGAAGTGGAGTTGATGGAAGCAATTGGCGAGAAACGTGGCTGTCTGCGTGCCGGTGGCCGTATCGACCTGCACAAAGCCTCTGAAATCCTGCTGAATGACCTTCGTAGCGGCACCCTTGGCCTTATCACGCTGGAACATCCAGATATGATCAGTCAGGAACTGGTTGAAGTGGAAGAAGCTGCCGCGCAAAAAGCGGAAGAGAAAGCCAAGAACAAAGAAGAACGCCGTAAGCGTTATCTGCGTAACAAACGCTGATCATTTCAAAAATTAAAAGCCCCGCATCTGCGGGGCTTTTTGTTGGCAGCGCTACTACTGAAAATCCGCCAGTGTCCAGGCACACACCTCTTCTGGCGTTAGCCTTACCAACTTAACCACCGACAGTTCATAACGGCGTGCATGACCAAGAATGGAAGATAAGTGGGATGAAATGGTGTCGTGACACGCAAGATAGAGGCGTTTTTTGCAGCTTACCGCCATGTCTATCAGTTTGAGCATATCTTCCGGCTTCAGCAGATGAGTGTCATCCACCGCAATAAACCGGCAGTCGCGCTCTGCCATCTGCTGCCATTCCTGTTCGGTAATGGTTGTGTCACCGCCGCAATAGGCGATTTTTGCCTTGGAAACGTCAAGCGTAAAAGGCGTGTCACCGTACTGCTCTAAAAGAAATTTGGTCTTCTCGGTGCGGTTTGCGCCGACAATCAGGCTGATGTCGTGAAGTTTGAGTTGGTAGTCGACTTTATGCCAGAGCATGATTTCCCTATATGCAACTGTGTTGTTTAGATAAAGGTTATCGTAATTACACTTCAATTCACTGTCCATTTTGATGAAAGTTTTGTGTAGGCAAACCGAGACTTAGGTTCGCTTAACCGTTTTCTTTTGCGCAAATCAAGATTGTTTTCCGTCTCAAACCTACCCCAACAGTACAGCCATCTCTGTTCTATGATTCGTGAAACTAACGACAACTCATCGAACAGGATGGTTTATGAACGAACTCATTGCTCTGGCACAGCCGGGCGTTTTGTCTGATCCAACAACCCATGCAGAATTTCTGACCTTTACGCTCAAAGACCAGTGGCTGAATGTTGAGGAAATCAACGAGGCACTTTCCCAACTGCCCGGTATCGAAAAGTCCATCCGGCAAAAAGATTCAAATGCCGGGCTTTCCGTAACAATGGGCTTTTCTGCAAACAGTTGGCCGATCCTGTTTCCTGATGTCGCCTTACCGAAAGAGCTGCATCCCTTCCCTGCCCTTGCCGATGGCGGGCGAACATTTCCCTCAACGCCTGGTGATATCTTCCTGATGATTAAATCAGAAAGGAAAGACCTAAACTTTCAGGTAGCCAAACACATGGCCGGTGCGCTCAAGCACATCGCGGATTTGTCCGAAGATATCCAAGGCTATAAGTATCTCGACAACCGCGACATGATCGATTTCGTTGATGGCACAGAAAACCCTGTCAGTGATGAACGCGCTGAATCGGTATTGGTGAGCGAGGGCTCTGACACAGAGCTTGGTGGCAGCTACCTGGTTGTTCAACGTTATGTTGACCGACAGGAAGATTGGGATGCGCTTGCAACCGAGCAGCAAGAGCGTGTGGTTGGGCGAACCAAAATGGATGATATCGAATTAAGCGATGAGGAGAAGCCTGCCTCGGCGCACAATGCAAAAAGCAAAGTGGAAATCGACGGCGAGGAGATCAAAATGTTTCGCCAGAACCGTCCTTACGGGAATGCCATTGAGCATGGCACCATGTTTGTCGGGTTCGCCGCCTCGGTCTCAACCATCGAAACCTCACTTAGCCAGATGATCCATGCCGATGAAAACGGCCACTACGATCACCTGCTGAATTTCGTTGAGGCTCAGACAGGCTGTAATTACTTTGTACCTTCACAGCGTTTTCTTGATGAAAGATTTGAAGGATAGAAGCGAGAGACAACAGATTAGAGACTTGAGGTTAGAGATTAGAGATTTGGAGACAAAAGAGAGAAGAGAGAAGAGAAGTAGAAACACAATGAAGGCGGTGAAAACCGCCTTCATTGTTATGCGCAGCCTTAGCTTTGGTAGGCTTCGCCGGCTGCGGCAACGAATGCCATCTCGACCAAGTACTCAGGGTCAGCCAGCTCTACTTTCACACACGCGCGGCTTGGTGCAGTACCCGGTTCAAACCAGGCATCCCACACTTCGTTCATCGCAGGGAGATTAGCGAAATCGGTGATGTAGATAGTGACTGACAGAATGCGTGTTTTGTCGCTGCCAATACCGGCAAGATTTTTCTCTGCCTGCGCCAGGACCTGTTCAGTCTGTCCCTTGATATCGGCGCTTAAGTCGCTCTCAGGCACTTCTACAAAGTGAGCGATACCATTGAATACGGTGGCATCTGACCAACGTTGCTCTGGATTAATTCGATGAATTTTCATTGGTTTACTACCTGACTTTCAAAAAAAGACATAGTAACAGAAACGCCCTTCAATGGTTACCCAAATGGCTCAGAACGACGGCAATGAATTTTACATGATTTGTTGCCATCCGACTATTTCATCTTGTTTATAAAACAACTGTCCCGAAAATTATTAATCGATATTTCAGAAAAATGTAATCGTATTTATTCACTATACATTTAACAACAAATAAACGAGCATAAAAATCTCTACACATACATTTAAAC
The DNA here is from genome assembly GCF_019209835.1 of Enterovibrio paralichthyis. NCBI lineage: Bacteria > Pseudomonadati > Pseudomonadota > Gammaproteobacteria > Vibrionales > Vibrionaceae > Enterovibrio > Enterovibrio paralichthyis. Next base: position 259,247 of record NZ_JAHUTS010000001.1, on the reverse strand, counting down.
ATAACAAGGGAAATAATAATGAATAAATTCCTGGCAATGCTGCCTTTTGTTATTGGTACAACAGCGATGTCTTTTACAGTAAATGCTGATGAATATGTATTAGATTCTGATGCTTCTTCAATTAACTTTGCCACCATTAAAAAAGCCTACACAGTAGAGCCCGCAAACCTTACCAACGTTGAAGGGAAACTCGATGACGATGGTGCGTTTTCTATTACATCTCCGCTTAGCTCAATTAGCACAGGTATTCCCATCCGTGACGAGCGCTTGAATGCCTTGTTTTTCAATGCCCAGTCATTCCCGACATTGAGTGTGGCTGGCACGTTTCCCATGGATGAGGTAGAAAAGTCAGGTCGTCAAATGCAGGTTTCCCTGCCAGTAAAAGTGACACTGCACGGAAAAACAGTAGACGTAAACTTTGATGTCAATGTATTAAAGCTGGGTGATACTTTGGTCGCTTATACTTATAAACCAACCATTATCAGCGGCTCTTCATTTGGTATTCCAACTGAAAACCTGAATAAACTGGCAGAAACCGTTGGTAGTATTCCACTGTCTGATACAGTTCCGGTTAATGTTAGTCTCGTATTTAATAAAAAATAAGACACGCCACTTAAATAAAAATGGCCGATTTGTCCGGCCATTTTTATTATATATACCCAAACGACCTGAAGATGCTCATATTCAGGTTGTTTGGGTATATTTCAGTTTATTCTGAAATAGTGATTAAGGCATCTGCCAAATAGTCGATTCTCGCTTCAGTCAAACCGGCAATGTTAATCCGGCTGTCTCCTACCGCGTAGATGCCGAATTCATCACGCAACTTCGCAACCTGCTCAACCGAAAGGCCAAGCACAGAGAACATCCCTTTGTGCGATTTGATGAAATCGTACCGGTTATCACCAGTGCGTGCAGATAACGCCGAGCTCAACCCTTCACGCAAAGAAACAATGCGGTTTCGCATGGTATTTAGCTCTTCACGCCATTGTGTGGTCAGTGCGTCATCCGTCAGGATGGTCTGTACGATCGCTGCGCCGTGATCAGGTGGCATGGTATAGGTAGCTCGCGCCAGCTGAAGAATGCGCCCTTTCGCGTTCATTGCTTCTTCTTTGTTTTTGCCGATAACAATCGCAGCACCGGTACGTTCACGGTAAAGACCAAAGCTTTTCGAGCAAGAAGTCGCAATTAGCATCTCTTCCACAGAGTCCGCAAGCAAACGCAGACCTGCTGCATCTTCCTCAATGCCCGAACCAAAACCCTGATAAGCAATGTCGACAAACGGGGTAAACCCATTTTTCTGTGCCAATTCATTGATGGCTTCCCAATGCTCATGGCGAATGTCCGCGCCTGTTGGGTTGTGGCAGCAGCCATGAAGCAGGACGACATCGTCCGGGCCTGCTTTAGAGAGCGCTGCCAGCATCGCTTCACCATCAACCTGTTTGGTGGTCATGTCAAAATACGGGTAATACTTCACCGTCAACCCTGCCGCCTCCATCACAGGCTTATGGTTCACATAGCTTGGATTGGTGATCCACACCGTAGTGATAGGCTTTGCGAGATACATAAGATCAGCCAGCATGCGCAAAGCACCGCTTGCGCCGGGCGTTTGTACCGCGGCACAGCGACTGTAGCCATCGGTACCTTTCAGCAGCAGATCAACCATTGACTGGTTAAACACTTCGCTGCCCGCAAGGCCGACATAGCTTTTGGTTGTCTGGGTTTCTGCAAGTTGCTGTTGTGCCGCTTTCACAGCCTGCATAATCGGAGTAATGCCTTGACTGTCTTTATATACACCAATGCCAAGATCCATTTTTTCGGTGCGTGGATCTTCACGGAATGCGATGGAGAGGGACAAGATAGGGTCTTGTTGCGCTGGAGTAAGCAGGTCTAACATTCAATAACTTCCATATTTGTAAACGGTGAAAGCTACATTACTAAATGCACAGTAAGGCGCAAGTAAAAAAGCGCATCCGATAGGTATCGTGATGCGCTTTTTTTTGTACCCAAACAACCTAAAGTAGCAGGATTCAGCGTGACTGACTGGCGATGTGATCGCGCCGTTACGGTTTAGGCTGCACGTAGCGGCGGCTGACATCCACTAAAGCAGTGTCTCTCAGATAACTACGCCCCAGCAGCACAGGATAAATAAGATGCTGGCGATCCCTTAGCGTAAACTCGGTTTCTTCCGTTACATCACCAATGGTAATCGGCATTTCAACCACATAACGGCGATCATAACCCTCAACACTCGACTGGATAATACGCACAATGCGTTTCACCGGACGTTCCATCACTTCGCTTTTTTTACCATCATGAGCCAGTCGGAAGCGCACCCACTTTTTACCATTGCGGTCGAACGGTTCGATATCTACTGCGCTGATGGAAGATGTGGTTGCGCCGGTATCAACACGCGCCTTGAGTACGATGTTTATACCATCTACCTTCACCCACTCTTTTTCACCCATCATCAGCTTGCCATCAACGGCGTGTTCATATGTTTGGGACGAGTCAGCTGCCAGCGCCATATGAAAAGGCAGGAAAGTCAGAAGAAAGAGAAAGGCAGCAATACGACGTTTCATTGCATAGTCCTTGTGGTTTACAAAAAGAGAAAAACGAAAACGCGCCGTAAGTGGATTTTCTCCCCTTATCCGGCGCGCTTTAACAACTATAGCGGAAAAGATCCTGCTGAATGTTAGCAGGAGGTCAGGCGATGCACTACCTGATTACTGCTCCCCCGCCAAGGCAGCGAAGGGTCTGCAAGAGATTGGTCGAATTTTCCATCCACCAGCACATCCACATACTCAACAACCTTGCGTTGGTTTTCGGTCAGTGTGTCCAGTGTGTACCCCGTCCAAAGCCAGATGTCTTTGCCATCACACTCTGCTCTCACCCGCTGAACCAATTGCAGAACTGCATCGAGGTTAGCGGGATGAAGCGGATCGCCACCACTCAGTGACAAACCACGGCGTTTGATTCGCGTGTCATTCAGATCGGCAATGATCCTGTCTTCCATGGTTTGATCAAATGGTTGCCCTGAACTTGGCGACCAGGTGCTCTGGTTATAGCACCCGCGGCACTGGTGCTCGCACCCTGAAACAAACAGGGTGCAGCGCGTACCTTCTCCATTCACCACATCGACGGAGTAATATTGATGGAAGTTCATTGCCTGCCTTACATGTGCTTAACGCGACGTTTCACTTCTTCCTGTTTACCGTCGTTGAATGGGCGCGCATCCGGGCTGCCCAGGTAGCCACACACGCGGCGGGTTACCGAAACTTTGGTACTGTCATGGTTGCCACAGCTTGGGCAGACAAAACCTTTGCTTGAACAATCAAACTCACCGGTGAAGCCACACTCGTAGCACTCGTCGATTGGCGTATTGGTGCCGTAGTAAGGTACGCGCTCATAGCTGTAATCCCACACGTTTTCCAACGCTTCAACGTTGTGTTGAATGTTCGGGTATTCGCCGTAACAAATGAAACCACCGTTAGCGATTGACGGGTATGGCATTTCGAAATCGATCTTGTCGTAAGGGTTGACCTTCTTCTCCACATCTAGGTGGAAGCTGTTGGTGTAGTAACCTTTGTCGGTCACGCCCTCAACAACGCCAAACTCTTTAGCGTCAATCTTACAGAAACGGCTGCACAGGTTTTCACTTGGTGTGCTGTAAAGGCTGAAACCATAGCCCGTCTCTTCTTTCCAGCGATCCGTAGCTGCTTTCAGGTGCTTAACGATCTCAATCGCTTTTTCGCGCAGGATTTCGGAGTCGTACACATGCTGGTCATTGCCAAACAGAGCATTAACGGTTTCATGTACACCGATATAACCCAGAGAAATGGACGCGCGGCCGTTTTTAAAGATTTCGCTGACATCGTCATCCGGATTCAGGCGCACACCACACGCACCTTCCATGTACAGGATTGGAGCAACGCGGGCTTTCACACCTTGCAGACGTGCAATGCGCGTATCAAGACCTTCACGGGCAATGCCCAACACATCGTCCAGCAGTTTGTAGAAGGTTTCTTCACAGCCGTTGGCACGCATAGCGATGCGCGGCAAGTTCAGGCTGATCACGCCAAGGTTGTTACGCCCTTCATGGATCAGCTCGCCGTTTTCTTCGTAAGGACCAAGGAAGCTTCGACAGCCCATTGGTGTTTTGAATGAACCGGTCACTTCAACCACACGGTCAAAGTTCAGGATGTCCGGGTACATGCGTTTAGATGCACATTCCAGCGCCAGCTTTTTGATGTCGTAGTTTGGCTCGCCGTCTTTCAGGTTCAGACCTGCTTTCAGGCTGAATACCAGTTTCGGGAATACCGCTGTTTTACGGTTTTTACCCAGACCGGCAATACGGTTGCGTAAAATAGACTGCTGGATAAGGCGCGCAGACCAGGATTGACCAAGGCCAAAGCCAAAGGTCACAAACGGCGTCTGGCCATTTGCGGTGTGGAGCGTGTTCACTTCATATTCCAGTGATTGGAATGCGTCGTAACACTCTTTTTCGGTACGTGCCATGGCGTAACCTTCCGCATCCGGAATGTTCCACTCTTTGGCAATCGCCAGATGTTTTTCGTAGCTGATTTCAACATACGGTGCCAGCGTTTCATCGATACGGTTGATCGTGGTGCCACCGTAAATGTGACTCGCCACCTGCGCGATGATCTGTGCTGTTACCGCCGTTGCCGTCTGGATAGATTTTGGCGTATCAATTTCCGCGTTACCCATTTTGAAGCCATGGGTAAGCATGTTTTCCAGATCCACCAACATGCAGTTGAACATCGGGAAGAACGGTGCGTAATCCAGATCGTGGTAGTGGATATCGCCCTGCTCGTGTGCACGTACAACCGCTTTTGGCAGCATGTATTGTGTTGCGTAGTGCTTAGCAACGATGCCCGCCAGCAAATCGCGCTGGGTTGGGATCACCTTGCTGTCTTTGTTCGCATTCTCGTTGAGGATATCTGAGTTGGTTTGCTCTACCAGACCGCGGATTTCGTTATTCAAGCGGCTTTGTTTTTCACGAATACTGTCGCGGTCGTGACGGTATTCGATATATGCACGTGCAACTGCCTTGTACGGCCCTGCCATCAGGTGATTTTCAACAGCATCCTGGATCTGGTGGATATCCACTTCATCGTGACGCATAAACTGCGACAACACGCCATCTGCTACTGCTGCTGCATAGGCTCGATCCATGTCTTCTACTGCTTGTGCCGCGCTCAGCACCGCTTGTTCGATGCGGTGGCATTCAAAAGGTACGCGGCATCCATCGCGTTTGATGACAACAGGTTTCACAAATAGCTCCTCAACGAACTTGGACCCTTTACTAGCAGGGAGAGAATGAAAAACGTAAGAAATTGCCGATAGCTAAATCGGGCAATGATTGCAGCGGTGAGACCCTCAATCTTTGTCCATTTTGTACAAAAATGATCAAGATCGTTTAAAGAATCAGCGATATTCCAGCGGCCTACATGCAAATGTGAACGAGGTCAAGGAATACCAAATATGGGGATAATCGGACGCACAACTACAATATGTGGTGCATTAGACCGCTGACGACGAATTGATACATTGATTTAGATCATGGCTCTGGGGGATGCGATTTTTATCTATTCGATTGTTGTGGTCGAACTTCAATAAATGAAAAAAGGCCAGCAAAATTTGCTACTAAGCACGCAAATTCATGATGTAGACAAATCTGGACGTTACCGTATGCACTACTATCCGAGGTGAGCCACCCTTTTTTACCATTACTACAATAAGTTACCTTTCTATTAATGATGTTGTCCTCCCCATTGCCATTTTCACGTTTGTCAGCGACAAGACTGCAAAGCCTTTTCAACCACACGTTGATCCTGCTTTTCGTCTTCTATTCTGCTTTGACGCATGCCTCGCTGACACTGGCGACCTGGAACATGGAATGGCTTTCTGAGAAAGGCGACATGATTCAAAGCAAGCGTGAAGATCAGGACTACCTGATGATGAACACCATCAACTCCGTTCTGGATGCAGATCTACTGGCGTTTCAGGAAGTCGACAGTATCGAAGCACTCTCCCGCGTGGTGAACCCCGATATCTATGACTACTACTTTTCTGATCGCGCCGAACGCTTGGGCTTTTCCCGCCGCAGCCAGCAATATACCGGTTGGGCAGTGAAGAAGAATCTAGACGTGATAGACAGGCAGGACTATCAACCCCTCGGCCTACCGACATTTCTTTCCGCTGGTGATCTTCGCTATGGTGCTTATATTGAAGTAGAACGCGACGGTTTACCGCCATTGCATCTGCTCTCCATTCACCTCAAGTCCGGCTGTTTTGAAACCCCCGTACGCCGCAATAACAGCTGCAAAAAGCTAGACCACCAAATAGAAGCGTTGATTATCTGGATCCAGACCCGCATCCGGCTCGGGCAGGAATTTGTGATTGCCGGTGACTTTAACCATTACCTCAATGACAGCAACGAATGGGTCTGGGACAAGCTCGAAAAAGAGATTGGACAAGGCAATTTGGTAAAACTGACCGAAAACACGCCAGCAAAATGTAAAGCGAGAAAATTTAACTATCGAACCAAACGCTGGGAACATGTTGTTTATAGCAAACTGATTGACCATATCATTGCCAGCAAAGGCGCACTGTCGTCAATGTCTATTCCGCAGGCCAAGCAATATCAGTTTTCTTATCATGCTGTTGCGACATACCGACTATCAGACCACTGCCCCATCATTGTTAATTTGTGACATTAAGCCACAAAAATCGAATAAACCCGCCAAAAAATCACTTTTTGTATCTGCATCCCTCTTGTCTTAACCCTCTGCTGACATTTCTGACAATACACAGCAGTAAACTGCCGCAAAACGATGATGACGGATCACAACCATGCGCAAGTTCAATTTGGCATTTATTGCTGCTGCCCTTCTCTCCTCTTTCAACGCGACTGCCTCTCCAGAGCTGAACACATCAGCTGTGCTTAATGTAGGTTATTTCCAGAAAGTGCAGGAAATGACTATTTATGGTGATATCAAGCAAGATATCGTCGCTTTAGCAACAAAAGAGGTGTCTGACTCAAACGCGGATTTGTTTATCATCGATGACATCAATGAGGATATTGAGCACAACACAGTGATCCTGCTGGTTTCTCTTTACGATGATCTCAGCGATGGTCTCGTGAATCGCTAACCGCCCTCCTTCGTGGCGCGGATATCTGATAGAATCATCCGCTTGTGAAGGACAACAGAAACACATCATGATTACTGGCACTTTGAGCAAAATGAAAAGCACACTCAACGACGGTGTGCTTTATACCCTGCCTGTTGGTGAGAACGGCATTGATCTTAACGCCCTCATTGGCAAGCCCCTCAAACTTACCTACACAGGCAACATCTATTGTGATGCCTGCGGCACCAAAACCAACAAAAGCTTCAGCCAAGGCCATTGCTTCCCTTGCACCAAAAGGTTGGCCCGCTGTGACATGTGCATTCTTAAGCCGGAAACCTGTCACTTTGCAGAAGGCACCTGCCGCGAGCCCGAGTGGGCTGAGCAGTTTTGTATGACTGACCACGTGGTGTATCTGTCAAACACCTCAGGATTAAAAGTCGGCATCACCCGTGCGAACCAAATCCCTACCCGCTGGGTAGATCAAGGTGCAACACAGGCGTTGCCTATCCTGAAGGTGAAAAGCCGCTTCCTGTCAGGGTTGGTTGAAATCGCTATCGCCGAGTTTCTGGCAGATAAAACCAACTGGCGCGCCATGCTGAAAGGCGACAATGTAGAAATAGATTTGAAGGAAGAAGCACGCAAGCTGTTGCCGCAAATCGACGCGCGGGTTTACAGCCTCAGGCTGCAATACGGTTTTGATGCTGTTGAACCAGTTCAACATGACATTGTGAATATTCGTTACCCTGTCACTGAATATCCGACCAAGATTGCGTCGCTTAACTTTGACAAAGACCCAGTCGTTACCGGAGTATTACAGGGTATCAAAGGCCAATACCTAATCTTCGATACCGGTGTAATTAACATCCGCAAATTCACCAGTTACGAAGTCACGGCTGAATATTGATTTTCCGTTTCCCGTAAAAGCAAAAAGCCACTGTCCGTCAGTGGCTTTTTAGTTTCACTTCTTTTCGTAGCCCGCCCCAGCCATGAACATTGTCCTTGGCTTCGATAAACACTACCTCTACCCCATCGGGAATAACCACACCGGAAAGGCTGCGGGTAAAAGGCTGTTCATTGACATGGGGATGCAGCAACACCCGAGTCCCCAACACATCACCCTCTGCTGAAACAACCCGCCATGCGTCGGCATAATGATCCCAGCCTTCATCAGCATGTTGAACCGTAGCAGAGAATTGCCACGTATCGCCGGTGGGTGTAGCGGTTGCATCAACGACATCCGCTTTTCCGGCCAGCGCCATACCACTGGCCAAACAAAGAACTGCTGCGAATATCCCTTTCATGCTTACTCCTTGTGTTATATTTCGGGGCTAGCGTTTTATCGCGATACCGGTGGCCTGCGCCACAGCTTCCAGGTTTTCCTGGCTACCAAGTGAAATACTCCAGTTTACCGAACCACCGCTGGCCACCAAGATACACGGTAAGCCCAACAGGCTGATGTCATCCGTCTGGGCCTGCAAGGTGATTTGGTTTTCCTGCAGTTTCACCATCACTTCATGCGCCGTGGCAATCACACGCCCACCGGGAATTGTAATCACCATTATTGCTTTCCTTTATGCTGCAACACCGCCATGGTCAAACGGCTTGTACACACCAGTCGCCCGCGCTCGTCAGTGATTTCAATTTGCCAAACCTGTGTCGTTGCACCAAGGTGGATAGGCGTTGCCTTTCCGGTCACGCTTCCCGAACGCATGGCACGAATATGGTTGGCATTGATATCAAGACCGACACAATAGCGGTTTTCTTCCACACACATATTGGCAGCAAGTGAACCCAAGGTTTCAGCCAGTACCACAGATGCCCCGCCGTGTAGCATACCCAGCGGTTGATGGGTTCTTGCATCAACAGGCATGGTGCCACTCAGGCTGTTGTCATCAAACTCGGTGTATACGATGCCCAGATGTTCAACCAAGGTATTTTTTGAGGTCGCATTTAACCCATCAAGCGAAATTGGTTTCTTCCAGATAGCCAAGACGACTCCTTATAGCTTTTCGTTTTCGTTGGTACTCATCGTCACGCTGCTGTGCCATCTTTAATTTGGTGACATTCGCTGGTAGGTGACGGTCTTAGACTTAAATCCATGAACAGGTTACCTTAAAATAACGACAGGACAATCACCGGGCTCAAGGGACACAGAAATGAAGCTCAAATCACTCAAAATTTATACCGGTGCAGCGCTGTTGGGCGTTCTTATGGGTTGTACCACTTCACCGACTGGGAGAAGCCAGTTTATATTGGTTTCCGGTTCAGAAATGGCCTCCTTGGGTGCGCAGTCTTTTTCCCAGCTCAAAGAGAAAGAGAAAATCAGCACTGACAAAAAGACCATTAAGTACGTTCAATGTGTGACGGATGCGATACTGGCTGTCACCCCACCACAGGCGGATTTCAAAAAATGGGAAGTGGTGGTTTTCGACAGTGACCAGGTGAATGCCTTCGCCTTGCCGGGAGGAAAAATCGGGGTCTACACAGGCTTGTTGAAAGTCGCGAAAACCCCCGACCAATTGGCTTCTGTCATTGGACATGAAGTAGGACACGTCATGGCAAACCACGGTGGTGAACGGGTTTCGAGCAGTCTTGCTGCAAACAGTGCGCTGCAAATCACCAACATCGCCCTCGGTGCATCCGGTACAGCCAATGCTGATCTGATTATGGCTGGTTTAGGCGTAGGGCTGAATGTCGGCGTTTTGTTGCCGTTTAGCCGAACTCACGAATCAGAATCTGATCTGATTGGCGTGCGTTTAATGAACGAAGCAGGCTTTGATCCAAACCAGAGCGTTGCTCTGTGGCGGAATATGGCAAAAGCCTCAGATGGCGCACCACCTGAGATTCTTTCCACTCACCCTTCACATGACACCCGAATCGCAGATTTGCAGGCAGCCATCAACGCCCTTCCAAAATCAAACCGCAAAGCGCCAAACTGCGGAAAACTGAATATCTAAGCGCTTCACATCTTCACTACACTGGCAGCGACTACATACGCGCTGTCAGTGTTCTGCAGCCATTTCAATCCACTTCATAAACCTCCCTTCAAAGGAAATATCGAGTTATTCCCCCTCATGCCCCGGCACAAGCGGCCAGAGTAAAAGTCACCATGCCCAGATATTCAGACCAATATAATGGAAGCCATAAAAATAATGCGTCTAAATTTCATTCAAGATCAATCACTCCAGAAAAGGAAGTTAATTAGTAGCTTGTTTACAATGTGACTAGAATCAAAATATTTAAAAAACTTAAAATAAAACCGCATATTCAAATACACATTTTATAAAACCAAGTTTCATATTTATTCCTGTGACAAATATCATGACAAGTGAATTTTATATACAACTAATTAATTATCAACCAAAGAAACAACAATGATTATGTGTTCAGTTGATGAATCCACTGAATCACATTAGAGACACCCCCTCCCACTGCAGCCAACTAGATAAAAATTAAAATGACTTGTATCTTGTGTCCGGACTTGGATGAAAGTTGAAATGGGGGTTTTCCTTTGTTACCCAAAGCACTGCGCCCAAGTTTTGATTCCCTAATCAATTTCAAAATGGAGTTTTCCTATTATGCTTTCAAATATTGTTAAAGCATTCATCCGCGATGAGCGCGGTGTTACCGCTATTGAATATGCAATTATTGGCGTTGCTATTTCAGCAATTCTGATGGCGGTATTCGCGAACAACGGCACGTTAGGCGGTGCACTGGATGGTGCGATGGACTTTATCTCCCAACAAATCACTGATGCACAAACAGGTCCAGGTGCTTAATTGATTTAACTAGCTTTCTCTTCGCGCAGGCATGCTCGTTACAGAACTGCTACTTGCAGTCAGCTCAGGTGTCGTAGTCATTACTGATGTAAGAAACAGAAAAATAAGCAACAAGATTTGTATTTTGATTTTGCTTTGTTGTCTGTTAATTAGCCTTGAGAATGAAAGCATTAAACTTCAATTCATTCAGGCAGTATTGGTAGTTGTATTTGGGCTGGCTCTTTTTTCTCTCGGAGTCGTAGGTGCGGGAGATGTGAAGCTTCTTAGTTGTTATTCGTTGATAATCTCTCCAAAGTATTGGTTATTAACATTGATGCTTATTGGCTTCATAGGTGGTATTTGTGCGATTACGATTCTAGTGAAAAACTTGTTATTTAGTCGCCAAGAGAATTTCGGGGTGCCTTATGGTATTCCTATCGTTATATCGAGTCTGTTTTTTATACACCTGACGATAGTCAGCTAGACCGATAGTTGGCGTAAACCCCTATATAAAATGAAGTCAAATGAGCCAGCGATTATTTTTTTTCATAGCATTATTGACGATCTTGATTGGCCTGTTTGGACTAACTGGTGTTATCCGATTTAACCAAACAACCGCAGAAGAAGCCCCTCTCCCCACTTTTCAGGTCGTTCAACTTCAAAAAGCATTAGAAAAAGGTGAGTCTCTTGAGCGGGAAAATATCCAATATGTTCGCTTAAGTGAATCCGAGGCGATGCAGAATGGGATAGCACAAGACACATTGCTCGATATTATCCCTGGCATGATCGCCCTGAAAGGTCTCAATGAAGGCGCGTACATTTTTCAGCGTGACTTTATTACCCCAGGCGAGAAAGGCTATATCGAAGCTGCGATTAAGCCAGGTATGACACCTTATTCATTCCGACTGAAAGGCCGGGATTTCTTGGGCTCTGGTATTGCCGTTGGGGATTACATCGACGTCCTTGTTCTGACGTCTGATGAGCAAAATATCGGCGAAACAGGCAGAAGTGGTTCTATTCAGTCTTTTCGCACCTTGTCTGTCTCTCCCTTGCTGTACAACGTAAAGATCCTGGCTATTGAAGGCGAAGAAAACAGTGCCGATGCCAGCCTCCCCATCACCATCGAATTGAGACGCGACCAAATCGGCAAGATGGTGATTGCAAAGCGTATTGGCATTATCGAAGTGGTGAAGTCACTCACCCAAAATTCCTCCACTGCAGGATTGGAAGCGGATACCCATGATGTCCTTCCAAACTTCAAATCCATCACAGAAATACGTGGCCAAACTAAGGCATACAACTAGAGAGCTCAGGATGATTACTCATTGTTTTCGCTTCGTCGGTATTATTCTGCTGCTAAGCGCACTACCCAACGCTGTTTTTGCTGCACCCATTTTAAACCTTGGCACAGGTGATAGTCGCTCAATGCACTTTTCATCGACCATAGGCACAGTGTTCGTCGCTGATCCTGAAATCGCAGACTATCAAATCATTGATAACAATAGGATTGTTATCTTTGGTAGAAATATTGGCACAACCACATTCATCGTTTTCAGCCAAAACAGTGAAACCCTCGCAGAAAGGAAGGTCGTGGTGAACAAAAGCCTGATCAGCATTGAACAAATCCTCTCATCCCAATACCCCAATGCCGATGTATCGGTATTAAACCTTGGTGATCGCGTTGTTTTGGCGGGTACTGTTCCCACACAAAAGGAAAAGGACGAGATCTATGCCATCGCCGGGGAACTGCTCAGCAAAGAACAAGAAGAAAAGGACACCACACTGGTTTCTTTGAACACTGACACACCGGACAAAAACATCGCCTTTTTGCGGCACAAAACCTATGAAGGATTGGTGAACAACCTTGAAGTCACGGTGACCAAGCAAGTCAATGTAAAGCTGACAATTGCCGAAGTTAACAGCTCTTTGGTGAATGAACTGGGTATTCAATGGGGAACCGTACTAGAAAATACGTTCAACAACGGTCAGTTCTTCCGCGCCATTACAGGCTTCAACGGCAGTGCAACCAACGTGGCGACCTATCTATCCGCCATCAATGACGACCGTATTGGTCAGGTGCTTTCCGAACCTAACCTTTCCGTTATTTCTGGGGAAACCGCCAGTTTTCTGGTCGGTGGTGAAGTACCCGTTTCTTACCTGACGCAAGACGGCTACGTGATTGAATACAAGACATTTGGTATTGGTCTTGAACTGGCGGCAAAAGTACAACGGGATGACAAAATCATCCTCACGTTATTCCCTTCGGTCAGCTCCGTTGACGAACAGTTTGGCGACACAGCACTCGATATCCCTGCCTTTCGTGTTCGCCGTGCACAAACCACCATCGAATTGGGTGATGGAGAAAGCTTTGTTCTCGCAGGCCTGTTGAGTACGGAAGATCAGGAGTCTCTGGCCAAGATCCCGTTTATTGCTGATGTCCCTATTTTGGGCGCGCTGTTCCGCCACTCCTCCACCATACGCAGGAAAACTGAGTTGGTGATTGTCGCGACTGTTTCGTTAGTTGCGCCTATTTCATCTGCCAATGTCTCAATACCTACCATCCAGCGTACCAGCACATTGTCGCGATTCTTCGGTGTTGATTTAGATGACAAATCTGACATTGCTCAATGGCAAACCGACATCTTGTCTACCGGAGGGTTCAAGAAATGAACATGAAGAAACCTCACCGCCTCATCACATTCTTCGCATTGTCTTTGCTGCTCCTCGGCTGCGAAAACGCCAGTCACAGTACCGCTGTAAGTGGCGGCGACTTAACTGTCATCCCCGTCACCTACACCTATACCGTGACACTCAAAGACGGCAAAACAGAAAAAGCGAAGAAAGAGCTTTTCAACTATCTGCAAAACAACAAAAAAACCTTACTTGTTTATGGGGCGAATATTACCTGGACTAACAAGCAGACTAAGGCACTTGCAGACAGTGCGTCCAAATGGTTGATAAGTTCGGGCACCCCTATTGAGCTGGTGAAGGTCGTCCAGTCTCCAGACACAAAACAACCCGGCGCCATTTCGCTCTCCACCAAGCTGTACCAAGTACAGACTCACCTATGCAAATTCCGGTCAATCAGTAATTACCACTCGGGTGATGATGGCTGCTATTCCGACAATTTGCGGTGGCAAGCCATGCTGCATCCCGACAGAAAACTCGCTGGATACTCAAATATCACTGCCGACAATACCCAAGATCAATGAGAGCAACGCAATGATTTTTGACGAACTATTAAAAAAAGATGTCAGTAAAGAAGCCGAAACGCTGGGCAGCAACACCGGGATAAAAACCGTTCAATTCTACCGTACAGACGTAACCCGGACGCTGATCGAAGAAACATTTACCTTCATCGGTGAAACGCTGCCAGCGGCAGAGAAATACGTTTTCAAAGAGGTTCCAAGCTCGATAGAAACGCTCAAGGCGCAAGTGGCATTTATTGACCTTATTGATGCAGACAACATTCTCAATGAATGCCGTCAATTGTCTGAACGCCTGCCCGCGTCGCTGTCGGTGATTATTCTTGGCAGCGTTGACTCAATTTCCGTCGTTCGCGAGCTGAAAGCCTTTGGTTTCTATTACCTCTTATGGCCGGTGACCAAAATTGAACTGGGCGAATTCATCGAAGGCGTATTGGAACAAATTGAAAGCGCGAACTTCAAAAACCGCCGTCTTGCGAAACGCATTGGCGTTGTAGGAACGCGCGGAGGTATCGGCGCGACGATGATCGCCGCAGAGCTTGGCTGGCTTTTGTCCCACGAAAAGCGGGCATCCTGCATTGTTGTCGACAACAACTACCTTTCCAGCAACCTTGATATCTTTTTGGGTGTAAAAAACCGGGAAAAGAGGCGCCTTAACGCAACGGAAATCACAGGTAACATGGATGACTCCGCCGCCAGGTCATTACTGACGCGCGTAAGCCCGCGGCTTGATTACTTGTCCCTGGGTTTAAACAATGAAAGCTCGTCAGACTTTCATGAAACCAACGATGTCATCGTCTCTGTGCTCAAGCGCGACACAAACTTTATCGTTGATGACCTTTCTGCGTCGGTAAGCTTTGATATCAAAGCCAAAATGCTGGTGAAACAACTCGATCTCGCCGTGATTGTCATGGAGCCGACTATCGCCTGCCTCCGGGAAACCTCTGCCCTTTTGCAAAGCATTAAAAAACACATAGAAGAAAGCGAGCAACGCAAAACGCTGCGTATTTTATTGGTACTCAACAAACATCGCGCTTCCCGTTTTCAGAGTGTCACCGAAGCCGAAATTACTAAATACCTCAGCACCAATATTGATGTGGTACTTCCCTATGAAATATCCGCAGAGGAAGTGCTGGTCAGCGGCAATAAATTAAGCAGTGGGAAAACCAAACTCGGTAGCCAACTTCGCAGCCTGTGCTCCCTTATCGTGGGTGAACAAACCTCTTCACCACGTGCGAAATCCCTATTGTCTCTGTTTTCCAAAAATGGAGCCTAACCGATGCACCCTTCTCGCCAGCTTTACCTTTCTTTTCGCACACGTATCTTTGATGCATTGGATGCGGAAGCCGTCACCACGCTGACCAAAGAAGAGCTTAAACACCAGCTTTCTCAGGCCATCAGTGTCCTTGCAGAACAAGACAAGGCTGCGGTTTCAGTGGCATTGCGCAATGAATTCACCACCATGCTCTATGACGAGCTGCGCGGGCTGGGGCCTATACAAGGCCTGATGGAAGATGACGGCATCTCTGACATCATGGTCAATGGCCCCAACAACGTGTTTATTGAACGCCACGGTTTGGTAGAAAAATCCCCGGTCACCTTCATGGATGAAATCCAACTGACCAACGTGGCTAAGCGCATTGCTGCGCGGGTTGGCCGCCGAGTCGATGATTCTATTCCCCTGTGTGATGCGCGACTGGAAGATGGAAGCCGTGTCAACATCGTGTTGCCGCCTATCGCCATCGACGGTGCGTCGATTTCCATTCGTAAATTCAAAAAACAAAGCATCAGTTTTGGCGATTTGATTGAGTTTGGCGCGGTGAGCCCTGAAGTCGCAAAGCTGATGATTATCGCATCACGTTGCCGTCTCAACATTGTCATTTCCGGGGGTACGGGCTCAGGGAAAACCACCATGATGAATGCCCTCTCCCAGTACATTTCTGAGTCTGAGCGTGTGGTGACCATCGAAGATGCCGCCGAGTTGCGACTGCAACAACCACACGTAGTGCGACTGGAAACCCGCACTGCTGGTATAGAAGGAACCGGCGAAATTAACCAGCGCCAATTAGTGATTAATGCGCTGCGTATGCGCCCTGATCGCATCATTATCGGTGAGTGCCGTGGCCCTGAAACGTTCGAAATGCTGCAAGCGATGAACACGGGGCACGACGGCTCAATGACCACCTTGCACGCCAACACCGCCAGAGATGCCATTTCCCGTATCGAAAGCATGGTAATGATGGCGACATCCTCACTGCCCCTCGAAGCCATTCGACGCACCGTTGTCAGCGCGGTGGATCTTATTATTCAAATCAGCCGTCTTCACGATGGTAGCCGTAAAGTTATGAGCATTTCTGAAGTCGTCGGTATGGAAGGTGATGGTGTGGTGATGGAAGAGATTTTCCGATTTGAGCACCAGGGCTTCTCTCAAAAAGGCCGGATTTTGGGGCAATTTATCACCTCCGGACTGATGGAGCGTTCAGCGCTCTATGAGAAAGCGCGTTACTTTGGCCTGGAAAAAGAGCTGAAAAGCATCTTTGGCGGGTTAGCGTCATGATTGAAAACATCTTTTTCATCCTTCTGATTGGTGTTGGTCTCTACATGATCAAGAGACAGGCAACGCTCAATGAAAGACGTGAAAGCTTATTGCGGGAAAATAACACCTTACCTGAGTCAAAAATGATCGAGAACCGGGCGGTCGATATGGAAGCCCTCTCAAAGATTTCGCTCTATCAACGTATCTCCCGGACACTGCGGAACTTGTATATCGATCTTGGCGACTACGCGGTTGTCAAAATACTGGCCTTCTATTTTGTCGCGTCTTTGATTGGTGATTTTGCTTTTGTCACTGTCTTGGGGTTTTCCACCCAGACTACTCTCTTGCTGACATTTCCAATCGCGACCGTTTTAGGCATTCGCTTTATTGAATATCGAACCCAAAAAGCGTTTGAGGATCAATTCCCAGACGCGCTCAACATGATTGCCAGTTCCGTATCTGCCGGCGAGAGTTTGCTTCATGCCATTCAGTATGTCGGACGGACACTCGACAGTATTGTAGGCAGGGAATTCAAAATCATGGGAGAGCGGTTAAACCTGGGCGAAAGCACGGAAGCGGTATTCGCGCGCGCCTGTCAGCGTTTTCCTACTCCCACGTTTCAGTTTTTCGTTATCGCAATGCGGGTAAATGTAAACCGTGGCGGGCAACTTCGCCGGGTCATCAACAATTTGAACCGGGTTCTGTTTGACGCAAAAAGCGTTGAAATGAAAAAGCGCGCACTCACCGCTGAAGCGCGCCTTTCCTCCTACATCATTTGTGCCATTCCATTTTTCTTTCTCTTTGTGGTGCTGCGCTTTATCGCGCCAGAGAACTACGACTTTGTCATGCACGACCCTGACGGGCGCTTTTTGCTCTACTACGTGTTGATCAGTGAAGCGATTGGTATTGGCATCGTGACCCTATTGATGAAGAGTGTGAAATAGCCATGACGCTTCTACTCATTATTTTCATTTTTTTGATTGCGGTGGGCTCTGCCATTGTCCTTTCGATGATTTACACCCAAATCAAGCGAAAGCGCTACATTGAAAGCACACTGGACATTGAGCAAGTCGAACGCCGCTCTGTATTGGCGGAATCGTCAAAAGTCATTGCTTCATTCTTTGCTGCCAGCAGTAAAGAAATTGAAGAAAAGTTCATTGGCGCAGGTTTCTATAACACTGCCATCGCACCCTACTACTTTCTTATCAAATACACGGTTTTTACTGTCGGGGCTGCCATCATCATTTTGACCAGAGACGTTCCTTTTACGGACGCGCTCTTGTCACAAATTATCTGGCTTGCCGCGCTGGCGTTGGTGGTGGTCATTGGCCCTGATTTCTACCTCGAATTACGCCGGCGCGCACTGGCGCTGCGCCTCACAAGGCAGCTTCCGTTTCTGTTGGATTTGATGGCAACCTGTGTGCAAACGGGCATGACCATTGAGTCGACGCTGTTTTATTTAACCGCGGAAATGGCCTCATTTGATCGCCACCTTGCGCATATGCTCAGACGACTCAGCCAACGTGCAAAAACCGTGGGCATTGAGCAGTCACTCAAAGATCTCTATACAAGGGTTCCCTCCCCCGAGATGCACAGCTTCATCATGACGCTGAGCCAAAGCATGCAACACGGTACGTCGGTATACGAAATATTGACGACCCTCGCCAATGATATTCGCAAAATTCAGCTACTCGCCTTAGAGGAAAAAGCGGGAAAGCTGTCATCGAAAATGTCTGTCCCTATGATCATTTTTATCATGATGCCAGTCGTCGTTCTTATCGTCGCACCGGGCGTCATGAGGATGCTGGAAAACATATGAAAAAAATTACATTTTTCGTTTCTGCCTTGCTGCTTTCTGCCTGCTCATCCAATGGCGTTGTTGAAGAGTACGCGGGAGAAAAAGGCGATCAACTGCTGATCCAGACAGGGAATTACTCTGCATTGGTAAACCGTTACCAAAAGCAGGTAAAAGAATCCCCCAGCCCAGAGCTAAGGTTCAAGCTGGCCAATGCCCTCTACCTTTCAGGTGACCCCGAAGCCGCGCAATTTCAACTGGCGCTTATTCCTCAGGATGACCTGAAAAATGCCGAACTGGATATGCTACGTGCGAACGTCGCGTTTGATCTCAACAAGAACAATGTCGCTGAACAGTTTATTAATGCTGCACTGCGAAGAAATGACCGTTATGCAGAAGCCTACAACTTAAAAGGACTGTTGTTGGCGCAGCGTGGCAGTTTGCAAGAAGCCAAGAAGTCTTTTGATGCAGCAAGACAATATGGTTTCGATGACGCCATTGTAAAAAACAACCTCGCTATGGTTGCGATGCTCCAAGGCAATTTCGAACTCGCGGCTGATATCTTACTCCCACTGGTTCGCAACGGCCGTGCTGACAGCACCGTCGAGGCAAACCTTTTACTCGCCTTAGCGAAGTCAGGCAGAACCCGTGAGTTCAGTCAGCTAATGAGCACTCAGGGTAGCAACGCTGCAATGCGCGAAAAGTACATCAGCCTGAATCAAGCAAAAGCGATCAATCAATTTTCGCAATCAAAAATCACGCAGCGCCCCACGACGCTGCCAACTGCTTTGCCCAATTTAGAGAAAGAAAAAGACCTGGCTGAACCAAGCGCCATCATCGCGGCAAGAACGCTTTCACCTAAGCGTGAAATTTTGCCCAAGGAGAAGCCAAAAGACGTTATCCCCGCGCCAAAAACGCCAGCACCTATCGTGGAAAAACCGACGGCATCGGCAGATGAAATGAAGCTTTTGCTAGCTAAAAAACGTCTCAAAGCCGCATTGGAGGCCAAACGACGTGGCGAAGAGATAAAGCCCGTTCCAGTAGCTAAAACCGCTTCAACGCCCAAGAAAAAAGTGAAAAAGAGCCGCTCCCGCTATTTGGTGACGGACATGAACTACGTCGTTCAAGGCACTGATGCACAATACACAGTCACGTCAGATTTCGAGCTTGGGTCTATTCGTACCGAGTACCTGGAAAAGCGTAAAAAGTGGGTATTCGACATCAAAGGGGCGAAAGATTTTACGATCAAACGCAGGCGCTACCTCACCGACGGGCCAGTGAAAAAGATCGTGCTGGGCGAGCATCCCGGATTTGTCAGGGTGGTACTAGAAATGCGTGAAAACACCCCACAAAAGCCAGAGCTTTTGGTTGAAAACAACACCTTAACCATCCGCTGGAAATCTTGACATGAACAGGCGCTATCCCTTCGCCAATCGCAAACACCGTGGCTTGGTCACGCTGGAGTTTATTTTCGGCTTTATGGTGATGTTTACCTGCTTGATGTTTTGGGTTGAGCTTTGTGTGATCGGGTTTCTCTCATCCATGGTGGACTATGCCGTCGCCGAATCATCACGGGTCGCCAGAAGCTCAGCCAATGCCAACTATGCCACCGTTTTTCGCTCTGCCATTGATAACAGCGACGACGTGTGGACCAAGATCATTGACCCCGAAAAATTCGCCGTTTCAGTTGAGTATTTTAGCTCATTCCAGGATGCGGCCACGCCACCTGGTTCTGTTTTCGGCGTCGATAAGCCCATTGCGCTTTATGAAGTGACGTATCACTACGACCCAATTTTCCCTATGTTTTTCAACGAAGACAATTTGACCCTCACCCGTCAGGTGTTCGCTATTCAGGAATATGAACGTGACCAGTTTAGCCAGTAAACAACGCGGCGTTTTCAGTATTGAGCTTTCCATCATATTGATCGGATTCGCTCTCCTTATCGTGTTCACGATGGACGTGGTCACGAAGCAGTCTGTAAAAGGAAAACTGGACCGCCTTTCCTACTCCCTTGTGAGTCTATTGAAAGAACGTACCCAGCTCTTCGACGGCAGTGCCACATTGTCGCGCAATGAGGTAAACGCTGCCCTATCCCTGGCGCAATACTCGCTCAGAAGCACGATGGGAAGTTTCGACGCCAGCCGGCTAGGTCTCATGATCGAGCAGCAACAGTTCAATAGCGAACAAGCTCCCACTCCAGCAATCAATGGACTGCACGTTTTCAGAGCCGGTGAATATGCGTGCGAACCCTCGGAGAGACTCAGCACGAAAACGGATTTATCACCGATCACTAACTTCGGTAATCGTCTGGCGCTTTACCAAGTCACGCTTTGTTATAAAACCAACAATCTCTTTGGGTCACTCGTTGGCAAACAGTGGGAGCTGACCAGCTCAACATCCCTTTCCATCGGACGGTAGCTGCTATGAAAATACCATCAAGCCGCAAAAAGCAACGCGGTGTAGCCAGCATCATCTTCGTGCTGACATTTCCACTTCTATTTAGTGTGTTTGTGCTTGCAGTTGAATCCACGCGATATTTGCAAACCCATGCACGGATTAATGACGCTGTCGAGATGGCATCGTTGGCCGTTGCGGCGAGCGCTTCCCAAACGACCCGTGAAAACCAGCTTCTTGCCAAACGTTTCGTTGAAAGCTTTGTTCCAGATGGCGACATTGACCCGTCTGACATAAGAATTGAGAGAAAAAGCTGCGACGATATCTACCAGGATTTATGCGGTCAGGCGGGAGTTTATGACAGGGATGGCCTGATATTCACCCAATACAAAGTCACTTTAACTTCCGATTTTGATAGCTGGTTTCCTAAAGACGGCTATCACTTAGGTTATGCCGAAACCATGACGCTCGGTGGTGACGCAACGGCGAGAAAATACCAGGGCTTCACCATAGACGTTGCTTTTGTTGCGGACTTTTCCGGCTCGATGGAATGGGTATGGCAAGGGAATCAGTCAGAAGATAACGGAGAGTTTTCTGGCATTACTTCGAAGTACCAAGGTGTGGTGGAAGTCATCAAGCGTGTCACTGAAAGGCTTGAAGATTATAACGCGTCAACCGATCAACAACTTAGCGGACAAGATCTTGCCAATCGCGCGGCTTTTGTTGGCTACAATTTTTACCCACACAAAAATGGGTCTTACTACAGCAATGTAAGTTATCACAACAACACTGGCTCAAAATCGTGGCGTTGGGATTACAACATCCCCCAGATTAACTTCAATGCTACAGCCCGCGATCCACTCGGAACCCCTGTCACCACGATCATCGGGCGCAGCAGTGCAGACTCCTCGTACTTTAATACCTTACCGCTCACTGAGGACTTCCAAACCTTTCGCGCCCAAATCAGTCAGTTTGTTCCAAACTATGGTACCGCCTCATATGAGGGGATCATTGAAGCCGCAAAAATCGTTTCACGCGGAGAAAACGTCAGAAAGCTCATTGTTGTGCTTTCAGATGGCATTGACTCCGCAAACGGTAATAACTCCGGTGACAGACGCTACCCCAACTATGCCGCAACCCAACTCTATGACCGTGGGTTGTGTCAGAACATCATCCAGTCGTTGGAGCAGCAGGTGGTTAATGGCCGCAATGCTGAAGCCCGCATATTCGTGATTGGTTTTGACTACAACCTTGATGACAACCCGGGGCTAAAAACCTGTGCAGGCGAGGAAAACGTTCAGGCTGCACAGTCTTATCAAGACATCTATGACACTGTGCTCGAACTCATTAGTGAAGAAGTCGGACGGCTCTATTTTGGAAGCTGATAAAACCAAACATCCTGCATCTTTAGTTCGTTTGGGTATCAATATTTGGAGACACCATGAAATTATCACCACCAGCATGCGCATTGACGATACTCATGAGCGCCGCTATTTCGTCGGCACACGCAGACACGCTGTCCACCACTGTATTTGAAGACATCTGTGCCGATAAAAACACCGAAGTCGCATTCCGCGTGGATATCGAACCGGGTACTGACGTTTATTTCCATAAATCACAATACATCCAACTCGAAAGACAACGTCTGTCGCCGCCGACTACCCCATTGTTTATCAATGCGCTGGTAAATGTGGGTTTAAGTAAACAATGTGCAGAACTCTTGGTTCGGGAAACACCGAAATTGACGCCAGAGAGCGATACCTTATTGGCGCAGGTTCAGTTTGGTTTCGACAAGTCATCTCTCACGCCCACCGGCAGAAAGATTCTGGCCGGCATCATTGATACCATCAAACGCGCTAACGGCCCGCTCACGTTATCCGGGCACACGGACAGTATAGGAAGCCCAGGTTACAACCTGAAATTGGGATTAAAACGGGCTGACGCGGTAAAAACCTATTTGGCGAAAAGCACGAATGGCGAGATAAAAACCCTCTCCTACGGTGAAACACGCCCTATCGCCCCCAATAACACGCCAGATGGTCGTCAACAAAACAGACGGGTGGAAGTTATCCTGAAGCCAGGCAGCAACACTGCCAAGTGACCCCTGTCCCGAAAAGAAACGTTATCGAGCTTTGATAATACGGCAAGAAAAAACCAGCGGATTCGCTGGTTTTTTGCAATTCACTATATGTTAAAGATGTTAGCGCATCGCGAGCGCTTCACCGGTGACATCCGCAATCGAGATAAACATGTGCTGCGCTTCACCACGCAGGTTTACCATTGGGTTCAGGGTAACGTTTTGGTACATAAAATCGACCTGCCCGGTAATGGGGCGCACATTCCGGCAATGGAACAGATACGGGCGCTGCTTCCATACCACGAAGCTTCGGCACTTGAGTTCAAACACGGGACGGCATTTAGCGCGGAACCAGGGCTCAGGGATTTCTGGGAAAACCTCAAACAATGATTTTCCCTGCACCTTGTTCGGATGCTTGCCGGTGTGGTGCACCATAAAGCCATTCCACATCTGGATGGTGAAATCACGGTCAACCACAATCAGTCCCATGTCGATATTCTGAACCATATCGACCATCCAGTTGAATTGCTCAAATTCTGGCGAGTCAATCATGGTTACTCCTCATCCAACAAATAGGCTAATTTCGCATCCAACAGAGGCAGCGATTCGTCTACGAGCAGCAAGAGCAAATCACATTTGATGTTGGTGTCGCCGATGGCATAACTGACTTCAATCGTCACTGTGCGTTTCCATGTCCCCCGCATACCGTCGACCAACTTGTCTACCGCTAGGTGTTGGCCAATGATCGCCGGATAGCTCTGCGCAAACACCAACCCCGCCTGTTCGCCTAGCCCGGAAAGGAAGGCACTGATCAGGACGTTACTGACATCCACCAGCACTTCCAGTTCATTGTCCACCGAGCCGTCGTCCGGATAATCAAGAATTTGCAGCAACTCTTTCATGGAAGAGTCAGAGATCAGCATCAGGGCTTCCCCTGCGAGCCCTTCGCCGCTAAAGCCCTGACAAATGCCCGACATGTTGTCGTTGTTTGCCAGATGGCGAATGGTCATCGTTAATTCGCTGACTTCAAAGACGTTCACCTGCGGTAACGGCATATGGACAAAGACATCGAAAAAACGGGCCAGGGAGTCAGCAGCACGCCCCATCGCAACATTAACCACTTCGAGGTACATTTCACGGCGGCCAACTCGCATCGTGCTTGCGACAGGCTCCGCTTTAGGTGCTGCCGACGCCGCGTCAGATTTGAACGGTTCAAGTATGTCCTCTAACTGTTTCGGGCTGACCGGTTTTTGCACAAAGGCTTTCGCGCCCAGTTCCATTACCCGTGCCTGTGCCTTAGGCTGAATATCGCCTGAGACCACATAAACCGGGACAGTGAGCCCGTGTTGACGCATCGCCTCCAGTGTTTCATAGCCATCCAACACCGGCATGGTGAGGTCGAGAAACATGACGTCGAATTCGTTGGCTTTCAATTGCTGGATAGCCACTTCGCCATTCTCGGCAAAAGTGACTTCGGCGTTGATAGATTCCGGCAACGAACGCGCCAGCTGCTTACGCGCTAAACCGGAGTCATCGGTGATCAGTACTCGGGTCGTCAAATTATCTACCCCCGAAAGGTCGGCTGAATATTTTTAAAGTCGTCATTTGGTTTTGCAAGGGTGCGATATGATTCGCAAATATTGGAATTGTTTGACCTTACTCTCATAAGCATAGTGTGTCTTTGCGACTTTTCCGCCGAAAGAAACACTTTCGGCGAAATTCGTTAAGCTCAGGAAAGTGAAGTGATTTAAGAGCGTTCGGATTCTTGCTGGGCGTCAAATGCTGAGAGTTCGCGTTTGATTCGGTCAAGATCAGCACTGACGTCATCAAATTCGGTCATCAGGGCATCATTTTTGGACTTAATTTCATCAAAATCATCGCAATCTTGCTGTGATACGCGATTCCAAGAATTGCCTTTCTTGTACTCTTCGCACGCTTTATGGCTAAGTTCCATTTTATGGCTGTCTTTCAAAATGCGCTCGCGAAGATCATTCACTTCTTGGGTTAAGCGGTAGCGCTCTGCATAGAGATAATCTGTGTCTGCCACCCGTTTTTTCAACTTAGCGATGGCTTCAGACTGGGTTTCAACCGTCTTTTCTAGCTCAACCGTGCTGTTTTTCGCCCGGTTTTGTTGCTGTGAAATCGACGCCTTCAACGATTCAATCTCGCCGTTTTTCGCCACAATCTCTTCAGCAAGTTTCTCAGCGTCAGTGCGCTGTTGGTCCAGCTGCGTTGTCAGTGTTTCCAGCGTCAGGTTTGTTGCCTGTAATTTGTCCTTGGCTTCTGCAAGTTCCGCTTCTACTGAGCCCAGTGTTTGTTTCTGGATGTGCTCTTGTGAAGACCAATGGTTGGTTGCCACCAGTCCCCCAAGCACAATGCCGCTCACAAACAGCAGCGCCCCTTTTTTATTTGCGCTTGTCATTGTATTCCCTGCGGTAAAATCCGCTTAACCCTAAAAAAGAAAATACTCAGACAGCGGGTGTCTGAGTATTTGTAATCATAGCGCAATCGTGTGCTGTGTTTTGTTAGTAATAGGAAAAAATCCTTTGCATTCCGACTGTTTGGTCAGGCTTTAGTCAATACCACATCACTTTTCGGCACACAGCAACAGGCCAACACCAAACCCTCTTCTTTTTCGCCCGGGAACAGGGCTGGCATATCCGGTTGATGTACTTCCCCTTCCAGAAGTCGCATCTTGCAGCAACCACAAACGCCGGCGCGACAACTGTAGTCGATGAACACGCCAGACTCTTCAGCCTGAATCAGGATCGGACGTTGGTTGTCACCCCGAACGTACTCTCCTTCAACCGTAATATTCACTTCCATTGGCGGGGCATCAACCCCGGAGACTGGTGGCGAGAAAAACTCCTGGTGACACTGATTTTCCGGCACGCCCAGCAAGGAGAGCAGATTCAGCGCCGAGTCCATAAAGCCTTCAGGCCCACAGACAAACACTTCACGTTGTGCCAGCTTCGGGATCAAGGCCAAATGTTCCTGACTCAACCGTCCTGACATACCCTGCCACGCTTCAGAAGGTTGGCTCAGTAGCGTGTAGATTTGCAGCCCGGCATGTTTTTCTTTCAATGCATTCAGCTCTTCGGCAAATGGAATGTCTTCTTCGCTTCGGCATTGATGGAAGAAAACCACGTCCCCGACGTCATCGTTATCGGACAAGGCACGCAGCATGGAAATCATTGGGGTGATACCACTGCCACCTGAAAGCAATAACAGGGACTGGCGCTTCGCGCTATCTTCACTGAGGTGGAATTGCCCATCCGGTTGCTGCGCTTTAATAACACCGCCTACCGTCATATTGTCGTGCAGCCAATTAGATACGGTGCCGCCTTCCACGCGCTTCACGGTAATTGAAAGCAGTTCCGGGCGGGTTGGCGATGACGACAAGGTATAGCGGCGCTGAACACGTTCACCGTCGATATCAAGCTCAATGGGCAGATGCTGACCTGCCTTGTAGGTAGGTAACGTTCCCTGTTTGCTGGTGAACCAGAAGGTGCTGAAATCACGCGCTACTGGCTCAATGTCGCTGCACTTGAGGTTGAGCTTAGGCGTCGTGTGGTCTTCGTAGCGCTCAGGCTCACGGTAAGCTAACACTTCAATCTCATCATCGGTTGAGATAATGCCTTCGTTGAGCGCAATAAGGTTCATCCCGAAGTTCACATTGCCCTGCCCGTCAGTACGGAACTGGCTCAGGGTCGTGATAGGTTCACCATTGGGACGGAAACGGCCGCTTTCCAAATCCAGCGTGGTGAACACACAGCGGCTGCATGGGCGATCCAGTTTAAACGTAACGCCACCAATACGGATTTTGTCCCAGGTATCTTCCTCAAACGCACCACAACCACGCGCAACGATATTGGTGCGGAACTGATCCATGCTGTGTTTGTCCGGAGAACGCTCATTCAGCGCCTCCAACGACGCTTCAGAGATCAGCAGCAAAGGATAGCCGTCAGCAAAACTCACTTGGGTGTCGGCACTCTGGGAATAGCGTGGCGACGACTCTTCACCGGTAAACAGCAGCTGTTTGTTACCGCCGAGAAGGTGACTGAACCAAGCATTGGCCGTCGACGTTGTGGCGAAACCCAGAAACTCATCTTTCCAGACGCCGGTGGCAGTTTCACTCATGGAAAACTGCGCATACTTCAACACCAGCGGTGACATTGTTGGATGTGTCAGGGTAATGCCATTGGCTTGGAGGGAAACAGAGACTTCGGTCAGTTTTGGCTCAGTGCGGCCAGTGACCATTTTCCCTGTGCTGTCGGTGACCATAAAACGGCGATCGAAGCTCAGGCCGACTTTTTCGACCCAGGCATTTGAAAGAGAAATTCCGCCGGCAGATTTCACCGGAAAGATAGTAATTTGGCTGACTTTGCTTCCCACACTCACTCCCTGTTTATTTTTCTTTATTTAATTAGGCTTCATTGTACCCAAACGCCTTATCAAATCTGCAAGAAACTGTTCACAAAGAGAAATGCGTAACCTAAATTTCGTTCAACTAACAGGCGATGCTTTTGCCGTTGCAGGCAATAATGCGCTCCAGTCGGTATGGGTCACTCACCATGGCGGGGAATTTGAGGTAAAGGTGGTGTAAGCAGGTCAGGCAGAGTGACATACAGGCCGTGGTCTTTTCACGGATCTCTTCGCTGTCCCACCACGCCTCACCGGAAAGGATCATGTCCCAATCCTCAGCCAGCGTTTTGGCAAGTTCAAAAGCTTCCCGGGCATCTTTTGTGATAAGCACACCGACAGCATCCGGCACTTTGTCCGCATTGGCACCGGCGGCGAAAATATTTCGCAGTGCCACAATAGCATCCAGTAACCCGTCGAGGCGTTCCGGCTGGCGCGCTGCACTGAACAGGCGACCAAACGCTAGGCGGATGCCTGTTGAATCTGTGTCTTCCAGCAGCAGGCTCCAGTTTTCCAGATCATCCAAAACCTGATTGGTGACGCAAACCGGCTCGTCAGCTTCGCGCACCGTATCAAGCTGGGCTTTCGCTCCTTCCAGCGAGAAGGGATCGATATGCCACGCCCATTCCGGCGCAACAAACGGCGGCGTTTGGTTCAGGAAGCACATGGCCATACAAAGAGTGATGTTCAATTCGGTGGCGACCTTTTCGTTATCGGCCTCCATCACTTCATCCGGCCAGTCGTCATCGTCGAGCAAATCCCCGACGTTAATCGCATAGGCGTAACCGGACTCCAGCATAAAGCCGCTGTCTTTGCGTTTTGCCATCTGGCTGGGCAATTGCAACACATATTCAGCAATGGCGGGGGTATACCGGCGCAGCATGCCCCATTTGGTATCCAGTTGATCGAAGTCCACCAGCGCGGCGTTTCGAAAGCCCACAAACAGGGGAATATGTGCCACTTCGCCATCTGCCACGCTTCGTGCAATTTCGAGCATTTCCAGTACGGTTTCGACAAAGATTTCCGGTGATATCGGCCCGCGCACGCGCATCAAGTCATAACTATTGATCAACAGCGCCGAAGGCAGCGAAGCCAGTGTGATAACGCCGCGTTTGCCGTTTGAGTCGGCATAGTGGCCGAATGTTTCGCTTGGCGCATTGCCGATAGTTTCAAAAACCCGTTCGAACGACGGATCCTCTGTGAAGCTGCGGTAAAGTGCTTTGTTACCGGGAAGATGAGCAACGGCTGCGGTTAAATATCCCGATGCCCGGTAAAACAGGTGTGATCTTGCACCTGCTTTGATCAGAAACAGCGGGTACAGCTCGGCCGCGACATGGGCAAGGTTTCGTGCCAGCGGATCACTTGCATTTATGTCAGGCATTGCGCCGCCATTGTGGCGACGCCAGACAGTAAACATGTGCTGGCCGTTTTGCAGCACATGGGGAAGACGGTGGAAAAAAGACTGCTCGATATCGCCCTGCGATACCGCAGCAGCACGCATTTGTCTGCACAATTGAATGTAGGAAGCAAGAGTCTCTTTCTGCTTGGGATTGAGTTTGGCCTGATGCAGGAACACCTGACGCGCGACAGGCTCGGACACATTCAGGATGTAGCCGATAACACGGTGCCCCATGGCTTTGACGAAATTTGGGATTGGTTCTTTCAACGACATGACACCCCCAGCGTCAATGACTCCTTGCGTTATCCCCATATCGCAGAGAAGTCGTCCCCCCAAACAGTGCTAAACACCATCTGTATTGATGCCACGTACTCAAAAAGAAAAGCAGCTGTCTAGGGTCTGTTGACCTTTGGTGGTTAAATTTTGTTCTAGCCATAAGCGTTTTAGGCGCGGCGAGGTGTGTGCCGCCTAGTTATTCTAAGCAAATACACCTCAACAAAGCATAAAACGCTTAGGGCAGAACCCTTCGGGCAGCGTTTGTGGGGAATTTCTGCTGTGTTATCGGCTTCTCATGTAGGCTAGCTACACATCGAAGCCTCTGCCTTGCATAAAATCCCCACAAACTGCTGCAAAAATCATCATCAAAGGTCAACAGACCCTAGGTTTGTTTTGTTGTTATGGTTATCGGCAGCGCGTTCCAAAAATATAGCACCTGTCACATTTATTTGAGTATCAGATCGCGTAATGAGGGGATTTTTGCAGCTAGTTTAAGAGGTTATCAGCCGCAATTTTTTTCAGTACCGACCACACTTTTTCTCCTGTCGGATGAAGCCGTGATTGGTATCTATAGGCGTAGTAAGAAACCTGTCGGATAAGACCCCGGTTCCCTACCACACAGAGCCTCCCCTGCGCCAGCTCGTCCCCAACTGCAAAATCAGGCAACCAGGCCACGCCCTGACCAAGTAGCGTCTGTTGCTTGAGCATTTCGACCATAGAGGAAAAGAAAACCGGCGTAAGGTTCACTGACTGACGCAACGTCGCGGTTTGTCGCCCCATGTAGGAAGACGGACTGTAGGCAAGCCAGGGTGTGGGCGTATCTTCGCAAAGCCTAAAGTAAGGCTCCCCTTCACCATCAACGCCTGACACCGGGAGCAAATCCGCATTGCCGACCAAAATATGTTCGAACGGCGGTAGTTTCAGATGTTCATTATCAAAAGCCAGCAGGATATCGCACTCGCCCTGTTGCAGCGCTTCAACGGCTTCATCCACATTCATCGCCTCCACGCTAAGCATCGGGCGGTATTCAGCAGAAAAAGAGTGCTGGATAGCCTGGGTCATATCGAGTGCCAGTGAATGGGCAGAAGCGATACGCACCACACTGCCATCCGTGTAATGAAGTGCCGAGATCTGGCCGATCCCTTCCTCAATCTGGTTAACCAGCGTTCTCGCCGTTACACGGAAAATCCTGCCGCTCGCCGTCAATGCCACCGGTGTTTGGGTACGGTCAATCAACTCCGCACCAACTGATTGTTCCAGCATTCGGATGCGGCGGCTGAATGCGGGTTGAGTGATATTCCGAAGCGCTGCGGCCGTTGAAAAGTTTCGTGTATCGGCCAGTGCAAGAAAATCTTCCAGCCATTTACTTTCAATGTTGAGCATTCAAGCATCCCGCCTTTTCGTATCCTTCCTTCAATCATTGGCATTTTATAGCCAGCGAAAAACCAGAATGACTTATTGATCACACTTATTAGGGATTTTGATAACCATTCGGCATCGGCAAGGTGCAAACAGCATTTATCAGCCTGCGCCTTCACTTCTATAGTGAAAACACTCGAATACGGACAGACAACAGATTCCATCAAGGAGAGCCATGAACATTCCTGCCCCTTACCTGCTGATGCTGGGTGAAACCAAAGACCCTCTTGCTATCAAAACCGCCCGTGGTGTGCATTACTGGCGCCCGGAGAAATGCCTGGGCCAGCTCCGACTTAATGACGATGTACCATCATTGGGTTTACCCGAAATGGACATTGAAACCGCCGTGGAAAAAGGGGCAAAGACATTTGTACTGGGCACCGCCAATGCGGGTGGGGTTTTGGCTGAGCACTGGATCCCTATGATTGTCGATGCTATCGAGCGTGGCATGCATGTAGCGTCCGGTCTTCACCAGCGCCTTTCGGATATTCCAGCAATTGCAGAAGCAGCGAAAAAAACCGGTGTATCACTGTTTGATCTTCGCCACTACAAAGAAAAGCTGGATGTTGGCAACGGCAAAAAGCGCTCAGGCAAACGACTGCTTACCATTGGCACCGACTGTTCTGTCGGCAAGATGTTCACCACGCTGGCGCTTGAGCGCGAAATGCAATCCAGAAACCTCAAGGCGACTTTCTGCGCCACCGGCCAGACAGGTATCCTGGTAGCAGGGAAAGGCATTGCAGTGGATGCAGTGATTTCCGATTTTATCGCAGGCGCGACCGAAGCCTTGTCACCCGACTGCCCGCCTGATGAATGGCAATTGGTGGAAGGCCAAGGTTCGCTGCTTAACCCTGCGTTTTCTGGCGTGACACTTGGCCTGTTGCATGGCTCACAACCGGATGCATTGGTGCTGTGCCACGAAGCTAACCGCGAGCATATTCGCCACATGCCACACATGCCAATTCCAACCTTGCAGGACATCATCGACCTGAGCCTGAAACTGGCATCGTTGACCAATCCCAATCCGCGCTTTGTCGGCATGGCGATCAACACGTCTATGCTTAGCGAAGAAGACGCGAAAGCATACCTGCGGGAGATGGAAACCACCTACGGCCTGCCCGCGACAGATCCGGTGCGCTTTGGCGTTGCCAATATCATCGACAACTTGATCGATGTATTTGAGGAACAGGTTGAATGAAAATCACCGCGGAAATAGTCTCCTATACCCTGAAGCGCCCTTTCACTATCTCGCGCAGCAGCAGAACCAAAGCTGATGTGCTGCAGGTGACGATAGAAAAGGATGGTAAAACCGGTGTCGGGGAATGTTCCCCGACCAGCCGCTATGGCGAAAGTTTTGAGAGCGTCCAGGCACAGATTGAATCCGTCAACGGCAAGACGTTCGATCGCATGCAGTTGCAAAATCTGCTGCCACCGGGTGCGGCAAGAAACGCTCTGGATTGCGCCCTTTGGGCGATTGAACAAGCGACGTTTCCGTACAACTTTTCATTGCCCGCCAAAATCCAGACAGCCATGACAGTTTCCATTGCTGAGCCAGAAGCAATGGCAGATGAAGCCGCGCAATATGTCGCCCAAGGCGCGGGGCTTATCAAAGTCAAACTCAACGGAGAGCAAGTTGTTGAGCGGTTAATGGCGGTGCGCGCTGCCGCACCGGAAGCCACCTTAATTGTTGATGCCAATGAAGCATGGGGAAATATCGACATTGCAGGCACTATCAAGGCTATCGCGCCATTGAACATCGCAATGATCGAACAGCCATTCCCTACTGGCGATGACGATGCCCTGCTGGAATTGCAAAGCCCCATCCCGATCTGTGCCGATGAAAGTTGCCACACTGCG
This sequence comes from Enterovibrio paralichthyis, assembly GCF_019209835.1. Lineage (NCBI taxonomy): Bacteria > Pseudomonadati > Pseudomonadota > Gammaproteobacteria > Vibrionales > Vibrionaceae > Enterovibrio > Enterovibrio paralichthyis. The sequence continues at coordinate 226,955 of NZ_JAHUTS010000001.1, read as the reverse complement.
GATGATGTGGGTGCGCTGGTGGGCAAATACCAAATGGTGAATATTAAATTGGACAAAACAGGCGGTTTAACCGGCGCCTTTGCGTTAGAACAAGCAGCACGTTCGGCAGGGATGCAAGTGATGGTCGGTTGTATGCTCGGCAGCTCTATCGCCATGCGCGCCGCACTGCCTGTTGCGGCGACCGCTATTTTGGTCGATTTAGACGGCGCATTCCTTATTAAAGATGATGTTGAGAATGGGTTGGCTTATGAAAATGGCACCATATTGATCGAATAAATCGGCCAGGTCTGCGGGTTCGAAAAAGGGGTGAAACGGCGTGGCGCTGTTTCACCCCTTTGCTATTTGTGCGCAGATAATAACGATGTAGCCAACAAAATTGCGACAAAGTGTTAATGGCTATCTTGACCACTTTACAGGTCGCCCCTATTCTAGCGTACATGTGTACGCTGGATTTTGCGGTATTTAAAAATGGAATCGAAAAATACAAACAAACCGCCGATCATATGGTTAAACGTATCGGTATTCGTCATCACTTTCGCTGTCGCGGCCATTGGTACGCCGCTATGGGCCTACTACCATGGATTTGACTGGGCGCAAATCGCCATGTTCGTTGCAGCATTCAGTTTTGCAGGGCTTTCAATTACTGCAGGCTATCACCGCCTTTGGTCCCACAAAACTTACGAAGCCCACCCTGTTCTAAAAATGATTTTTGCTTTGGGCGGCGCATTTGCCCTGCAAAACAGTATTCTCCACTGGTCTTCCGACCACCGTATTCACCACCGCCATGTAGACAACAACGATATCGACCCTTATTCCGCTAAACGTGGATTCTGGTACTCCCATATCGGTTGGATGTTGCGTGAATATCAAAAACACCGCTATTCCGATTACAGCAACTGCCGCGATCTACAAAAAGACACAATCGTCATGTGGCAGCACAAGTATTATCTGCCATTGGTTCTGGCAACCAACTTCGGTATTCCTATCGCGTTTGGTTTGATCCACGGCGATTTCTGGGGCGCGATCATTCTGATTGGCTTTACCCGCCTAGTGATAAACCACCACTGTACGTTCTTCATCAATTCTCTGGCGCACATCTGGGGTAGCCAGCCATACACCGAGAAAAACACGGCGCGTGACAATGGCATTTTGGCACTGTTCACCTTTGGTGAGGGCTACCACAATTTTCACCACATCTTTGAGAACGATTACCGAAACGGCATCTACTGGTGGCAATTCGACCCTACCAAATGGCTGATCAAAGCGAGCAGCTGGATGGGCCTGACAACTAAACTCCGGGTGGTGCCTGAAGATCGCATCGAAAAAGCGCGTGCAACCATGATGCTGAAAAACATCCAGGCACGTTTGAGTGTGTCACCAAACACGGCGCACCGCCTGCAGATCATCGAGCAAGAGTATGATGCGCTGGTTGCACGAATGAGCGATTACTACGAAGCGAAAATGCGATTAATTGATTTGAAGAAAAAGAACCTGCTGAAAAAGTACGAGAAGGCGATTCTGGTACAACAGCTGCAGATTCTGAAAACCGATTTCAAACAGCAAAAACGCAGCTGGGCGACACTCACCGCCTCCTATGCGTAACATCGCAAACTGAAAACCAAAGGGCAGAACAATCTGCCCTTTTTTATTGTTCCCATTTCGTTGAAACTAACCAGCCGCGCATACAGGAAGTTTTCAATGATCACCATCCGTCGATATCAAGTGGGCGATGAGCCCAAGCTCTGGCAATTGTTCTTTCATACCGTCCGCCACATCAATATTCGTGACTATTCAACCGAGCAGGTCGAAGCTTGGGCACCAGACAACTTTGACGCCGAGGTTTGGAAGCAAAAAATCCGTGCACTGAACCCTTTTGTGGCAGAAATCGACGGCGAAATTGTCGGTTATACCGACTTACAGCCAGATGGCCTGATTGATCACTTCTTTACTCATCATCAACATCAGGGAAAGGGCGTTGGCCGGGCTTTGATGAATGCCCTATTCGAAGAAGGCGATAAGCAAGGGATCAGCCGGTATTACTCTCATGTCAGCATTACCGCTAAACCATTTTTCGAAGCGATGGGATTTAAAGTGATAACAGCGCAGCAAATCGAAGTTCGCGACGCGTTATTACAAAATTACATAATGGAAACCCAATCGGCATAGTTGCCGATTGGGTTTTGCAGTTAGCGTTGAAGCGTAATGCTGTTGCTTCGCGCAATTTTCGTTGTACCGTTAGAGTAACGGATATAAGCCACAACCTGCATTGTGTCGCCAATACTCATCGCAGCATTCGCGCCGAGATGATGCTCTCTGCCGGTTTCAAAGCTGATTGCTTCTGTTTGCTCAAAATCGGAGAAATCAATCAGACGAGGATCTTCACCTGGTGTTGGTGAAAATACACTTCTAATTGCGTATTCATGAAAAGCTACGCTTTCAGGTTGTGAGCCATCCTCTAACGGCTCAAATTTAAAATTGATGGTAAAGCCATAATTTCCCCATCCGGTATGGCCATTTGTTAGTTCAAATTTGCTGTAGGATGACGAGTCATAAATTTCTTGTTCTACGCGCTCTGGTGACACCTGTGCTTGAACTGCCCGGCGCTGCGCTTCAAGTTGATGTTCAGACAAGGCGATAGTCACCGGGATCTGTTTCTCAATGCCTACAAACTGCCAATCTGCATTTGAGCTCTGGTTAGTTGGGAAATACCAATACCCGCCTTCATGTTTTGCCTGAAAAAGTTCGGCTTCACGGGTGTGAGGGTTATGGTAAAGGAATAAGTCACCGTCATCAGCTTCGTCATTGTACTTCCAATAACGGACGCCATTCACGTTATAGCGGAAAGACATCGCTGTGATATCGGCGATACCATCACCTGAAATTTCTATGGCCTCGCTTTCATTCCCATAAGTTCCACTTACGGTAAGTGCATCAGAGTTCCCACTAAACGTCGTTACAACGGTATTCGCCGGAACACAAATTTTGGTGACATGGCCAATGTAAGTTTGGGGGAACAGGACTTGGCGTTCAGCAAAGCCGTTCTCAGGACCCGACTGGAATCCAGTAACCTGAGAATCAGTAAAAACTGTTACTTTTTCCAGAGAGTCACAGTCAATGGCCAAAGCATTAAAACTGGCGAAAATACCACCAATAATCACTGTGTTTATTAGTTTCATTGAAACATTCCTTTTGATTTATTTCTTGCCTCCATCGGCAGCAGCAATGCTAAATAACCAGTCAAACAGAACAGATCCGACTTCAAAAATGAGACTAATACAATTTATTCCACTCCACATAAGACTAATTGGTTAGAAAAAGTCGGTTGCAAACTAACACTTAACCTGAATGGCAAGATCTACTGATTAGAGCTCAACACAATGAACTTTAGCAAGTAAGAAAATACTAAATAATACGTCGTTAAATTAGTAGAATTTGAATAACAAAGCTGGTGGTTACAATTCTTTAAATCATGCACTCCAAAACCAAGCAAAAAATCAAAACCACACAAACTTTTAAAACTTGCATTCATGACAAGGAAGTGAATTTAGTTTGATATGTAATGAATGAAATATCTGATACATCCAAATCATTTATGAGATTTCAGTTGTAATGAAATCCAGAAAGACGAAAAAGCGTAAAAAATTATTGCGCTTTTTGTCTCATATTTGATTCGTTTTACTTCAGTTGCAGAGTGTGGAGAACGGAGTCTTCTCTTGAATTGGGCTATTCCCATCTTTGGCATTTACCTGAAAAATGCAGCACCTAGGCTTATTGGACGTAACCTCGAAAGTTATCCAGCATGATTCATCTCTCCCATGTTCTGCCGCTGATCGACAAACTGATTGGCACTATGAGCCCCAAAGAGGCTGTTCAGTTCAAAACTTACAAGAAAGATCGGGGATTCATCCTTTACTGTATCGCGCCCAATGAATTCCAGATTATTGAGAATGGCTTTAAGAACGAGAATTACCTTGGTGATGCGGTAAGAATCAAGAAGCAGGCAAAGAAGACGTTACATCGCGAGTTTCCCCGCAGCAACAACGCCTGGGTGGCGTATTTTCAGGATGTGGAATCCCCTTTCGATATCAAATCTCACCACGCAAAACAGATGAACCTGTTTTGAGTGACTTCATCACGTTCAAATCGCAGGTTGGCGAAACGCCTCCAGATCAATTTCTTCAACGCCACAAACAGCCTCAATCGTCGAAAGGTGACTTAATCTGTCCAGATAGTCGCTTAGCGAATCAAACGACATTGGAGATGTCTTCATGGGCATCGACCATCCCGCCAACATAAACAGGAAATAATCGCAGGCGGTTAACGTATCACCCAACAGGTATTGCTTTCCTTTCAACTGCGCATCAATGATCGACAAGACATCTGCGATCCGTTCCTCCTGGGCGGCTCTGATACTGTCACAGGCCAATTCTTCCGTCGTGTGCCTTTGTGGGTAATACCGAATCATCAACTCTGCCTGCAGTGTGTTATTCAAATACGCCATCCACTGGAAAAACTGCGGTCTTAACGGGCTACCCAATCGGGGAATAAGCTGATGTTCAGGATGGCTTTCACACAGGTGGATACAGATAGCCGAGCTTTCGAATATGGGTAAACCGTCCGCAACCAGCGTTGGAATACGCCCAGCCGGATTGAGCTTTAAATACGCTTGCGACTTTTGCCCATTCCCCTTTTTATCCACCAGCACCAATTCGTAATCCAGCCGCATATGATGCAATAGAAAATGGGGTGCCAGGCTGGCGTTGTTTGGGTAGTAGAAAAGCCGGTATTTCGGCGCGTTGCCCTTCATACTGATTCCCTACCCTCATCAAACTGGGGTAAATCATCGGTGATCTCATACCACTGGGCTTTGAATTTGGTGAAGATGTGGGCATCTGGCTTTAAAGGGATCGGGCTTTCCAATGTACCCAAGGTGAATTCCACCAATTTCCCTGTGCTGTCCGAAGCTTCAAACAACAGGCTGGAACCACAGTTTTCGCAGAATGTCCGTTTGGTACCGTTCTCAGCTTCGTAAACCTTCAACTTGTCAGCACCTTTGGTGAATCGGAAGTTTTCCGCTTTGGCTTCGCCAAATGTTGCGAATGCAGAGCCGTGAAATTTCCGGCACATCGAGCAATGGCAGTGTCCCATATCCGGTTCGATTTGATCGACTTCATAAGCAATTTGGCCACAGAGACATTGGCCTTTGAATGGCAGAGTTTGGTTTTTCATTGAGGCAATCCTTTTTCTGACTCTCTCCAAGCTACCTGCCAAGCGCCCTATCGACAACTCAAAAACAGAAGAATAGAATCCCCGGTCTCAATAACAGGCGGGTCATTGCCATGAGTAAAAAACCGACTCGCATGGACGCAATGAAACAGATCATCGAGCAGGTAAAGCAGGAACTTCCGCTCTATGAATCAGACACCTTTGTATGTGGGCCTGAAGGCAATTGCATCGGCTGCCCTAAAAAGCTGTTAGAAATGGTGGATTCAGAACTGACCTACTGGGAATCTGCCATGGCGCGAGGTATCACACCACAGTTCGATGAAATCCGCCGCTTCGGGAAAATGTGCACCAGCGTTCGCCGCGAATTGGTGCGAAACAACATTATCTCTGCGTAACACTGTCCTTTGTGGGCTGATTTGTCTTGTTCAATCAGCCCCCTTCCTACGGTATTTCTCCATATACGTCACACACTTGCACCAAACAATCCTAGTTAACTCCCCTATTATTTAGCGTATCAACCAGATAACGACATGTCATCGAGGAAAGATGTCAGACGCTAAATACACCCTTTACTACTGGCCGATTGCCTTTCGCGGGTGCTTTATCAGCTATCAGTTTGCTTACAAAAACGAACCGCTGACACTGGCAGGTACCTGGGAAAGCATTGCAGCAATGAATGCAGAGCAGCCAGAAGAGCAGAACATTCCCTGTACTGGCCCGCCGGTTCTGTTTGAACACGAAACCGGAAGGTACCTCAGCCAGACGCCCGCGATCATTTTGTACGCCGCAAGCAAGTTGGGACTCGCTCCCGCAGATCCTTATGACACCGCCATGTGTTTAAAAGTACAGATGGATTGCAACGACGTGTTGATGGAGATCTGTCGCCACAACGGCTCAACGATGTGGACGCGGGATGAATGGGTTCAGTTTCGCACCAAACGCCTGCCAAGATGGATGCGGGTATTTGAAGAGTCGGTAAAGCGTGGTTTTATTGGCAAAGAACAGGTCACCTTTGCGGATATCAGCGTGTTCGCCCTGTTTGGCACTATGACTCGCTGCCTACCTGAACTTGATGGCGACCTTCTCCAACATGCGCCGAATGTTCACCAGCTATGTAAACGCATGGGCGAAACACCCTCACTTGCCAAAGCCGTGGAACTTGATGAACAACGTGCAGGTAAAACCTATTGCGGTGGGCAAATAGAGGCATCGATTCGGGAGATGTTGGCGGGAGACCGCCAGGGTTGAATAGATTCAATGGATTTCATTTAGTCCTTTTAGGTAGCGTGATATTGGGTTTCGCCATGATCATTTTGTCTTTTACCAATGGTGCCGTTTTGCCAAAATCAGAATTGACCCAACTCAATGGTCAGATTGAATGGTTAGAAGTCAAAGGCAGATACAATGACACTTTGGCGTTTAAATTTAAGGGGATAGATACTTATCTCGTTTACTCTTCCATTGGTGGGCACATAAGCGAAGTTCACTCCGCTTTGACAACTCCAGGAGCGACAATTTCCGTTTTATATGACCATACGAGCTCACATACACCACCATTTGGTAGTCACTCCTATTTCACCATCTATGAACTAACAAAAGATGGGGTTACTGTCCGTAGCTACGAAAGTATAGTTGCTGCTTATGCAGAAAATAACGGATTAGGATTTTGGGTTGGCTTGGCGTTTTTATCCATACCAGTCATCTTTATCGTTTTGATAGTTCGATATTCCCGTAACCGACGCCTTTAAATCAGGCTTTACCCTAACCGTATCGCTACCCAATTCGATAAAGATAATTCGGGAGCTGTTGGCAGGAGACTTGGCACACTGATACTTACAAACCAAGTAAAGGAAGATTCCGACGCGCTTGGTAGGTAAACGCTACCTGAATGCAGGTTTTCAGCTCTGCAGCAGATAGCGGCTTATTCAAAGGAAACGTCAATTCTCTGTTTCCGTGGTATTGGAAAACATCAGGCATCACCTCCCGCAGGGTATCCACCATCAGACTTTGACAGTGAAAATAGAGAGAAATCGTCTCCGGTGATTTTGACTTCCAATCAAATCTGAGTGGAGTGCCACCTTTCACCGCATAGCTGGGCTCACCCCATTTCAGGCTCTCTTCAACCTTGAAGTTGTTAGCCTCTGCAATACTCAAGATCAACGACCTCAGTTGCAATAGTTTTGTTTTTGCTGGCTCTGGGTAACTGTCGAATTTTGCCTGGATATCCTTATCCATGATTAACCATTCCTATTTGCCGATGACGGGAAACCAAACCCTCTAGCCTTGGTCTCCCTCAGAAACATGCACCTTGACCATAACTGTCTGGAGCCTTGAGGCAAAACCGAATGACTAAAACTCACAATCCGCACTAAACGTCATCCGTTCTTTGGTATACGGATGATCAAAAGAAAGTTGCTCTGCGTGCAGGTGCAAGCGGGAATCCGGTTCGCCGTATAACGTGTCACCGACCATAGGCATGCTCAGCCCCTCATGGTGCGCGCAATGCACGCGCAGTTGATGGGTACGGCCGGTTTTTGGGTACATCTGTAATTTACTGCGTCCGTCTTTTACTTCGAGCAATTGCCAATATGTTGTCGCTGGCTTGCCATGTTCATAGCAAACTAGCTGTCTTGGTCTGTCATCCGGGTCGCCGCGCATCGGCAGGTTGATCTCACCTTCTGATTGTTCAACGATGCCTTCAACCATCGCAAGGTAGCGCTTCTCTACCCCACGGGTAATAAACTGCTTCTGCAGACTTTTGTTCGCACGGCGTGTCAGGGCGAACACCAACAGGCCGGACGTCGCCATATCCAGGCGGTGCAGCACAAACGGGCCTTCGACATCAGGGAACATGGCTTGGACGCGGGTATAGGCAGAATCGGTCACCGCTTTACCCGGCACTGACAGCAAACCAGCGGGTTTGTTGACCACCACAATCGCCTCGTCCTGATACACAACTTCCAGCGTTTTATCTTCGCCCCAGTTCTTTTCCAGCGGGTTTGGATCGACCTCCAACCCTTCCAGCATATGGCTGAGGATCGGATGACATTTTCCGTGGCACGATGGATAGAACTTTTGATGCTGACGGACTTCAGATTTCGGCGAAACACCCCACCAGAATTCGGCCATTGACAGCGGCGTGTAGCCGTGTTTGTAGGCGTATTGCAAAAGCTTCGGTGCCGCGCATTCGCCCGCCCCGGCAGGCGGTGTTGGGTTAGTGGTGGGTGCAAAAATCGCTTTCAGTGACTTCTGTTCGCCATTTGCGTTCAGGAAACGGTATTGCTCAAACAGCTTGTTCTGGAGCACGTTGGACAGCGCCTTGCGTTGCTGTTTGGCCTGTTCAATTTCTGAGGTTAATGCTGTCAGCTCTGATTGAGTGGCGGCAATTTTCCCGTCCCATTCCAGCTTTAAGTATTTAAGCGCGTTCTTCTCTGCCACGCTTTGTACAGCGAGCGCATCCAGTACTGCTTTCAATGCATCACCGGTCAGGTTTGCTTCTGCTTGCTGGCGCTGTTGCTTGCGTAGAGCGCGGCCTTCAATCATCTTCTGCCGTTGCTGTTGCTCAAGCGTTTTGTATTGCACTAAACAGTGCTGCAATTGCGTGCCAAGGATGTCGATTTGCGGATTCGCTGATAAGGATTTCACCTGCGCATTGAGTGCAGTAATCGCTTCCAGTTCGCGCGGGAAGAAGCTCTCTTCCGCCAGCATATCGAATACTGGTGGGACAAAGTGCGGCAGTAGGTTGTGATCGGCAATTTTGCCGGAAAATGCGCTGAAATAGCCCAGCTCACCCTTTGGAGAACGCACCAGGAGAACGCCAAACATTTTGCCCATGCGGGCGTCGTTTTCTTGCCGGGTTTCCGGATGCGCGTCCAACTCCAGCCCAAAGTCATGAAACCACGCTGTCTGGGTCAATAGATGTTGTTGTAATTCCTGCGCGGCAATCACACACAGTGGGTGCGGCTGATAGAAAAATGGAAAGGTAAACGCATCTGGCAACGCTAAGTGCGCAATATCGGCGTTAAAATGGGTAAACAGTGCGTGGGGTTGGTGCATGGCAAAACTTCTATCAGCGACACGATGGGCGCGCGATTGTACCTTTTTAGCCAAAGATTGCCACCTTTGGCGGGATTTTGGCGCAGACAGAGGGACAAAAAAATGCCCAACACAGGGTTGGGCATCTGGCGTCGTTATTGCTGGATAAACGAAAGCAGGATCTCTTCCAGTTCATCCCACGGCAGCGGGTCTTTGTCGATCACTTCGACTTTAGATTCCACGCCATCCAGGCTGATTGGCGTGACCGTCACCATCTGGTTCACCGCGTTGAACGCAAACATGCCGTCGTCAGTTTTCATCACCGCTTTCACGCGCTCAGCGTTAAGGTTGGAAAACAGGCCATAGAGCGAATCAAACGGGAATACAGTGTTCGGTTCAAACACCCAGCCACAGCTGACATAGCCCTGCCCTTTGTTTTCCTTGCGGCAGAATTTCTGACCTGGTTCAAGTTCAAACGGCGGCATTTCATCACCGTCATGGGAATGGTGGTGGGCGAATTGAGCGTTGCGGTCAACACGTGGCAATGACAGCCATTCTGGGTTCAGTTGACCCTGCTCGGCATAGCCTGCCGCCAGCTTGGCAATTTCAGAATTCGCCACATAGGCATCAAACGCGGCCAGATCTTCTGGCGAGGATAAATCGACCTTGTTGGCTACTACGACATCTGCCAGTGCCAGTTGATCCTGGAAATTCTGGTTTTCGGTGTAGCGTGCATCTGCGAAGTTGCGTGCATCCACCAGCGTGATGGTCGCATTGAGTTCGATATAGTTTTCGTAATGCTCAGAAAGCAGTTTGCCGATAATGTCTTTTGGGTGGCCAAGGCCGGTTGGCTCGATCAACAGGCGATCAGGATTTTGCGCCAATAATGCATTGATGCCGATTGCCATTGGCAAGCCTGCCACACAGCACATACAGCCGCCCGGGACTTCTTTGACTATCGCGCCCTGCTCGCTCAGGAATGCGCCGTCGACACCCACTTCACCAAACTCATTTACCAATACCGCCCAGTTTTCGTTTTCAGGCTTCTGTTTAAGCAAATTCAGGATTGCTGTGGTTTTTCCAACACCCAGGAATCCGGTGATGATATTTGTTGGAACTTTTTTCGTCAGTTTTTCGGCCATTTTTGTTTCCATGTACAGGCAGCACCAAGAAAGCGAAGTGTATCAAGCTGTTTTCAAGAAGGGAGTGTTTTTTCCATTTCTGACTGCAATTGAGCAAACTTTCAGCACATAGAAATGGTCTATCTCACTAAAAGGTAAAGATGATTGGTGCGTTTACGCATTGCTGATAACCTCAAAGTAATAAGAGAAAAACTCACTCTGGCGAGGAGAAACGAATGTTAAATCCAAACACTGCCAAGGCCGTGATTGATCACGCGCTGTTTTTGGGGGCAGATTTTGCGGAGTTGTTTGTTGAAAGACATCACTCCGGTAGCGTTGAAGTGCTTTCCGGTGACGTCGATAAAGTGAATTCAGGCATCGATTTTGGTATCGGTATCCGTCTATTTTTCGGCCATAAAGTGCTTTATGGCTACACCAACAGTCAGGATGAAGAAAAGCTTAAGCAGGTCACCTCCCTGCTGTGTGCGAAAGACAAACGTGACCAGATTGCACAAGCTGGCGCATTGAACTTCATGCAGCGCGAAGACCGCCATCCTGTCAGCCAGCCTTTCTCGACTAACAACCATGTTGAAGAGAAAATTGCATTCCTTAAGCGTGTTGACGCCCGCGCCCGTGCTGAAAGCGACAAAATCTCGCAGATTGTCAGCCGCATTCTTCAACGCGAGCAGCAGATTGAGATCTTCAACTCTACTGGCCTTCATGCGCAGGATACCCGCCATTACACCCGCATTGCTTCATCGGTTGTAGCGACTCTGGGCAATGAGCAGGCTACCGGTTACGAAGCACCGGGCATGCTGTCCGGCTGGGAATTTAACAGCCAAATCGACCCGGAAGCGCTGGGCGAAATGGCCGCCAAGCAGGCGCTGATTAAGCTCGGCGCATCAGCCTGTCCTTCCGGTGAAATGCCGGTAGTGATCGGTAACGGTTTTGGCGGCGTGATTTTCCACGAAGCCTGTGGTCACCTGCTGGAAACCACTTCGGTTGCCAAGAAAGCGTCGGTCTTCCACGACAAGATGGGCGAAATGATTGCAAACCCAGTCGTGAATGCGGTCGACGATGGTTTGATGACCAATGAATGGGGTTCTATCAACATCGATGATGAAGGCATGGAAACCCAACGTACCCAACTGATCAAAGATGGTAAGCTCACCAGCTTTATGGTTGACCACATGGGCAGCCTGAAAACCGGCTTTGAACGCACAGGCTCTGGCCGTCGTGAATCCTACAAATACGCACCGACCTCACGCATGCGCAACACCTTCATCGAAGCGGGTAATGATTCGTTTGAAGACATGATTGGCAGCATTGAGCGTGGTATTTACGCCAAGAAGATGGGCGGCGGCTCCGTGCAGCCGGGTACCGGCGAATTTAACTTCGCGGTGCAGGAAGCCTACCTGATTGAAAACGGTAAAGTGACCAAGCCGCTGAAATCCGCCACGCTTATCAGTACAGGTCCAAAAGTGCTGAAAGAGATCAGCATGGTGGGCAAAGACTTCGAACTTGCCGCCGGTATGTGTGGTTCAGTGAGCGGTTCTGTTCCCACCACGGTTGGGCAGGCAGCGCTGAAAGTCGACAATATCCTGGTAGGAGGCGGTAACTGATGAGCGAAATGAAAACATTGGAAAACGCCATTGAGCAGGTGCTTGAACTGGCGAGAAAAAGTGGCGCAGAAGCGGATGTGATTGCATCAAGCAGCGAAAGCTTCAGCCTGAAAGCCGATCAAGGCGAATTGTCTGAATACAAGGTAACAGCCAGCCAGGTGATTGGTGTTCGCGTGATCAAAGATGAGCACGTGGCGATCAGCTATTCCGAATCACTGGAGCCGGAAAACCTGGCACAGATGGTTGACCAGGCACTGACCAATGCCAGTTTTACCAAAAAAGATCCGCTGCAGAAAATCCGCGCGGAAGGTTTAAACATCAGCACGGATTATCCAGAAATCTACCAGCAGGATAACGCCACCGCCGAGCAAAAAATCGAGTTGGCGCTATCGCTGGAAGGCAAAATCCGCGAGAAACCACTGGCGAAAAGTGCCCCGTACAACGGTTACAGCGAAAACAGTTCCCTGCTGTTACTGGGCAACACACTTGGCGCCCGTTGTTCCCACCGCGAGCGCACACTGAGCTGCTATACCACGGCGCTGATTGACCACAACGACAAGCAAGCAATGCATATTGCCGCTTCTGTTGCCCGTACTTTCGACGGCCTGACGCCAGAGAAGATCATTGAAGATGCTTACCAAATGGCGGAAGCATTGCTGGAGGGTACGCCAGTTCCAACCGGTCAATATTCAGTGATCTTTGAACAGGACTGCCTGAACGAAGTGTTGGGTGCGTTTGGTTCAGTCTTCTCCGGCGAATGGGCGAAAAAGGGCATTAACCCTTGGCGCAATAAAGTGGGTGAACAGGTTGCCAGCCCACTGCTGACGCTGACCGATGTTGCCTATATGCCGGGTGGTCATGCCATTAAAGCATTCGATGGCGAAGGCTTCGCAACGGCAGATACACCACTGATTCAGGACGGTGTACTGACTGGCTTACTGCACAACTCAGCCACTGCAGCACATTTTGGCGTGGCACATACTCCGAACGCTGGCCGTTCGGCGAAAGGTTCGCTCAGCATTGCTTCACGCCATGATGTGATTGGCGCTGGCAAGAGCAGCGAAGCCGAAGTGACTGCAGGTGAATATCTGGAACTCGTTGAGCTTCAGGGTGTGCATTCGGGTGCGGACTCCGTCAGCGGCGAATTCTCGTTTGGCGCAAGTGGCTTCCTGTGCCGCGATGGCAAGCGTATCCAACCGGTTCGTGGCATTACGGTGGCAGGCAACTTCTACACCATGATCAAAGAGGTAGAAGCCGTCAGCAACACAGTGATCGCCAACTACGACGGTCACTTCTTCGCGCCTATGATCCGCTTTGCGCGACTGAGCATCGCCGGTAAGTAATATATAAAGAAAAAGCCCCGTATCGGCATACCGCTTGGTCATGTTGATACGGGCTTTTTATAGGACAAAATCATGCAGTCTTTGCCTATCACCACCCAGCGCCTCACCCTGCGTCTTCTCCATGAAAGCGATGCCGGTTTCATCAACCGGCTCTACAACACCCCGGGCTTTTTGTACTTTGTCGGTGACAAAAACATCCGCAGCGATATTGATGCGGCGGTATACCTGCGATCAACCTTGATTCCTATGTACAAAGAGCGGTTTATGGGTCTATTGGCGGTTGAGCTGAAAGACTCCGGTGAACCGATTGGCGTGTGTGGTTTAATTGACCGCGATACGCTGGATGATATCGATTTGGGGTTTGGCTACCTGCCCGAATTTGAAGGCAAGGGATATGCGAGAGAAGCGGCTGAGCTGATGATAGAAGTTGCCAGGAATACGCTGGGCATGACATCACTTATTGCTATCACGCTGGAAGATAACCACCGATGTTTGAGCTTGTTGGATAAACTGGATTTTGTTGAGCAATCGGGCTCGCGACCGGAACCCGATGTTATGCTGCTGAAACGTCGCCTCTGATTAAGCGCAATCTAGAGGAGCAAATCTTCTTCAATGCGCATAAAACGATCGGCGCTGTTGATCAGGGAATTAGCAGTCAGCGCCGGTACGCCGAACACAATGGCTTCTTTGCCATAACGTTCACGCACTTTGTTGAGCAGTAAATCAAAATCCCCATCACCGGAAAGCAGGATCACCGCATCGACTTCAGGCGCCAGTTCCATCACATCAATGGCGATACCCACATCCCAATCCCCTTTCGTGCTGCCATCGGCACGCTGAATATAAGGTTTCAGCTTCACTTCAAAACCGATATGGCGCAGTGCATCCTGGAATTTAATTTGCTGATCGTCATCGCGGCGGATCGCATAGGCAGTCGCATGCACCACCTCGCCCATCTCCTGCAATTTTTGCCACAGTTTGCGGTAATTAAACTGACGGCCATAAGCCTGTCGGGTGGTGTAATAGATATTTTGAACGTCTGCAAATACGGCAATTTTCTTCAAGGGGAATTCCGGTGTGCTGTTGTGAGATCACGGGGAGGATAACACACCGGAAGAACAAAAATCAGAACAGAGACAGGGATAGCGCCCAGATTGATAAAGTGATCAACATTGATGCCATACTAGGGTCTGTTGACCTTTGATGATGATTTTTGCAGCAGTTTGTGGGGATTTTATGCAAGGCAGAGGCTTCGATGTGTAGCTAGCCTACATGAGAAGCCGATAACACAGCAGAAATTCCCCACAAACGCTGCCCGAAGGGTTCTGCCCTAAGCGTTTTATGCTTTGTTGAGGTGTATTTGCTTAGAATAACTAGGCGGCACACACCTCGCCGCGCCTAAAACGCTTATGGCTAGAACAAAATTTAACCACCAAAGGTCAACAGACCCTAGGCACACCCACCAGCGATTTTTGTAAATGCCTCTTTCAGCGGATCGGCTTTCAGCACACGGCCGTGGCCCAACCCATCAGTTTCAACCAAGGTGACATGTGCATAGTTTTCAGAGGCTTCTTTAGAGACGCCAAATGGCGCAAACCGATCACCTCTATCATGGACGATAAACACGGGAGACTGGCGGTTACCGAGCTTTTTAAAAGGATCCACATCTTCGATACGCACGTTGTATTCATTGCTGACCGTTGATACCACTTCCCGGAAAAGTTTCATGGAGTAACCGGACGCTTCCACTGTACCGAACAGGTTGTCCCAATACTTGAGTACCGGAGCCACCAGAATGATCGGCTTACCCTGCAATGCCGGGTGTTCGCTTTCCAACAGCGTCGCACCTCCCATTGAATGAGCGATCACCCCTTCGATTTGCGCCTCTTTGTTCAAAATGCCGTCCAGCGCCATCAAAAAGGCTGGAATGCTCCCTTCTTTGCCTTCGCTTTTTCCGTGCGCCGGATGGTCGTATGCCAATGCAGTAAACCCAGCATCGGCGATAAACTGCATCAGGGGAAAGAATTGGTTGGAAGACCCAGACCAGCCATGCGTCAGTACCCAGGTTGGCCCTGAGCCCAAACGGTAGGTCATCATCTTGCCTTGTGATGTAGAAACCGCTTCTATCTTCATGCCTTGAGGGAGTGGGTTAATCTCTCTGCCTTTTGCTGGCGTCAGGAACAGTCGGCGCGCGGTTTTCAGAGCATGCTTCGGCGCGATTTTGTGGTGCAGTTTGCTGGCAACACTCAATGCACTGCGGCGAAAGCTAAACCGGTTATTGTTGCCAAAGTAGATTTTGCTACTCATGAAATGTCCCTCATCATTTTTAGAACGGTCGTGCTATTTTGAATTAATGAAAAAGCAGCCATGATCGTTTGCTGCTTTCCGTCTTCGCTTAACGCCTGATTTTCTCAAACAGGGAATCGATCCCTTTCCAGAATTTTGGTGAGCCTTCGGCTTCCAGCTTCAAGGTCTGGAACAGGTGACAGCTTAGGTACAATCCGTAGAGTTCATACACGGTTTGCCAGCAATCAAGATCTTGCTTGAATTCGCCGGTTTCGATCCCTTTTTCGAACTGAATATGCAGATAACCGAGCCATTTTTTAATGGTCACTTCCAGCGCTTGCTGCATGGTATCTTCTTCACTGTGGCTTTCCCGCCACGCATCCAAGAACATGCAACTGCCCTGAAAGGAGCCGTTCCAGGTCAGCCAGTTGTCCAGCAAATGACGGACTTTGGCCTCTACACTCGGGTGCGAGGCTTCACGGCATGGCGCAATTACACGGTCAGTAAAGCGATCACCGGCATACTCCACCACCGCTGCCTGAAGGTTGGCTCGGGCATTGAAATGGGCAAAAAGACCGCTTTTGGACATGCCTACCCGTTTTGCAAGTTCACCGATAGTCAGGCTTTCCAGCCCTTCCTGGCTCGCCATATCAAACGCTGCGGATAAGATCTGCTCCCGGGTCTGTTTCTTTTTGCTCATTAGGTATCACTCAATTCGTTAATTTCAAAATAGCACGAACGTTCGATTTATCAATTACCCATTCACTGGTCAGAGTTGCTGCAGGAAGGTTCTAAAACCACTGGCTGCACTAGGGCGTTTTGGGCTTCCACAGCTCCCTGATAATCAAAGCAACAGCAAACAAGCCGATAGATAAGACCGCCCTAAACAGGTTGGCATCATTCCAGCTAGCCCTGATCGCTTCCCAGTCTCCAGGCAGAGCCATCGGGTTCCACGATTCTGTGTAGTAGTTCAGGGGTAAATTGATAAACCGGGTAAACACTATGATGCCAAGGATATAGGCCAAAGCAATGACTAACCACGCCCAACCGGATATTCGTTCCCGTTTGGTGAACCAATAGACGGCAGTAAGCAGTGGCAACGCACCTGCGCCAAAGAAACAGAGAAAGAAACCCGCGTGACGGACATTCTGGTTAAACAAAGACTGGACGGTGGCATACATCTCACCGTTCACTTCTAACATGGCATAGTTGACGTTAAAACTGTAAGTGGCAAAAAAGCCCGCCATCAATCCCAGCAACAACGTCGACCCCAAACTCAGCACTGTTCCCATAACGCCTCCTTTCAATCGTGTTGAAAGCCAGTGTGTTATCTGAAGATTGATAGTGCCTTATCATTTGTTAAGTTGACGTTTAATCCTCGAAAGGGATTCAGGTGTAATGCCGAGGTAACTGGCGAGGTGCATGTCAGGAATGCAGTGAATCCAGTCAGGTTTTGTGGCGAGCAATTTCTCATAGCGCTGACCTGCGTTAAGTTGCAGCCAATCCTGCTCCCTTTCCATCTTTGCATTCAAGAGCCCTTCCACCCAAGGCAGCGAAAAACGTTGCCATTGCGTGTCCGTGAACGCCGCTTTAAAGCCGGAAACCTCCCAAGAGACGAGCGCGCTTTCGCAAAGGGTTTCGATAAAAAAACCACAGGGTTTGGTTTGGAGAGATTGGGTGACCGGCCAGAAAAACTCGCCGTCAACGAAGAACGCTTTGTTGTGCTCTTTGCCATCCCGGTCAAGGTAGTACAAGCGCACAGCACCGGAGGAAACCCAATAGCAATGACGCCAGATTTCTTCGGGACGGAGGATAATGCGCTGCGCACTACATCCAAGCGGCTTAGCACTCTGTTCAAGCATTTGCTGGATGTTTGGCTCCATCCCTTTCAGTAGCGGTCCAAATGGAATACTGCCCACTGGCATCTCATCTCTGGCTGCGGTAACCTCATTCTAGGCAACCCGCTCAGTCCCTGAGTGTTTCATTGCGTTGTCAGTCGATCTTCTTAATTTCTTGCCCCGGTTTGGCGTAGCTCAGCCTGCCAAGACGCTGCGTTGTGTGGTAGCTGTCCAGACCGGATACGGCGACTGTGCCGATTTTTTCGATATCCACGTAGCCATCTTCAGCGACCGCGTCCTCGCCAACGAAAATCTCGCCGATCTCACCAATCACTAATACCGTCCCGTTGATTTCCAGCGTCTGAATTTCCCGCACATCCAGCGCGTACTTCAACTGGCTTTCAGCCACAAAGGGCGGTAACACACCTTCTACATACTCCGGCGTCAGCCCAACAGCATCGAATTCAGAAATATCTGCATCATAGCGTGCCGAACACTGATGTGCCTGTTGCCAAAATCTGTCAGAAACCTGGTTGATCGTGTATTGGCGGGTATTAATGATGTTTTCCAGTGTATCCCGGGTGACAGAATGCGGGCGGATAATCATGCCCACCAGCGGCGGATTTGCGCCAATATGGAATACTGAGCTGACAATAGAAAGGTTGGTTATGCCGTTGTCACTGATCGTGCCGATCAGGTTGGCACTTTTGAAGCCCGAGAGACTATTAATCAGTCGGGCACGAAAGCGGTCTTCCAGTTGATCTAATGCTTGTCTGTTGAAATGCATTGGAAATTCCCAAGTCAGAGTTTCCTTGCAGTACCAGCCAAGAGGACATTTCGATCACCCGGACAACATCATTTAGCCGCCAAATTTGCGTCTATAGCGAGGCAACATACTCTCGTTGCCGATAATGCCGCCCTGATGGATGTAGAGCAGCGACTTACCCCTGTTTTGTGGCCGCCAATTTTCAAGGCAACGCCACATTAGCGGGTCGTAGAGCAGGTCAAATTCGACACCGGTTTGCTCAAGCAATGATTGCCACACCTGATAATCCTGCGGATAGAGCTTGCCAAAGTGGTGTTTGGTTTCAGGCTGCAAGACAGTTGGGAAATCTGTTTCACCCAGTTCCTTAAACTGCTCGATAAGATAATCGGTACCGCCCACACACGCGCAGGTCACTACCTCGATACCATGCGGCTTGAGGTGTTTGTGCAAAAAGAGAGCGGTGGTGCCTGTTCCTGAAGGCAAGGCGACAATCAAATTACTCTGTTGCGCCTCTTCAACCCAGGTAAGAATTTCCTGCGCCAACCCAGCAACGCCTTTTTCTGCAATCGGCGTGCGCCCACCTTCAGGCACGACCAAACACCCTTCGCCAGACCGATGCAAATGGATGTATTCAGATGGATGCATCGGTTTTGAGGCTAAATCAGACACCGCAAGAACCTTGGCACCAAGGTTTAACGCTGCCCGATAATTGCCAATCGGCGTCTCTTTGAGCCAGGCAGGAATGCGGTCAACATAGAATTCCAGCTGCCAGCCTTTCATGTCGGCCAGTGCCGCGAGGGAAAGCAGTGAATTGGCTTGTGGAGAGCCGTAGCCAATCAGATGGGTGACCGAAGGATCTTCCACTTCCAGCAACGCCATTAATTTACGCGCTTTATTGCCCGAAAAATGCGGATGAAGCTGATCATCACGTTTAAGGAAAAAAGTGAAGCCTTCAAAAGTGTGTTGTGTAACCGGGGTTTGGTTGAGTTTCATGGCATGCAGACTAAATTGCAGGTGGGCGGATTATACCTGCAAATTTGCCTTAACACGCAAAGCCTCTAGCCTGCGCCCAATTACCGCTTCGCCATGGGGTGTTCAGGGTTTAACTGGAGCAAATCCCAAAGGTTGCCATACAAATCTTCAAATACCGCAACCGTGCCGTAATCCTGCTCTTTCGGTGGCCGGATAAAATTGATGCCTATCGCTTTCATCCGTTCGTAATCTCGCCAGAAATCATCGGTATTCAGGAACAGGAAGACCCGTCCACCCGCTTGATTTCCGATAAATGCTTGTTGCTCGGGCTTTGAAGCTTTTGCCAAAAGCAATGTCACGCCATGTGATTTCGGTGGCGCAATCACCACCCAGCGTTTGTCCTGCTCCGGTTGGTAAGTGTCGTCAATCAGCTCAAACTGAAGCTTGTTGACATAGAAGTCGATGGCTTCGTCGTAATCCCTGACTACCAGCGCAATATGGACAATATTCTGTTTCATTGGCTTTCCCCATCAAGGTCAATCGCTGTTTCAAATTTCACCTGACGCATCGCGACCGAGGTATGGAATTTGCGGATATTCAAATCAGTGTGGAGCACTCGCTCAACGAAGGATTCATAGACTTTGATATCCGCGACATTCACGATTAGGACAAAATCGTAACTGCCTGAAATTTGATAGCACTGGGTTACTTCAGGTGCTTTGAGAATTGAGGCGCGGAATGTCTGGTAAATCTCTTTTCTGTCCCTTTCCATTTCAACAGAAACAATCAAGGTGAGCTTGTTTCCCGCCAGTTCAGGATTCAGGATAGACACATCTTTGGAAATCACCCCTTCATCACGTAACCGCTTTACCCGCTTCAAACACGCTGGCGGCGATAGCCCCACCCATTCCGCAAGTTCGACGTTGGGGATACGGTTATCTTTTTGCAGTGCAGTTAAAATGCGTTTGTCTATCCGGTCCAGTTCCATCCTTTCTCCTTCCGTAGCGCGAATATTTCCCAAATCGTCCATCTAAGGAAATCATCAAAACCACACTCAATGCAAATGGAAATCCTGTTAACCAAAATCGGAGTAATATTGAATCCTACAGTCTCAGAAGGATACGAGGGCTATGCAGGCAGTCACAGCATTTTTACGGCGCACACTGGGAGACAGCATCAACGTCGCCAAAACACTCTACAAGGTGATGATCCCTACCATCATCGTCGTGAAAATTTTTCAGGAAATGGGCGGTGTGGTCTGGTTTTCGGATTTTATCGCACCGGTAATGGGCGCTGTCGGGCTTCCACCGGAAATGGGGTTGGTTTGGGCGACCGCCATTTTCGTCAATATCTATTCGGGATTGGTCGTGTTAATCAATACCGATATCACCATGACGGTTGCTCAGGCTTCGATTCTCAGCTGCATGATGTTGGTTGCCCATTCCATGCCGGTTGAAGTGGGCTTGGCAAAAAAATCCGGCGTCTCCATCTGGTGGGCGGTCTTTTCCCGCATTGCCGGCGCCATGTTTTTCGGCTGGATTCTCTATCACTTTTTCAATGCCACCGGGTCACTGCAACAAACGGCGCATATTATCTGGCAACCATCAGGTGAAGGTGACAACGCCCTCGGCGCTTGGGCGCTCATCCAATTGCAGAATCTGGTGATGGTGTTTGTGGTGATATTCGGTTTGGTGTTGGTGCTCAATATTCTCAAAATCCTGGGTATTGAGCGTCTGATTGCCAAGGCTTTGAGCCCCTTTTTACGTTTGATGGGGATCAGCAAAGAGGCCACCAACTTAACCTTGATTGGCATCACCTTGGGCCTCTCTTATGGTGGAGGCTTGCTGATTAACGAAGCGCAGAAAGGACATGTTCCACCGCGTGATGTTTTCACCTCTATTACCCTGTTGGGGTTACTGCACAGTTTGATAGAAGACACCTTGTTGATGCTGGTGATTGGGGCGGATTTCACCACTATCTTCTGGAGCAGGCTGGTCTTTGCCCTTGTCATGGTTGGTATCGTATCGCGGCTGATCAGACTGGTTGAAGGCAAGCGCTATGAAAAATGGTTCTATCGCTCCGTCGTCCCGACGCAGGCCTGCCCTGCCCAATAACCGGAGGGCGCTTGTCGCCCTTTTTTACCTCCTTTCCAAATTCACTTACTCAAAGCCAGTCAAACCGCTATCATCTCGTCCATTCGTCTTTTAAGGATAAAATTATGATTCGCGCCTTTCGCACAGAAGATATGGACGCCGTGTTGGCGATTTGGCTTCAAGCCTCCATCAAGGCCCATGATTTCGTTGATGCCTCGTTTTGGCGCGGGCAAGTGGAGAACATGCGCAACATGTATATTCCAGCTTCCGAATGCTATGTCTTTGAGCGGGATGGTGAAGTGGCCGGATTCTACGCTTTATATGAAGATTTTCTTCCTGCGATCTTTGTCTCGCCGGAACATCAACGCCGTGGTATCGGCAAAGCGCTGTTAGACGACGCAAAATCTAAACGCAGTGAAATTACCCTTTCCGTCTATAAAGAAAACCCCGACAGCGTTGGCTTCTATCAGTCACAGGGGTTTGCGGTTGTCAGCGAGCAAGACGATGAACACACAGGCCACCCAGAACTCACCATGCAATGGTCAAGCAACTAGTGCCCGAAACACTTAAAGCGTAAGACTTACTCGAGCACGGCGACTTAACTCAGAAGGGTTATTTACTGGTAGCTGACCTTTATTTCAACTTCATAGGGCGTTTCCAATCGAATGGTTTCGCCCAGCTTTACGATCGTTTCCTGCGCCAGCACCTCACCGGTAAATTCGGTTTTTTTGTTTTCCAGCACATCGCGCCATACATTGCCCAACGACAATATTCTCGCATCGTTGAAACCATCAAAACTCAAAGTCAGGCAATCCTGCCAGTCTTTTCCACTGCCGGATTTTTCGTACTCCGCGCCCGTATTCCCTATGGTTCGCTTTGAGATCACAGCCAGCGCAAACTCAGCAACTTCCTGCTCTTTCCAGTTATCCATTTACATTGCCTCTCTTGCCTACCTGACGAAATTATAGACACAGTCATTGTTTTTGCTCTCATGTTTGAGACGCAATACGCAAATACTGTTTATTTGTACAGCTATAATTCTGCATCTCTCTTTCAGTCAGGAACCGACATGTTTACAGCGCATTATCTGTATGACTTCATCGTCAAAGCCAAGGCCAATTCCTATGTCGCGCGCGCACCAAAATGCCAATCCAGCAGGACTGGCTCCCACGATATCCGTTTTGAAGAAGGCCCGTTTTCTTATCTCGACAGCTACTTTGGTGGCACCGATTTCCTTGGTCAGGAAGTCGTTTATTTTGAAGGTAAACCCGTTTGGGCAATGAATTACTATGGAAGGATCATCAGGCCTGCCACCTATAACGCGGAGATGGCAGGCAATGCTGTAATGGCGAGTTTGGCAAACCTATACCAAACCGGTCACTTTTTGGGTGACTCCGTGAACGAAACACCCTGGGGGACTTACCACGATACCAACCTTGGCGATGTCGAGCATTTTAAAGGCTATGAGTGGATCGTGTTTGACGGCAAAAAAGTCTATGAACTTCACTACCACGGCGGGCTAATCAAAGACTAGGGTCTGTTGACCTAGCGTCGCCACCACGTTAGCAAGTGGAACAGCGCAAACAGACCATGCCCCCACACATAGGCTTCAATAGCGCCTACTGCGGTCTTGTGAATCGCCAGAAAATCCGGATCTGAGGTGTTATTACTCAGGAAGGAGATCATCCAAAGTGTCCCGGTAACGGCTGCCAGCAATAACGCCAGCAGCCCAAGACCTTCTATGGTTGCAGCTAACCCTGCCGGTCTTGCTTCCGGCAATTTAAAGGTCAGCAATACCTTAATGTCTTCAATAATCCTGCCTACGTTGCCGCTAAGCCACGGGTAGAGATCCGTCACTTTACGCCTACTCAATACCACGACGAAAAACACGGTCGCGAACATCAGCAACCCCAATCCCCCGTACATGTGGGTGTAATCAATCCAGGTCAATCCAGCGGCGGTGGTGTCACCTTTCACGTGCATGCCCGAAGAGGTTAATAGCTGTAAAAGCACCCAGCAAATGGTCGTAAAGTGTAACCATTTTTCAGCAGAAGGAAGATGGGAGAATAAGTAAGAAAGCCCTTGTAGAGCCTTGTTTGAAGAATTTTTCAATTTCGGCAACTCGCGAGTAAAACTGTTCGATCAGAGTGTAAAGAGACCCCGTCGAATCAGTTGTTTCAAATATTGGTAATCGTTGTAATTTTTAATAAAAAAAGCGGGAGAACATGCTCCCGCTTGGTTTCCGGTTTAGAGATTAAACCTGCTGGTAACTAGCGTCCAGCGTTCATTGCACTCAATTTGTCTCCGACTGGGCCTGAGAAGTTATAGCCGTCGTGTTTATCCCAGTTGATTGACCACGTCATTACCCCACCGAAGTTTGGATAGTTGAAGGCAGGTTTTACTGTGCCGCACTGGGTTCCCTTGGTTAAACAATCCAGCGCATCCAGGATGTTGCGAGTCGGCGCCTGACCTGAGTTGGCTGACGATGGACCCGAAGGCAGGCCAATTGCAACCTGATCATCACGCAGCGGCGCAAAACGCGTACCGTTGGCAAGATCAAAACCTTCAATCAACATCTTGGACTGAGCCACCATCATGTCTACAGAGCCTTCCGGTGCCGCACCGGAAAGATAAGGGTTAGGCAGGCCACCGTTGTTGTAGAGCTGTACATGAAGCAGATCCAGCGTGTCGCGCAGTTCATCAATCAGAGGAATATAGGCACCCCAGATACCACTGTAAGCCACCATACCACCGTGAACATAAGGATGTTCCGGCGCCATGGTCAGGTACATGTTACCGCCCATGTTCGCTTCGATTTGCTTCAGGGCACGAGGCAGACGCGCCTGAATTTGTGAACCGTGAACAAGGTTTGAGCCGCTTTCCAGGTCGATATCCAGACCGTCGAAGCCCCACTCTTTGATGATCTCAGTCAGGCTGGCAACAAAGTTGGCTTCATCAGCGTCAGTATTGAGCGTGATGGTGCCCTCTGCGCCACCGAGTGACAGCACAAACACTTTACCTTCAGCCTGAAGCGCAGCCATATCCTGCTTGAACTTCACTGGATCCAGAGCAGCACAACTGCTGTAGATATCGCCGCTGTACAGGTTGAAATGAACCGTACCATTACTGCTGCGGTCATTTTCTGCAAACGCGATATCAATGATATCCCACGCTTTAGACATCTCGCTGAGGTTCAACGGACAACCGGCACCGTTCACAAAGTTGTGCCAGTAACCAATCAGTTTGTGTTTTTTGGCCGACGCTTCAAACACACGGATTGAAACACCCGGAGCGGTGAACATCGCGCCAGTATCATCGACAGCCACTGCTGAGATACCGTATTCACCCGCCGCACCCGGCGTCCAGCTACCTGTGTATGGCGCAGTGGTATCCGTCGCCACCACTGAACCGTTAACCAGGAACTCTACCCTATCGATGTTGCCGTTCAAGGCACTCGCTTCAGCTGCAAAATCAACTTTGCTGCCGAGTGAATAGGATGCGCCCGCTGACGGCGATGTCAGGCTCGCCACAACCGGCGTATCACTCACACTGACTCGTACGCTTGCATTGCCGGTATTTCCTTCGTTATCCGTCGCGACGGCGCTCAGGCTCACATCGCCTGCACCTGTCGCCAACCAATCTACAGCATAAGGCGCTGCGTTATCCATACCGAGGCTGGTAGCCCCAGCGAAGAATTCGACATTGGTAACGCTGCCGTCTGCATCGGATGCGTCAACAGCAACGGAAACGGTTTGTCCTGCCAGCACAGTGGCGTTGTCTGCTGGAGAGGTGAAAGTGACGGTCGGGACAATGGCGCATATCCCTTGCTCAGTCCAGGCATCCTGCCAGTAAAGGCCAAATTGTGGCTCGTAAGCCCATGCAGAATCAGACGAACACCAGCCTGCAACATCACACTGGTACTTGTAGTTTCCGTTCTGGACAATGTCTCCTGCCGCATACTTGGTACCCGCTGTATAGACAGGAACCCCAGCACAGCCGCCACCCACTACATCACCGGCAACATTGAGCGTTACTTTCCCAGCCCAAGTCACCAAACCATCTTCATCTGTGGCTTTGGCATCAAAGGTATGGGTGCCTTCAGTTGCCGTCCAGTCAACCACAAAAGGCGCTGAGGTTGCACTGCCGACAGAGATGTCATCAACGAAAAATTCCACGCTGGCTACCGGGCCATCAGCATCTGCTGCCGACGCGCTCAGGTTTACAATTTCACCGGCTTTGATTTGGGAGTCGTTGGTAGGGTTGGTAAGGCTAACTGTGGGTGGTACACCGAAATCGGGAGGAAGAACGTTAACGGAAACCGATGTCTCGGAAGTAGCGCCTTCGTTATCTGTAACGCGCGCTTTGATCGTGAACTGCCCTTCTGTCGCCGTCCAGTTCAGCGTATACGGTGCGCTGGAAACAGAACCCAGGCTGGTATTGTTGGCAAAAAATTCCACATCACGTACTGAGCCATCCGAATCCGTCGCCGTCGCCGCCAGCACCACCTTGTCACCCACGGTGAGCTGGGCATTGTTCAACGGAGAGGTCAAATCCAGTGTTGGAGAAACGTTTCCGCCTGGCTGGTCACACTGTCCCAGCGGCGTCCATTCCTGCCACTGGCCCGAGAACTCAGCCGGGTTATTACCGCTTGTCCACCAGTTCGCTTTATAAGCCTCACCTTGATGAACCACCTTACTTCCGCCAGTGTAAACCGCCGAACTTTCCCAATCCGGAAGCCCGTTACAATCTACTGCCCAAGCGGGAAAAGCCGCCGCGACGCTGAGCGCTACTGCTGTCAGCGTAATACGTTTGTGCATAGTCATTTTCCTTATTCGATATTCAAACACATCTGAGACTTGCAGCTTTGAAACCAGCGTTCGTGCATTGACCCGCTCTAAGCCAGAAGCCCCTGGTTAGGGATGTGAACTTAATTCTTTTTATGAAATATCCCGACACCATCATCGAAGATCAGACGTTTATGCTCCACTGTCCGGCGGCACTTTTTGTCCGGTTTTACACCCAATGCGCAAACACACTGCGCAACATTTTTCTTTCACTGAAAAAACGTCGTTCGTTGTCACTTTTTCTTGAATATCTGCAATTTGTGGGCACCAGAAAGCTATTTGCCCCAAGTCTCAATGCGGCAACGCCACACCTTGGTCGGGATGGATTATTAACTTAATCAAACAACCAATGCACACAGAGCACCTGCCAAGGCAAGCGACTTTCGGTGACGTGCATATAGTTAAAGAAGCGTTAACGCCTAAGCCGCTTAAACAAGGATGAGCATTCAATGTTGCAAAAAAGCTTTCTCATCGCTGTGATTTACCTGCTATCTGCGTTCTATCTGCCATTTGTCGCGCACGCAGAAAATGCCAAACCCGAAGTGTGGCGTTTCGGTCTGGAAGAGATAGAAGGCTCAGTGCAGGACATCTACGCACAGGAATTCAAAAAACGTATTGAGGAAAAAACGCAGGGGCGGGTTTTGGTGGATATCTACTCGTATGGCATGTTGGGCGAGTCTGAAGATCTCACCACTCTCACCTCTATTGGAACCTTGCAACTAACCCATGCATCAGTTGGCATTATCGGCAGTCTGATCCCCCAAATGCAGGTATTCAATATTCCCTATCTTTTCTCTGCCAACGACGCGCACAATCAATCTGTCCTGAGTGAAAACCCGGCAATATATACAGAAATTGGCAACGCACTCATCGACCAGAATATGCGCCTGCTTACCCTCTATCTGGAAGGCGATATGGTATGGACGACCAACAAAGCTATCCGCCGCCCTGGTGATTTCGATGATTTTCGCATGCGGGTGATGAATTCCCCCTTGGTGGTTGAAACCTTCCAGCAATATGGCGCAGAAACTATCCCTCTTCCCTATTCGCAGGTTTATGGCGCCCTGCAGGCACACATTGTCGACGGACAAAGCAATCCCATCTTTGCTATTGAAGAAATGAAGTTTTATGAAGTGACCGACTACCTGATATGGGCAGGTCAAAGTAAATTTGTCACCAGTGTTATCGCCAACCAACCCTGGTATCTGACCCTGAGTAATGAAAACAAACAGCTGCTCAACGACACGATTAAAGAGATGTCTGACTTCATTTTTAAACAGCAAAATGACTTAAACAAAAGCCGCCTGAAGATGATTCAGGAGACAAAACCTGATGTGATTTTGATAAGGCTGAGTAACCACCAGAAGAATGCGTTTCGGAAACTGGCACAGCCCATTAAGGCGCAGTTTCTGCAGCAAACCGGTAGTCAGGGAGAACGGCTGTTAAGCGCATTGGAAAAGGCATTCGCCAGCAAAAAGTAAGGGAGCCTAAAGCTCCCTTACACTCTCATGCCAACTCTTTCTAGGCTGTTTCTTCAACGTCCAACGATGAGGTATTGCATACCGCTGCGCGTTGTACACTGTAACGCCGAACTTCCTCCGCCGAGACCGAGCGACTGAAATACCACCCCTGAACCACAACGTCCGGTTCACGAGAGACAATTTCGAATTGCTCTTTGGTTTCGACACCTTCGACGACAATGTTCATGCCCAGTTGCTTGGCAATACCGGTCAGGCTGTAGAACACCTGCTTGCCACGTTCACTGTCGAGCGCCATAACGAAGCTGCGATCAATTTTCAGGGTATCTATATCAAAACGGTTCAGGTAACTCAGTGAGCTGTAGCCTGTGCCGAAGTCATCAATATGAACGGTAGATCCAGCCTGGTGCAATCGTGAAATGGATTCTTCCACCATCGCCTGGTTATCGATCAGAGACTCTTCAGTGATCTCGAAATGGATAAGTCCCGGCACTTTGGAAATCTGTTTCAGGATCTCTTCCAGCGCCACCTTGTCTGTCAGGGTATGGCTACTGATATTGACGCTGATTGGCATATAGAAGGTCAGATCCATCCATTTCTGGCTTTGGATAACTGACTGTCGCACAACCCAGAGATCGATATCCGTCATCAGATTCGCCTGCTCGAAAACAGACAGGAACTGTCCCGGCCCTTCAACATTGCCAGCGTTATCACGCAAACGAATCAAGGCCTCTACACCCACCACCTGACCGGTGTAACTTGAAACCTGCGGCTGGTACTCAAGGTAAAACTCGCGGGTGGCAAACTCTTCCAGCTGACTCTGCATGCCTTGGATTTCACGGACTTTCTGCAGCGATTCTGTCACAGGGTCAACGGTCAGGATATACGCTTCCTCTTCCCTGCGCGTAAACGTGGTATCCAGGGACGGAATGTACAAATCACGCGTTTTGGCGTGAGTGTCCAGCAAGCGCACAAACGGCAGGTAAACTAGGGTACTCAACAGCACCAGCCCTGCTTGCAGTACCACAGCTCCAACATCCCCGCCGGTGGCAACCAATGCGTTGATCACCAAAGGGCTGGTGATAGGCGTCATCACTACCGGTGTGGCTACCCAGCCAAGCTGGAGAACCATGAGTGCAATTGCCATGTTAAGAAGAGGTGCCAACAAGAACGGGAAGAACAGGCGCAGGTTGAAAATGATAGGCAGGCCGAAGAGCAGGATTTCATTAATATTGAACAGCCCCAGCGGAATACTGGTAATCGCGATCACTCGCGTCAGCTTATCTTTGGAAATAAGCAGAATCGCCAGCGACAATCCCAGCGTCGCCCCCGAGCCACCGATAAAGATAAACGACGACATGGTTGACATGTTCATGATGTTGGAAGGAATACCACCACTCTCGAAAACGAGGTGATTGATTTCCACCATTTCCATCAAGGGTTCAACCAGTGGTGTCAGGGCATAGTAGCCATGAATACCCAAAAACCACAGCGACGAGTTCAGGATAGAGAATATGGCACCCACACAGTAGGGATCGCCTGCTGGGTTATACATAGTAAGAAAGGTCGGGGAATCAAGATAGACACCGGCAAACTTCACCATTTTGGTGACCAACACCACAACCAGCGTCACAATCACGCCGGGGATGATGAGGTTCATGGAGTCTTTAACCAAGCGCCCCGCGACTTCGTTTTCCAATAACCGCGCCCAACGCTGCCGTTTGATTTTTGAAAGCAACGGCACAGCATAAAGCGGAATGGTCAGGCCGACGAACGTTAGAAGAACCGACGTTATTTGCCCGCCGTAACCCAATACCTTCTCCGCCACGGCGACATAAGCAATGCAAAGCACAGCGATTGGCGGTCTGGGAAGACGCCATTTAATCGCAAGCATCATGCTGATCGAAGCGGCAAACAAGTAGGGATATAAAGAAGTTAGGGAAAGCCGCAATAGATTAAGTTCGTGAATCACGACAGGCGCGTCTACATTCATGAACTCGAGCATGCTAGCAATAAAGCCCAAGATACTCGACACAATTAGACACGGCACCAGCCACAACATTCCGTCACGCATCGCGCGCAATGAGCGCGTTACCGATTCAAACCTATACGGATTTACATGACGTAATAGTGACTTTTTCTGAGTATTTAAAGTCATTCAATTCGCTGCCAAAGGGCAGAAGTTTCCTTCGCCCAAAACACCACCAAAAATAAAGTTATTTAAAATTTATATTTATAATTTTTGGCGTATTGTAGTGCGTGAAAAAACTAAATCAATCAATTCCATAAACAAAGTCCAGATTTACCACCCCTTAACATTGACGACATGAATGCAACAAGCGCTTTCATCCGAGAAATCTCTCATTCGCAAACGTTTTCCCAACCTCACCACTGATTTATATTTTTTTCACATAAGTATCTGTATAGTCCCACAGCGCAGAATTGTGATGTTGAGCCAAAAATATTTATACCATTGAGCCCACGCCTAATATGTTTTATTAATATTCATAACATTTGCAAAGGTTATTATTTAATCATCGATTTTAAATAATATCTTTTATTAATACTGAGGGTAATTTGATAAATATATCGATGGACATCACACAATTCACGCTATAATTCGATCAGTATCCAAGTGCAAAGCAATAGTAAAATGAAACGATTCAAAACCTATGAAAGGCAGCGCGTCATACGGTCATTGATTGTCATTGCGGCCGTCATCACACTCAGCCTAACCCCGGGTTTTGCTAATGCTTTCAATAAGAAAGCCCCCCACTTTGTCGATACCCTTAAGCTGCATGGCTACATAGACAGCTATGGAAATCTCAGACTGAATAACTCGTCATTCATTTCCTTGCCCAGCCCTTTAAATGTGGATGGCTTTCTGGACATGAGAAGAAGCGCGATAAAACGGCTCCCCCAAGAGTTAACTGTAAAGGGACATCTGGACGCCTCACATTCACAATTAACCAGGCTGCCAAAAGCAGACATTGGAGGGTTTATAAACCTGACTGGTTCAAAAGTGACGGTTTTACCCGCCGGTCTGCGCGTGAATGGTGACTTGAGTTTGGTGGACACGCCAATCTCAGCCCTGCCCCGAAGGTTAAACGTTCAAGGGAATCTGTATCTGGGCAACACTCAGGTAACGAGCCTGCCACCCGATTTGCGTGTAGGGGGAAATTTGTATTTGAGGGGATCACAGGTTTCTGTCATCCCCGATACCGTAAAAGTGACGGGCAGGATTGTCCGCTGAGCGTCAACGAACTTCGTATAGCTCAAGCGGCAGGCCGTCAGGATCACTGAAAAAAGTGAATCGCGCTTGGGTATAAGGATCAATACGGACTGGTTCGACGGCAACACCACACCGGTTGAGGTGAACAACAGCCTTATCAATATCCGGCGTCTGGAAAGCCAAGTGCCTTAGCCCTCTTGCCTCAGGGTAAGAAGGGCGCTCAGGACTAGCGGGGAAAGAGAACATTTCCAGATTCCGACCATCAGGCAGTTGCCAGTCTATCTTCCATGAGTCGCGCTCTTCACGGTAATTTTCGGCGATGATTGTCAATCCCAAGACATCGCGGTAAAAGCGCTTTGCGTTCTCGATATCACTGACAATCAACGCTACGTGGTGAATACCACTAATCTCCATAAAATACTCCTGTCTATCTGCACAACCCAGTTAGCGCGACTTCGTTCAAATCTGTACCTTAGATTGCTAAAATCCGCGCCAATTTTTAGCCAAATTTACCAATCAACCGAACTCTAACCAGTGAAAAATATTATTTATCAATAAGATAAAGTTGGCATCCAACCTGCAAAGCTCAAGCTAAATTCGTATCGACAAGGAATGAGTATGATAGCAGTCACCAAACGAAAATCTCAGCACATTGCTGGCCTATTCATTTTTGCATTCGGTATTGCCGCCGGTATCGGACTCCTTTCCCTGCTGCTCTGATCGCCTATTGGTTCCCCTTCTTTCTAGTGTTGTTACCCGGTAACAATGGACACGGTTTCCTCGACAAAGCAAAGTGTGACGCCTAGCCCAAGTGTTTAAATAACCATCAAGAATCTGTGATCGTTTTAGGTAAACCCACCTCAAAAGGCGTCTAGACTTTGAGTCACTCATCTCAAAAAAGAACTAGAAACAATGAACCTTATTAGAAACTCAAAGATCAGCCACAAGCTGTTAGCACTTGCGGGCCTTCCCCTTATTCTGTTTACGGTTCTGGGCGTTCAGGAAGTCATTTCCAGCAGAACGCAAGTCGAACAGAGCCTTCGAACAGAAGAAGCCATGGAAGCATTCAGTCTGCTGGACGGCGTGGCACACAACTTTGCGGTTGAGCGTGGTCTTACCGCAGGATTTTTGGGTTCAAAAGGCGATGCCGGGATCAAAGACAAACTTGATAACCAGCGCTTGAAAGCAGACAGCGCACAAAATGCGCTGCAACGTTTTTCGCCAGAATATATTGATACTGCCCTATGGAACAAAGCAGTCAGCGAAGTGAATTCCCTGTTCACTGACAAAACAAACGTCCGGGCGCAGGTCGATACTCTAAAGCCAAGTGTTTCACCGTTTGCGTATTATTCTAATCTAAACCGACACGCGATCGCTGCGGCTTCGCTGGTTGCATCGCAATCCAACTCGCCAGAAGTTTCTCAGCAGCTGAGCGCCCTGCTTTCACTGATTACGATGAAGGAAAAAGCGGGGCAATCCCGCGGTGCCATGAACGGTATCTGGGCGAGAAAAAACACCACGCTGGACAACTACGCGCAGGTGAACAACTACATTAACGACTTTAACTTTGCCGCTTTCTCAGTCTCATCTTCTTTAGTCGGCAACCGGTTAAAGCAGTTCAATGGCCTTTCAAAAGACGCGGTATGGGGCGAAATTGACAAGATTGAAAAGCAGTTCCTGAACCAGAAAAACAACCTGTCTGCACTCGAAGGTCCTACGCCGCAGGAATGGTTCCCCCTTGCAACCAAACGTATCGGTGCCCTGAACGGCTTTAAAAATGAAATTATCTCTAGCCTACGCGACCAACTGAAAGCCGATGCTGCCGCTGCTTCACAACACAGTCTGATGATAATGATTGGGCTGGCTGTGGTGATCACCATCGTTGTACTGCTCTCTTTCTCGACAATTACCAGTATCAACAAGCGCGTGAGAACATTGGCTAGCACTCTCAGCACCATGGCAAACAACAAGGACGTATCACGCAAAGTGTTTGATGGCAGCAAAGATGAAATCGGAGAAATTGAACGCAGCGTTGACCACTTTGTAGAAAACCTGCTTGGTGTGCTGACCAGTGCCGCACAGCTTTCTGTCAATGCAGAGAAAACCCTCGAACAATTGATGCGACTGACCCGCGAAGACGTTGCATCCGCCAGACAGACCTCATCACGCTGCGAAACCCTGGCCGCCGCAATGACCCAGATGTCCCAAAGCAGTGATGAAGTAGCCCGCTATGCCCAGGAAGTAGAAGGCGCGACCAACTCTGCCCGCGAAGTTACCCACCAGGCCATTGGCTCGGGTGAGCAATCCGCCAAGCAAACCACCGATCTTATCTCCAGTATCGACACCACTTTCGGCATGATGCAGGAACTGCAAAAACAAACCGCCAATGTGAAAGAGATCCTCGACAACATCACGGGCATTTCTGAACAAACCAACCTACTGGCACTGAACGCCGCCATCGAAGCTGCACGTGCAGGAGAAATGGGACGCGGCTTTGCCGTTGTTGCTGATGAGGTGCGTAACCTTGCGCAACGCAGTAAGCAATCCACGGAAGAAATATCTTCGATGCTGGAAGATATCCGCCGCAATACAGAAAACTCATTCTCCAACATGCAGCACAGCCGCGATGTCAGCTACAGCACGCAACAGGCGGTGGATACCTCGAAAGAGTCGTTGGAGCAGCTAGGCTATAACATCGACGATATGGCGACCAAAAATGCGGATATCTCGGAAGCTGCCCGCCAACAAGCACAGACAGTTTCCACCGTATCGCAGGAAATTGAAGCCTTAGTAGAAATCTCCCGTGCATCCAGCGAGGGATCCCAAACCATTGAGCATGAACTGGCAGAACTGAGAGACCGAATCAAAGTGCTGGCCGACAATATCGGCTATTTCAAAATCGCTTAGTCTCGACGTCTGTGAAAATCTGAGTGCCGGTCATCTCAAATGACTGGCACTTTTTATTCTGTCGACAGCACCTTTTTTCAGCGTTAAGGTGATGAAAATACGCAGCTTGGTGAACAGGAAACAGGATGACCTCGATCGATTTCAGAAAGAAAGTCAGTATTGCCCGCCCTTACCCAAATGGCAGTAACCTACAGCGCGCACTCGAAAGTGACAGGGGCCGCATTATCAACTCTGCCCCGATCCGCAGGCTGCAACAAAAAACTCAGGTATTCCCTCTTGAACGCAACTCAGCCGTTCGAAGCCGCCTGACGCACTCAATGGAAGTACAGCAAGTTGGCCGGTTTATCGTTCACTCTATCTTCGAACGGCTGTCAGACAGCCAAATAGAAGCGTATGGCCTACAGGGGTTAGAGAGGGCTATAGAGTCACTGGTCGAAATTGCCTGCCTGATGCATGACATGGGCAACCCGCCATTCGGTCATTGCGGTGAAGATGCCATTAACCGCTGGTTCAGTAACCATCTGACACACCTCACGCCAATGAAAGCACTGGAACAAGGTATTGCCGATTCTGATCTCAAACCCGTTATCCACGAGCTTTGTCACTTTGACGGCAATGCTCAGGCTATCCGGTTAGTCCAATCCTTGCACCGCTTTAACCTCACCTATTGCCAGGCCGCATCTGTGCTCAAATACACCCGCCCTGCAACGGAAAGCAAAGATGATGTCCCGATCAATAAAAACTACCTCACCAAGAAGGTGGGTTTTTACATTACCGAAGCTGCCTATGTAGAAAAGTTGATGGCCGAAATGGCGATGGAACCTTACTGCCGTCACCCTCTCAGCTACATTATGGAAGCAGCGGACGATATCTCTTACTGCTTGGCCGATCTGGAAGATGCGGTAGAAAAACGGATACTCTCGCTCGAAACCCTTACAGAACACCTCAAAACCATGTTCTGCCAACTCGAGCCGGACAACCGCCCCATCAAAAAGCAATTTACCTTCGATGCCCTGCTGGATCGTGTTTACGACGATGCCCAACGCGATGAAATCAGCCCTACCCATAAATTCTTTATCAAGCTTCGGGTCGAAATGGTACATCCACTGGTCAGTCATGCCGCGCAGCAATTCACCGACAACATCGAAGCCGTTTATAACGGCGACCTGAACCGAGCACTGCTGGAAGATGCCAGTCAGTTCCATGCGCTGGCAAAAACCTTCAAACAAGTGGCGATCAAGCATGTATTCAGTGATCCTGAAGTTGAAACCCTGGAGCTTCAGGGTTACAGAATTATCAGCGGGCTGTTGGACCAGTACCGTCCACTGCTCGAGCTGGATGGGGAAACGTTCAACAAAATTGTTTCAGGGGAAGGACGCTACTTTCCGGTTGAACGCCGCCTGTTCAACAAATTGTCGCGTAAACACGTGGCGGCGTATGAAATAGCATTGAAAGGAAAACCTGCACTCAGCCCCCAACCTCTTTGGGAGTTTTATCTGCGATGCCGCCTGCTACAGGACTATATCAGCGGCATGACAGACCAGTTTGCGTTTGATGAATACAAAACCCTGATGGTCAGCGATTAATCAATCTTTCTGGTATACCCATAACCACGCAGGAACATGTCGACACACTCGTTCACATAACGCCTGCGTGTTTCTTCATCCTCACCCGCATCAAAGCCAAAAAATGCCCAGTACACGGAGCGACCATGCAGCATTAAAAGCAGTTGCATTGCCGCATTCTGCGTGTCACCACATTTTGGCAGGTCACCTTTTTCGACCAGTTTTTGCAGGTAATCACTGACAAGATTGATGTTTCTCACCGGCCCTTGTTCCAAAAAGATTTTGGCGATTTCAGGGTGTGTATCTGACTGGCGAATCGTATTGTTAAAGGTGCTTCGCGCTTCATCGCCTAACAACAGGTTTTGAAACAGCCAGCCGTATTCTCGCAACACAAGATGAGGCTCACGGGTGTCATCAGGTAAGTCCCACCCCACCCCGGCAGTCACACATTTTTCAATGATACAGGTTTCAAACAACTGATCTTTACTGGAAAAGTGCGCGTAAACCGTTTGTTTGCTGACATTGGCATGTTCCGCAATAGCATCCATCGAAATGCCATAGCCTTGCTTACAAAACATTTCCATCGCTGCCGTCAGGATTTGCTGGCGTTTTTGCTCTTTTCTCGAAGAACGGTGCGTTGTCATTTGTGTCCCTTAGTCGATACGGCAAGTAAATAACTTAAAATCAAACTGGACAGTCTAGTTTGGTTGATCTATTTTTCATCAAAATGGACTGGACAGTCTAGTTTGAAATCTTAAACGGAAAACGAGAATTTCGCCATGAATAACCGCGCAGTCACGATCGCCATTACGCTTTCTGCTTTTCTTCTGGCGGCGTGTAATACGCAGTCTGACCCTCCTCCCCAAACCGATGAGCAAGCCTTGCCCAAGGTCAATACGGTGAATGTGGAACTATCGCCGAACTATGTTGTTCAACGTGAGTACGTCGGCACCGTGCAGGCAGCACAGAACGCCAAACTCGGCTTTGAACTGGGCGGAAAGGTTGATGAGTTCAACGTCGATGTGGGTGACGTCGTTAAAAAAGGCCAGCCGCTGGTCACGCTTGATACCCAATTGCTGGACAACGAAGCGCGACAACTCAAAGCGCAACTGGCGCAACTGGATGCCCAGTTGGACTTAGTAAAAACCAACTTGCAGCGCCAACGTCAATTGAAGAAAAAAGGATTCAGTGCTGACGCAGAAATCGACTCCCTGACCAGCCAACGTGATGCATTGTTGGCGAACATCCGTCAGGTAGACGCATCACTGGCATCCAACACCCTGCGCAAAGAAAAGTCGACCATTACGGCGCCTTACGACGGCAAGATCAGCGAGCGTTTTGTTTCACAGGGCGATGTGGTCAATGTCGGCGCCCCTACTGTCACCTTGCTGGCCAATGCCAAAAAAGAAGCACGTATCGGCGTGCCGGTTAAATTCCTCGATACCCTGAACAGCAACGATACCGCAACGATTCGTATTGGCAACAATGCTTACCCCGCCACGTTGCTTAACCCCGGCGCGGCAATCAACATGCAATCGCGCACTGTAGAACTTCGTTATCTATTACCCGAGAACGTGCAGGCGATTGATGGCCAGTTGGCGTATCTGGGCTTTACATTCAAAACACCGATGGAAGGCTTTTGGATGCCGCTCACCGGATTGACTGACGGCCTACGTGGTACCTGGAATATCTATGCCATCGTGCCGGACGCTGAGGGCGGCCAGTTTGTCTCGCGACGCTCTATTCAGGTTCATTACGCCGACGAACAAAAAGCCTATGTTTCCGGCGCTATCAACGATGGCGACCGTGTCGTCGCCGATGGTGTTCACCGCATCGTCTCAGGTCAGCATGTTGACCTCGTGCAGGAGTGACCGGCATGGAAAAGCTGCTGAAAAATACCCGCCTTCTGGTGCTGTTTACCATGCTGATCCTGGTTGCAGGCTTGTCTGCACTGTCGACCGTGCCCCGGGCGGAAGACCCGCCACTGATCAACCGATGGGCGACGATTACTACCGCCTATCCCGGAGCCAGCCCGGAGCGTGTTGAGGCTCTGGTTACTGAAGAGCTGGAAACTGCACTGCGCTCGCTGGATGAAATTGCCCTGATTGAATCCCAATCCCGTCCCGGTATTTCAGTGATCACCGTTGAGCTGAACGATTCCCTTTCAGACACCGAATCTGTGTGGTCAAAAATCCGCGATAAGCTTGGTGAAACAGAGTCATCGCTGCCACAGGAAGCATTGCCGCCAAAGTTTGATAACGACCATTCCAATGCTTTTACTTATATCTCTGCGCTTCAGTGGCAAGGTGACAGTGAGCCCGATCTGCTCGTCCTCGGCCGCTATGCAAAAGAGCTTGCTAAACGCTGGCGAAACCTGCACGGCACAGAATTTGTAGAAACTCATGGAGAGCCGGAAGAGGAAATATTAGTCACCCTTGATGTGGCTGCATCCGGTTTGCTCGGGCAGTCAGCGTTGTCGCTTTCCAATGCGATCAATGGTGCAGATGCCAAGAATGCGGCCGGTGAGCTGCACAATGACAAAAACCGTTTTCAGGTGGAAGTCGCTGGCGAGCTAGACTCCATAGACCGCGTGAAACGGGTGCCAGTTTCTGTCGATGCGAACGGGTATCTGGTGCGATTGGAAGATATCGCGACTATTAAACGCAGTCAGGTGACGCCCGCCAGCAGCCTGGCATTTATCAATGGCAAACCTGCGGTTCTCATTTCTGCAAGAATGCAGGGCGATATTCGGGTAGATGCATGGACAGAATCTGCCAACGACCTGCTCGACAGTTTTCGTACAGAGCTGCCGGACAATATTCAGCTAAACCCTATTTTCCAGCAAGCTGGATACACCGAAGTACGCCTGTCAGATCTGGTCGATAGTCTGCTACTCGGCTTTGGGTTGGTTCTTGCGGTTTTGTTTATCACGCTAGGTGCCCGCTCTGCCATTTTGGTTGCATTGTCATTACCCATCGCATCCGCTTTTACGCTGGGGATGATGAGCTTTGTCGGCCTGCCGATTAACCAGATGTCGGTCACCGGCCTGATTGTGTCACTCGGTATCATGGTCGATAACGCTATCGTCATGGTGGACACCATCCAACATTATCGGCAACAAGGCGTGCAGCGCCTGAAAGCCGCTGTGAATGCTATCGAGCACCTTTGGCTTCCGCTGCTGGGTTCAACCCTGACAACAATCCTGGCGTTTGCGCCAATATTCCTGATGCCCGGCCCTGCAGGAGAATTCGTGGGTGCAATCGCCATTACCGTGAGCTTCTCATTGGTTGGCTCCTATCTGGTATCGCACCTTCTGGTTTCAGGTTTCGCTGCACGCTGGTTGCCCGCAGGGCAGCCAAACCGACACTGGTATCAGGCGGGTATTTCACTTCCGTGGCTTAGCAAACTTTTCCGCACAACCGTATCCGGTGCCGTCAGGGCACCCTGGCTTGCTATACCCATTGTTTTTGCGTTACCGCTAACCGGATTCTGGTCTGCCGGGCAACTGACTGAGCAGTTTTTCCCACCCTCTGACCGTGACATGTTTGAAATCCAGGTTTTCATGGCACCACAGGCCAGCATGGAGGCAACACAGGCAGCCGCCAATGAAGTGGATGGATACCTGTCCAAAATCGAAGAGGTTGAACAGGTTGGCTGAGTGTTTGGCGAAAATTTCCCTTCTTTCTATTACAACATGATGGGAAGACAGCGCGGCGCGCCAAATTTTGCCCAGGCATTGGTCAAGGTTCAGGATTTCGATGCGGCAAACCGTATTATCCCGCAATTGCAGGAGACCTTGTCTGACAACATGCCTGAAGCGCAAATTCTGGTACGCAAACTCGAGCAGGGCCCGCCATTCAATGCGCCGCTTGAAGTGCGTGTTTATGGGCCAAACCTGGATACTCTCCGCGATCTGAGCAGTGAAATCCGGCTATTAATGGCGACCACACCGAACGTCATCAATACACGGGAAACCCTGCAGCCAGGTATGCCGAAAATTTCGGTGGTGGTGAATGAAGAGGCGAGCCAACTGACTGGCATGTCGCTGAGCGATATTGCCCGTTTACTGAATGCCTCCATGAGTGGCATGGTGCAGGGAAGCCTGGTTGAGGAAACCGAATCTATTCCGGTGCGGGTTCGCGTGGCTGACAACGAACGTGCAGAGCTGAACCAACTCAATAAACTTAGGCTGCCCAATCCCGGCGCACAGGGCTCTGCTGACCTACCATTGTCTGCAATTGCTGATTTACGCATCGAAGCGAGCCGTGGCGCAATTCCAAGGCGAAACGGTGAGCGCGTCAATGTTATTGAGGGTTACCTCACTGCCGGTGTATTGCCACAAACGGCATTGAATGCGTTTTCAGCCAAACTGGAACAGGCAGACATTCATCTTCCACCAGGTTACCGACTGGAATTTGGTGGTGAATCGGCCGAGCGCAACGACTCGGTGGATCAGCTACTGGCCAACCTGACCATTGTCTTTACCCTGTTGGTGGCGGTTGTGGTGGTGTCGTTTAATTCATTCCGTCTCAGCGCCATCATTTTTATGGTGGGCTTTCAGGCTGCAGGGCTCGGTTTACTCTCGGTGTGGCTGTTTGGCTATCCCTTTGGCTTCACCGTCATCATCGGCCTGCTTGGCTTGGTGGGGCTGGCAATCAATGCTGCCATCGTTATCCTTGCAGAGATCAAATCCAATCCTGATGCGAAAAGAGGTGACAGGGCTGCTATCGTTGAAGCGGTTAGCGAGTGTGGCCGACACATTACTTCCACCACAATCACAACCATTGGTGGTTTCCTGCCGCTGATACTGGCAGGCGGTGGTTTCTGGCCTCCTTTCGCCATTGCCATTGCAGGTGGCACTCTACTCACCACTTTGCTGTCGTTTTACTTTGTGCCCGCCGCGTTCAAAGTTGCTGTGGCCTTCCGGGCCCTCGACAAACCTAACGCACTGGAAGCCTCAGAAGCATAAAAAAACAGCCACCGTAAAGGTGGCTGTTTCATTCGTGTATGTGTCCATTAAAGCTAAAACGCATAAAGCACCGGACTTGCCATCAAGCCCATCAGCAGCAAAATTGGAAACAAGATCTTAATGATAAACGGTATCCGCATTATCCTATCCTTGTTCAGTTGGGTACGAAATCCAATACGAACTTCCTTCGCGTATCCTCCCCGGATTTCTGTACCACGCTTCCAC
This sequence comes from Enterovibrio paralichthyis, assembly GCF_019209835.1. Taxonomy (NCBI): domain Bacteria; kingdom Pseudomonadati; phylum Pseudomonadota; class Gammaproteobacteria; order Vibrionales; family Vibrionaceae; genus Enterovibrio; species Enterovibrio paralichthyis. The sequence continues at coordinate 186,433 of NZ_JAHUTS010000001.1, read as the reverse complement.
GACTGTTAATTATAGATACAAACTTTTAACATTACATACAACATTGCATACCTTATTAGGCATTTTCTTTGCGTTCTGCTGTTTATCAATGAAATGAAAGGAGTTTTATTGCAATCATATTCTTATTTATGTGAAGTAACGCAGATTATCTGTACAGAAACCAAACGCTAGTCCGGCCAGTACCAAGTTGGTGTACTTAACATGTCCTGCCCCATCACTTCGGTTTGCCCCAGAACCTTTTCCAGCTCAATAGTGTGGCATTCCGGATGCTGGTTCAGTGCATTGATTAACCGGTTGGCATGGGAGATAACCCATACTTGTGAGTGCTGGCAGGCATGTCCTATCAGGCGCGCCAGTGCGGGGAGCAAATCGGGGTGCAGGCTGGTTTCCGGTTCGTTCAGCACCATCAGTGCTGGCGGGCGTGGCGTAAGTAGTGCCGCCACCCAAAGAATAAACCGTAAGGTTCCGTCTGACAGCTCCGCGCCGGTCAATGGTCTGAGCAACCCTTTCTGGTGAAACTGAATCGAAAAGCGGCCATCATTCCCTGTGACAATGCGAAGGTGGCATCCCGGAAAAGCGTCTTCTATTGCCCGATCCAATGCCTCTTTGTCACCAATTTCAATAATGGTCTGAAGCGCGGCCGCCAAATCTCGGCCATCGTGGTGTAATACCGGGGTGCGGGTACCCAGCTGGGGTTTGCGGGCAGGCGCATCTGAATCAGTACGGAAGTGATCGTAAAAACGCCAGCTGCGGATCATTTCCCTGACATGAAAGACTTCCGCTGCCGCGCTTGGATCTGCATGGGCATCAAACATACTGTCGTAACTAGGCACATGCTGGGAAACCACTTCCCACTGTCGGCCAGAACGGATTTTCACTACGTTGCCCTTCCTGTCCACCAGCGCACTGGCTGGTCTGTAGTAAGGACCATTGAATATGCATTCCCGTTTGATTTCAGGGTCAAAACAAAACGCGGATTGTTGTGGCTCAGGTAAGCCGAGAGAAATGGTATAGCCAAAGGTTTCGCTGGCAAAACCCAGCTTGAGGCGTACCACATCTTTGCGTGGCCCACCTTGAATCTCCGCCTCGCCGCGCCGCATTGCCCCAGTAATTTCTTCCGGCCCCGCCCAGAAAGTAGAATGCAGGCCACCTTCATCAGCCAGGGAATGGATAACACCGCCTGATGCGGTTTGCGCCAGAAGTCGCAGCGCTTTATAGAGGTTGGATTTTCCACTGCCATTGGGGCCGGTGATTAAATTCAACGGACCAAGGGCAATCGTCACGGAGAGAATGGAACGGTAGTTGGCAATAGCCAGCGAAGTAAGCATGCGTTTTACCATGAACTGTTTTTATATACAGTATCATTTTTTGCTTAGTTCGCCAGCCTAATATTGCCCTTACCGATAAGTACAGGTGGCTAAGTGTTACCAGGCAAAAAGCTGTCAGACTTAAAGCCAACGCCTTACACGGGATTGATAGTCAGCAAAAGCGTGAGGGAATTTTTCCTGCAGGTATGCCTCTTCCGGTTCAATTTGGAATCGGTTCATGTAAAGCACAAAAAGCGGACAGATGAGAAGGGTGTAAAAGTTGGACCAGTAAAACATCCCTGCCAATAGCGCAATCAACATCCCCAGATACATAGGGTTGCGGGTGTATCCATAGATACCACTGTCAACCATCGCTGTCGCTTCCGTTTTCAGCATAGGGTTCACGGTTGTTTTATGACGACGAAACTCGACTACACCACTGATTGCCACCACAAAGCCTAGAATTACAATGAGATAAGGAATTGCCGTCGGTAACGTGGCCAAAAATGCACTTCCCGGCGTGATAAGTGCCACTGCCTTCATCAACATCACCGCGATAAACGCAACAACAACCGGTGGCACTTTTAGCTTCAGGCTATCCATATTCATCAATTCCCTTCAGTTTTGGCGAAACCTCACTGTATCAGATAGATACCGCGGCGGCAGCACGAAATTGACCAGCCTAAGATCGAAGAAAGAGTGATCGAAAAAAGAGCAGCCTTAGCTGCTCTTTTGAGTTTTGGAGATGGTTAGCGCTCAAGCCAGAATGCCACGGCCACCACGCACCTTTTCATTGTCTGCCTGATAAAGCTTTACCAGTTTAGACACAGACTCACTGATCATTTTCACCGGCACAGTAGCAAAGTAAACCGAGGCCAGGATAACCATCACTGGGTCTGCATACACAGCGTATTCAGAAAAGTCGGTCATCATCAATACCGTTGCTACCAGGAAGCCAACCAGCACTGCAGCACTGATCACTGTGTCCATCAACCATTGGCTTGATTCCGCTTTCAGGATAGCTGATGGACGTTTACCCGAATGCTTGCTGACGGCAAAGTACGTCGCCAAACAACCGGCAACGTTCACCACACCAAACACCAGTGCAAAACCAGCATTCACTTCTCGACCGCCTTCAAACAGCGCATCAATTGCTGAGGTCAAAGACACCACGCACACAACCGCGACGACAAGACCTTTAATTAAAACCACCAGTGACTCAATAACTGCCGCTTTTTGCGCAGAAACTGGCTTACCGTTTTTTCCTGAAGGCTTGCGAATGTAAGTGGAAGCAGCAAGAGCCATCAGAGAGAGCGCTAAACCTACCAGCGAGTAGGCGCCATCAAAAACGATAACCATGGAACCCGCCCATAAACCCAGGCCAATCCCCAATGCAGCAAAACAAAAACAAGCAAAGGTAGAAAATTTCAGTAAGTTACGTTCTTTCGCATATTCACACGACATAAATCCCCACAAGTGACAAAAAATTTGACTGTTGCGCGTATCCATCGCGCTTTGAGAACACAATATCGGGTTGATAGCAGGTTATCGAGCCGCTGAGCGACGAAATTCCTGTCGCTGGTATTTAAATCAATTTGTTTAGGTGTAGAATCATTTCCACCGGGATTGATGGAGTTGCATACAGACAATGCGAAGCAGCCAAATAGAAATGTTCCTGACCGCCGTGGAAGAAGGCTCCATTGCAGGGGCAGCCAGAGAGCTGAGCAAAAGCCGCACTACGGTAAGCGCAGCGATTAGCGCACTGGAAGATAACCTTGGGGTTCAGTTACTTAAACGCTCCGGAAACAGCGTTGCACTGACAGACGTTGGTAGGATGGTGCACGACGATTGCGAGCGCCTTTTGCAGGCAGCTTATGACGTTGAAGCCAAGTGCCGTCAGTTTGAAAGTGGTATCGAATCTGCGCTGCGGATCGGCCGGGATGATGCGTTGCCGGAATCGTTCTGGCGCACAATCATGCGGGAAATCCGCCAACTTTTTCCGGATTCAAGCGTTTCACTTTACGTTGCTCCGCCACCGGAGCTTTACGAGATGGTGGATGAAAACATGGTGGATGTCGCGTTCGGCCTCTTACCCGAAACGCGGGCATTTGGGCGCATCAAATCGAAAAAACTCGGGCAGGTGCGGATGATGTCGGTGGTCAACAAAGATCATCCACTGGCAAGGTTACAGCGGATCCAGCGTGCTGACCTTGAACGATACACGGAAATTACGCTGGCCTATGTGGATGATGAAGGCCTGAAAGCACTTGACCCCATCTCACCCCACTACATTGCTCTGCCTTTTTACGAGCATTTGCGAGACGCCGTTTTGGATGGTTCAGGATGGTCAAACGTGCCGTCACTGCTACTCAGGAAATATCTGCGAAGTGGTACTCTGCAGGTACTTCGCCATTCCGATGCGATGCAATGGCAGCCTTACGGTCAAATCACCGCAATGGACGGCCATACAGGTGCATTGACCATCTGGCTGGCTGACAGGCTGGAGGCGTTTCTGGCAGAAAACAGCTAGTCCCGCCCTCGGGCTAACCGTTTCAGGCCAAAGGAAACTGGACACTGAAGCGGTTGCCTTTGTCATTTTCCACCGGCGCCTCCACCACAATGGTTGCGCCGTGCAAATCAGCAATGTCTTTCACTATCGACATTCCCAGACCTGCGCCGTCCCCTTTCTCGGAATTGCCACGGTAGAACTTTTCAAACAGACGGCTGCGGACTTCTTCACGCATTGCTTCGCCGGAATCAGTCACCGTCAGCAACACCTTCCCTTCGCTTACGCGAGTGACTTCCACATCGATTTGCGCACCTTCTCCCGCATAGCGGATGGCGTTATCAATCAGGTTAGTCATCAAGATAGGCAACATGACCTGATGCCCATTCACTGCTACCGAATCTTCACCGGAAAGGGAAATTGTCTGTTTGTTTTTCAGCGCCATTGGCACCAGGTTAGCAATGCTTTCCCTCGCGATTTCCACGGCATCCAAGGGGGTGAGCATAATGCTTTTTTGCTGCTCTACCCGCGACAACATCAGCAACTGTTGGATCACCCTGTCTGTCCGTTCAATGCCTGCGAGAATCCGCTTCAAATCATCCTGCCGCTGGCTTTCATCGAGTGTCATCAGCGCATTTTCAGTATCGAGCCGGAGCACAGCAAGGGGAGTTTTGAGTTCGTGGGCAGCCGTCCGGATCAGCCTTTTTTCACGACGCCACGCATTCTCAACTTCGGCGAACAGGAAATTAAGCTGGTTAACCAGCGGGTCGAGTTCAGTTGTTGGGTGCGAGACTACAACGCGCTCAAGATTGTTAATGCTGCGGTCGGCAATCACGGCGCGCAACTCTGAAATCGGCCGAAAAGAGCGGTTTATCAGCACAATGATCAACAAAATCAGAATGGGGATCAGGATAAGTTGCGGCAAGCCGATAGAAAGTGAGACTTCGTCGATAAGCTCATTGCGGATACCGACCCTTTCTGCCACCAGAACCGTACCGGTTTGCTGCTGTGACACCGTTTTCAGCGGCATCTGGAATGTCCGCCACTTGTGACCGTCCACCAGCTTGATGCTGAAACCGCTGTAATCCGGCTCTCCAATAAAGGTATCCGGTGCATTCGGGCTTTTTACAAGCACCTTGCCACCAACCAAATACTGAAACAGCAGGTTTTGCTCGTAGGGGTGTCCCATTGGTGTGGGTGAATCGTCGCTGACGGCAGACCGTTCAATCAGGGTCAGCCACTGCCGGTAAGTATCATTGAGCGAATCAAGCGGCGCATCTCCCCAGCTCATCAGCGCAAGAGCCAGTGTTTTGGCTGACTGCCCTAACCGGGCGTCATACACTTCATTTATCTCGTGGCGGGTTTCTTTGTAAACATAGAACAAGGAACCCAGCACCAGAATGGAGCTAAGCACCGCCGACATCGAAATCAGCTTGCGCTTGATAGAAAAGAGGGGTTCAGCGCTCAATGATATACCCCACACCCCGGATGTTTTTGATCAGGTTTCCCCCCATTTTCTTCCGCAGATTATGAATGTGAACCTCAATAGCATTGTCACTCGCAACGTCATCCCAGCCGTGCAAGGTTTGCTGCAACTGGTCTTTACTCATCACCCGGCCAGCGTTCGTCATCAGGGTAGAGAGCAACTTAAATTCTTTGGGCGTAAGCTTGAGAGCATCGCCATTGACTTCAACCTGCTGACTAGAAAGTGACACTGTCACACCGTGCAGTTCAATATTGGTATCGGTGAAACCGGAAATGCGGCGGATCATCACCCGAAGGCGTGCTAGCAATTCTTCAAGCGCAAAGGGCTTCACCATGTAATCGTCGGCGCCACCGTCCAGACCTTCCACCCTGTCTTCAATGTCATCGCGGGCAGTCAGTATCATCACTGGCAAGGAAAGCTTGGCCTGACGCACTTTTTTGAGCACTTCAATCCCGTCGGTATCAGGCAGCGTTAAATCCAGGATCATGGCCGTGAAGCTTTCCGTTTTTACCAACAGCTCCACACCCATTCCCTGCTGTACCCAATCAACCGTGTATCCATGGCGGCTCAAAGACGCCACCATGGATTCCCCAAGCATTTGATCATCTTCAACCAATAGCAGGCGCATTACTTACTGTAGCTCCTCAAGTTTTCGCATAATTTCTGTTTGTCTGCCCTTATCGGCAAGCTCGCGCCCTTCCCGCGGGGAAGCCTGTTGTGCGCGTTTGAGATAGGCAATCGCTTCTGTTTTCTTTCCCTGACTGGCTAAAAAGTCACCGTAAAAGAAATTTGGATCGATACCATCGGGATTGAGCGCCAGTGCTTTTTGCAACATGGCCTCTGCTTCATCGTCATCCCCAAATCCAATCGGCCACCCCGGGACCCGATAATAGAGGGTGCCGAGACTGGTGAACGCAGAACCCTCAAGAACCTGTGGTTGTACTTTAATCACATCCACCAGCAAGTCACGGGCTTCTTCCACCATAGAAAGTGCACCCAAGCCACCTTCAAGCCCAGCCAGGGAGCTTTTATTGATCGCCAGCCAGACTTTCAGGTCATTGCGTGACGGGTCGTTGGCGATGGCTTGCTGGGTTTCCGCAATCAGCGAATTCAGACAGCTGATTTTGTTATCTTTATTAAAGGTGTCGTACTGACATTTTGCCCAGGCTCCCTGCACATTTTTGAGGGTTTCGTCAGCCTTTGCAGTCAGTGTCACTAACGCAGCAAACACGGAAAGTACGGATACCAGCAGAGTTGAATGTAAAGTTTTCATGGTCGTTCCCTCAAGATTTATATTTTTGGATTTGCAGTCGGTTTGGAAGCATATTCCGTGATAGTTTGGTGCTGCTGCCGGATGAAGAACCCCACCAGCGACGGAAAAATCTGGTTCAGTCGTACGAACACTTTTTCCGGCCAGCCCAGCCAGGTAACCGGCGCACCGCTTTTCAACGCTTCAACGATTTGAACCGCAACACGGTCAGCATCGTCAGTTTTGTTTCCCAGTTTCTGGTTCATCTCCATGACGCGATCGTCATTCAGCGATGTGTTGGTCGCACGGGGCGCAAAGTACTGCACACGCTTTCCTGTGCCGCTCACTTCCCGGTTCAATGCTTCACTGAAGCGCTGAAGACCGGCCTTAGAAGCACAGTAATTGGCGTAGCCGGGGAAGCCGATAGCACCAAATGTCGACCCCACATTGAGAACAACCCCCTTCTCGCTCAGCCAGTGCAGCGCTTGTTGGCTCAGAAGGATCGGCGCGACGAGATTGACATCAATTTCCTGTCTCAGTGACCCAGGCTCCCGCTCTTGCAGGTAGCGGAAAGTGTTGCACCCTGCGTTGTTTATCAATACATCGACTGGCCTGCCTGACGACTTCATCGACCAGCACAAGCGCTGGATACGCTCCAATCCTTCAATGCTGGCAATGTCTGCGGCCACGCCTTGGTGAAACGCGCCGTTTGGCAGCGATGAAACCAACGTATTGAGGTCATTGGCGCTGCGGCCAACCAACACCAGCTCCGCGCCTTGCGCTGCCAGTGCTTTGGCAATCTCCCTGCCAATCCCGCCGGTTGCACCCGTCAGTAAAACCCGCTTTCCTTTCAGTTCCATATTTCCTCCTACGCCGCCTGAGAGGCCGACAATACAGGCAGATCGCGAAGCATCTGTCCATACAGGGCAAACACACGGTTGGCACCATCGACAATCGCCTTCTGGTCAGCCGGGTCGGTAATTTTATTCATCAGGGATTCAAAGAAGCCGATATGCTCAACATCCAGCGTGCTGTGAGAAGTGAGATAGCTCATTGCTGCGTCGGGTAATCCCAACAGGTGTTTGACCAGCTTCGCCATGTCACCACCAACGGAAACACTGGTGCCTTCCAGCACCCAAACCATGCCGAAAAAGGCCATGGGATTTTTACGGTCGATCTGGTGGTACAGATACGCCACCATCATCTCAATCGGTAAGCCAACTGCACCTTCGCCCACATTGTGGCGTGCCTGTCCGGCATCAAATCCACACTTGTTGAGGTCGTTGAGTATCCATTCGTGGTGCCCTTTCTCTTCTTCGATGTATTCGCCAATGTCCTGACGCAGCCATTCATATTTCTCCGGCAGGCGTGCGCCGCAGGCCATCAAGAGCGGCACTGTGTGTTTGACGTGGTGATAGGCCTGCACGAGAAAGGCGGTGTACGTATTAAGATCTACCTGTCCACGACGACAAGCTTCAAATATCGGCGCAGACAACATCGCGTTTCTCGCGTCCTGGGTTTGTGCTTGCAGCGTTGAGAAAAAGAGAGCGTCAGTCATGGTCTGTCATCCTTGTGCAGTGGCAGTTGCAGCGCTATCGACACTGAATGTGATTGATTTGCGCTGGCTGTAAATTCGAGAGTTCGCAGGGATATGTTTGGAAAACTGGTCTGCAAAGCGGGTTCGTTTCGGGCGGCCGTTTGGCGTCAGCAAGCCACTTTGCAAATGAAATGGTGAGGTGAACACCACATGTCCAATCGCGGCGTAGTCCGGCAGAAGTGCGTTCAGTTGGGCAATTTCTGCCAGCGCAAGAGGCTGGTTATTGGTTGAAACCACGGCAGAAAGCACAGCACAGCCATCCCCCATCACCACCATTTGGTGCAGGTGAGGAAATGCCATCGCCTCGGCTTCAATCCATTCAGGACTCACATTGCGGCCGAATGCGGTGATCAACAGATTCTTCTTGCGTCCGGTAACGTAGAGATAACCGTCTTTGTCGAACCGTCCTAAATCGCCGGTGCCTATGGCTTTGTCACCTTGCGGTTCCTCGCCGATATACCCCAGCATGGTCGCACCAGAGACCAGGATTTCGCCTTCACTTGAAAGGGAAATACCACAGTGCGGGAGTGGTTTGCCAACGCTGCCCGCGCGTCTGCTTTTGGGTGAATTGAAACTCACCACGGAACCGCATTCTGACAGGCCATAACCTTCGTAGACTGGCAAACCCAGTTGCTCAGCCCGGGTCAACAGCGCTGCCGGCACCTTAGCGCCCCCAACCGCAATAAACTTCAGCGATGCCACCGTTTCAGGGTTTTGTGTCCCCAGGGAGACCAATGCCATCAGGAACATGGGCGTAATAACAAGGCTTTCCGGCTGGTAGCGCACCATGGCATGGGCAAATTGCTCGGCGCTAAAACTGCTCGAACCTCGAAGACCTATTTCATAGCCTTCAACCACAACGGTTTCGAGGCCGAGGTACAAAGGCACATATATACCCGTGATATTTTCCAGCAATGTAGAGAGCGGCAGTGCCACCAAATGACGTTCAGGGCGGTTTTCCTGTGAGACTGCATCCGCGAGCGATTGGGTAACGGCATCAATCAACCCGGCACTCAGCTTTACGCCTTTTGGCGCGCCGGTTGAACCGGAAGTAAACGTGATTTTTGCCAATGCATCAGAACAAAATCCGCCGCTGTCCGCGCTTTTTTCGAATGCATTGAAGTAGCAAGGCAGCCCGGCCAACCCCGTATCCGGTGCACCTCGGAGGTGCTGCCAGTTCCCCACCAACACATCGACATGGGCTGTCTCAAGCAGGTGCTCGATTTGCACAGCGGAAAAGAAGGTTGGGACAGGTATTACAGTGACACCGGCAAGCAGAGCCGCCAGATCAACCTTGGCCCAGGCAATGCCATTTTCAGCCATCAATGCCAGACAACTTGCCTCCCAGCCACGCAAAACATCACCAAGCACCTGTACATCTCGCCATAATTCGGCGTAGCTGACTGTCACTTGCTCACCGTTTGCTTCGCGGCCGATCAACGCCGTTTTATCCGGTTGCTGAGTGGCATGGTTTTTCAGTTTTTCCAGCAGATTAACCATGGGTTCCTCCGCTAACAGCCGCGTTGATGTCATCACTTTGCGTAGGTTGTTGGCGCACCAAAAGCTGCTCTGCACCTTTGACCAAATCACCCGCAGAAACTTTTGGTTTGTGGCAGTAGTAGTTCCCCCAAATCCGTTCTGCGTTTTCAATTCGGGTAGCATCAGCAGGCACCAGCGCTTCAGGAGACAGACCGAACCGGCGCATCAAGGCATACAGCGGGCCTGTGGCAGTAAAAATGCACCAGCGGTAACCCTGTTCCACCAGATAGTGGGAAAGAAAAGAGAAATGCTGTAGCGAAACACCGCGGGAAAAAGAGGCCAGCTGACCGAATTCAATGATGGAATCGCGCGGCACAGGCTGTTGGAAATGCTCAGAGATCAGTGTCTCTGCCGGCTGATCGAGGTATTGCTCCAAGAAAAGGGAGGAAGCACCAGCAGCACGGAATCCACACACAGATAGAATCTCCCCTTCCTCACCCAGCAGGCAGGAAAAGTTCGGCATGAATTCATCAACGTTGGCATTGAAGGCCTGGTTGTAGCGCTCAGTGACGATGCGCTCGACCTCACTTCGAAGGGGATGCCCTTCTGCCACAATAACAAACCGTTCCTTTTGACTGATATTACTCATCCGCTGGGTCCTGTTGGTGTCCTCGATATAAACAGGCTAATCAGCGAGTCTTAAGAAAGGCTTAAGGGTGACTTAATGTTGAGAATTTTTTCACTATCTATTTTTATCCCACTGAAAAATGTTGAGATATTCGCCAAATTTATTTTTCCTGACAAAGACGCAATCACAGTTTGCTTTCATCCGCTTCACAGCGGAAAAAGGTGTGTTACTCTCTTCGCGTTCACCAAAATAAAATCAAAAAGGAAATACGATGACATCGTCCAACTTCCCAATCGGCACCCCAGGCACTCCTTGGGGTGATGAAGAAAAGTCAGCATGGCTTGCAACCACCAGCGTTAAACGCAGTTACAAAGAAGATGTACTCACCAAGATTGATGCGTTGCGTGGTCGCTTTGAGGTAGTCCAGTACGGTGCGCTTTCCTTCAACCCGGCCCGTTACCCGCAGTTCGGCATCCGCAGCCGTGACTTTAACCCAAAGAAGCCGACCATTCTGATCACTGGTGGTGTGCATGGTTACGAGACAAGCGGTGTTCACGGCGCCCTGAAATTTCTGGATACCGAAGCAGAAGCTTTCACGGCGGAATTCAACTTTATGGTTGCGCCCTGTGTCAGCCCTTGGGGTTATGAAACCATTAACCGCTGGAACCCTTATACGGTCGATCCAAACCGCTCATTCACCGAAAACAGCCCGTCTGAAGAAGCCGCCAATGTGATGGCATGGGTAAAAGGTCTGGGTGTGGACATCTTTGCCCACATTGATTTGCACGAAACCACAGACACTGATGAATCTGAGTTCCGCCCTGCGCTGGCAGCGCGTGACGGCAAAGATTATGAAGAAGATATCGTACCGGATGGCTTCTATCTGGTTGGCGATACCGATATGCCAAACACCGAGTTCCAAACCGCGATCATCAATGAAGTGCGTAAAGTGACCCATATTGCCCCGGCAGATGAAAGCGGTAATATCATTGGCTCGCCGGTTGAACAGGAAGGTGTGATTAATTACGCAACCAAGTCGCTTGGCCTTTGCAGCGGTTTTACGGATTGTCAGTACGGCACCACAACCGAAGTGTACCCAGACAGTCCGAAAGTCACCGATGAAGAATGTAATGATGCGCAAGTTGCCGCCATTCGCGGTGCACTGAATTACCTGATCGCTCAGCGCAGCTAACGCCTTTTCTACACGCCTGTTCCAGTCAACTGTTTGTTTTGGAACAGGTGTTTCTCCCTGACTCCCACATAATTTTCTGCACATCCTGACGTCGTTGGCCTTCGCCTGCAATCAACAAAAAACTCTCCATTTTTATGACGTTAGCCACCTTCTTGAAATGGAAAAAACCGTCTCAACAACTAGATTTAATAGTAAACCCTGCCAAAAGGCGAACCCATGATATCCACGAGGAAAAAGCACAGTGCGGTGGCGCTAGCTCTGAAAATATCCCTCTGGCCTTCAACCGCGACACTGCTCATCGGCTGGCTGGCGCTTGTCGGTTACAACCTGGATATTGAACGCCTTTACCGCCCGTTTGAAGGTGGCCCTGCCACACACCCGATGACGGCACTGGTTTTCATTTCCCTTGGGTTTGCCTGTTTTACCTCGAAATGGGGACATCTTTACTACGCCCGCTCATTCACTACACTGGCCATTGCTGTTTGTATTCTCCGCCTTTCCGACAGCTACTGGGGCACTGCCTATTTTGAATACCTGACACCATTTTCCCAGACCCTTGCCCACCATGAAATAACCGGACATAACATTAATATGGGTGCCAATACCGCCGGCACTGGACTAGTGCTTGGCATTGCCATGATGTTGGACAGTTTCCGTCGCTACTACCTTTCCCAACTGCTGGCATTCCTTTCATTTGTGATCATTCTTGCCAGCTTTGTCGGTTACGCCTACCACATCGAAAACTTCTACGGCAATATGTCGTTCCTGACTGCTTTGCTCGCTGCAGGGGTTGGGCTATCCCTTTGCTTTAAACATGCCAACCGAGGAGTGGTCAGAATCCTTTTGCTGAACAATGTTGCGGGGAAAATATCCCGGGCACAGATTTTTGCGGCCTTTATTTTTTGCGCATTCGCTGCACATATACAATTCACCATGTTTAACGAAAAAGCTTCGTCCAGCCTGATGCTGACAATAAATATGTTTATGTTTTTCTTTATTTTTTTCCTGATAACGGTGAGTTCTTACTTCCAGGAGCAAGCTGACGCAAAACGGCGCATCATGGAAAGGCATTTAATGCAGCTGGCAAGAACAGATTCTCTGACCGGGTTGAACAACCGCTTCGCCTTTTTTGAAAGTCTGGGCAAATTTCTTAAAAGCCAACAACACAAGACTTGCCCCATCACCGTCATGATCATCGACATCGACCACTTCAAGTGTTTCAACGATCAGTTTGATCATGATGTGGGTGACAAAATACTGGTGGATATCGCCAAATCAATCCGCAAAAGTCTGGAACCCGCCGATTTGCTCTGCCGCTATGGCGGCGGGGAATTTGCAGTAGCCATGTACAATGTCCCTATCCGGGATGCTGTTCTCCGCGCCACAGCAATTCGCCGCAATGCACGGCTTCATAGCCAGACAAACTTGACGGAACCTATGCTGCCTCTGACAGTTTCAATAGGATGTGCCCCGCTCGAAGCCTCATCGCCAGACACAGTAAAAACGATGAAAAACGCCTATATGGCACTCTATCGCGCCAAGCGTGCAGGACGCGATTGTGTCGCTTATTGTGAAACCTTGGGCAAAGGCGCTGAAGAATTTTATGTCTATGAAGATGACAATGATTTGCTGGATGGCATGCTAAGTACCAATGCCAACCGCAACTATCGTTCTGTCAGCTAGAGACTAAAAAAGCCCGCTGGACATTAGCGGGCTTTCAACAACATGTCGTGAACAAGCAGATTTTTATCGCGCTAGCTCACTGTAAAACCAGGAAAGTTAAAGAACCCTACTGGCCGAAAACCAGAGAATCCAACGCCCCCATTCCACTGTGAACCCCACCCTCAGTCACCTTGGCGGATTTACTGCGAATAAGATATCCGGCATAGCCCCCTTCCGCCACGGCCGGTTCGCCACCAACGTGAACGGTAAATAATCCCAGTTCGCTGATCAGGTCGTCTTCCGGATATATCTCGCCTTTTCTCACCAAATACGCGGTGCCTGATCGCGGCTTAGGATGTAAACGTCGCATCAATGACCAGCCCTGATACTGGTTGGGATTCAGGTTGCCCAGACGTGATGGTATGTCTTCGCCAAATACGCAGTGACCCCCACCCTCACCTTGGTTTTTCAATACCCATTCATCCAGTGGTCTTTGCGCAATCCAGCTCTGGCTGTTTTCGTTTACCGCAATCATCTCACCCAGAAAGTGCTTCACGGTTTGCGCTTCTTCCAGAGAAAGACCAAAGCGTGACAATGCTTGCTCTGGCATGGAAGAAAGCAACATTTGGACTCGCTTGCTGGTCGCCAACTGCTGACTGACGGTGGCATTGACTGCCACACAGTGTTTTTCAATCATCACGCGGGTTTGGGTCAGCGCTTCACAGCAGGCTTTTCCGATAATGTCATGGGCGACATAGTCACTGTATTGGTAACCGGCACGCAGATACACACAATCAATGGCACCAATGCCCTCCAGCATCAGGCGGTGCCCTTCACCTGTCGACAGGCCGTCGTAAAGCTCTCGGAATGTCCGGCGAACGGTTCTCACACCACGTGATTGCAGGGCATGTTCCAGCAGGTGTTGGTCGTAAACATTGTCTTCGTTGTCTTGTACCACCATCAAGAACGTTGGGCGCCCTTCATCACCAAACTGATTTTTTATTTGGCGCGCAGCCTGTTCAATGCCTTCTGCCAACCGGCTTAGAGCGAGGTTTTCAACAAAATCATCGGCATCAAAACCTGCCCATTCTTTGTAAGGTGTCGGCCACTGGACGGACAAATAGCGGTGTAATTCATGAATGCGCTGTCCAAACGGGCCCATTCCCGCAGCAATGCCGTTAAACTCCACCAGCTTCGGCCCCAACGCTTCATCATCCATAAAGTCACTGCGCATAATCAGCAGCGGCACACGGCGTGCGGGTTCTGACCCATGGTGGATCTCGCTGTGCATTTGCAGCAATGCTTTGAAGAAGATGTCACCTGACGTGATGGGGGCAATCGCTTCCTGAATAAACCCGGCATCTTCGGAGGCAGCGTGAATGAGCTTTGCCAGCAAAGGAACGGACGATTTGAGTTTCTCAAATCGCGGACGTGCAATGGCTGTTGGTGTCAGCGTGAAGGCAGGATGCCTTGCAGAATCGGAGGTTTGTTTGATTGCCATGCCATGGGTCAGCGCCCATTCGACAGCTTCGTTTTTTGCTTTTTCTGTGTTTCGGTAAGCCATAATCCGGCCTCAATGAGGAGTAAAGCTTGAGGCCTTAAGTATACCGAAACAAATCATGGCTGGCACAAAGCTGGGTCTAAATGGCAGAGATCAACGGGCGACAAGGCAGCAGCCTGGAAATAGCCCCACACTGACAAACAGAAAAGTAACAGTGGCATGAGGATTTGCACGGACGATTGAAGGGTCGCCATGGCGCCAAAACGTATGGCGGTTTTGCGATAAACCTTGGTGCCTTTCGGTGGATATTGCCCATCCTGCAATCCACGGACGCCGAATGGTATCAATGGCAATGTCAGGAGAAACACGCTCAGCGGTATGCCGCATAAGATTAAGTACCAGATATATTTGCCTATCTGAATATCGAAAACCTGATAGCAGTGCGGCTTCACTGCAAAATCTTCTATCAACGGAAACAACCAATATTCGCTAAAAAAGACCACTGCCGCCCCGATAGCGCCAATAAGTCCCAGTCGGATCAGTTTTTCTCGTTTCGTATATTCTTCCGCGTACATATCCATGACTTCCCTGCCTGTGGTTCAACACGCAGTGTGTCGATTAGCCATGTGCAGAGAAGCGGGGAAAAATTGAATTCCAACCCAGATCCCAAAGGGAAACGTTGAAATCCGTGTCATATCCCGGCCATTAAAAGAAGAAAGCCCGCGTTGCAGCGGGCTTCAGGATTTACTTGTAAGTGATCTCGCCGTTTGGCTCGAACTTGTTTACGTCGATTGGGGAGTGCTTCTGGATGTACTCTTTCAGCACTTCCGCATCAACATAGCCAGTGTTCACAAACGCTGGGTGGGTAGAGATTTTCGGGTAACCGTCACCGCCTGCCGCGTTGAATGAAGGGATGGTGAAACGGTAAGTTTTTGCTGGGTCCAGCGCTTCACCGTTAATCTTCACGTTGCTGACTTTGTCTGCTTCAACCGTCATGCTCACACCCGCGAACTGCGCGTAGGCACCAGAGTCTTTGGTTTTGGTACCCACAACATCCAGGTAGTCCTGAATTTCAGCGCCTGACATATCCACGTAAGTCAGGATATTGCCAAATGGCTGAACTTTCAGCACGTCTTTGTATGAAACATCGCCCGCTTCGATAGACGCACGCACGCCACCAGAGTTCATTACCGCAAAGTCTGCTTTCGCGCGTTCTTTGTGCGATTCAGCAATCAGACGGCCCAGGTTGGTCTGGTTGTTACGTACAATGCTACGCTCACCGATCAGCGCACCGTTGGTGTTGCCGATAACGATTTCCAATGCCGCCTGGCCTTTCTCTTTGAATGGCTTCAGGGTGTTGTAAACCTCTTGATCCTGCGCGATTTCATCTTGGATAAACACGCGCACTTGCTTGCCGTCTACTTCAACTTTTTTCTTCAGGTTAACTGGGATCAAGTCGTAAGATTTCAGCTCAAACTCACCATTCTTAAAGGTGAAGTCTGCACGGCCTACGTATTTACCCCACTCATGCGCCTGAACAATGGTCGTACCGTTTTGGACATCAGGCTTACATTCGTCGCCAGGTTTGAAGTCAGCGTATTGGTTTTCGCCTTCCATACACACAGGCTCTTGCGAGTGACCGCCAACGATCATGTCCAGATCGCCTTCGTTCAGGTAGCGTGCCAGCAGCACATCACCCGGTGCATTTGAACCGTGGTTACCGTCTGCATAGTGACCCATGTGCGTCGCGGCAATGATGACGTCCGGGTTGTGATCGCGCTTAAGCTCGGCAATCACTTTTTTTGCTTCTTCTTTAGGGTCAGTAAAGTCCACTTGTGCAATGAACTCAGGGTTACCGATCTTCGCCGTGTCTTCAGTCGTCAGACCGATAACAGCGATTTTCACGCCCTGCTTTTCGAAAATCTTGTACGGCGCAAACATACGTTTGCCATCTTGGTAGATGTTCGCTGCCAGGAATGGAAAGTTTGCCCACTCAACTTGCTTTGCCAGCACATCAAGTGGGTTGTCGAATTCGTGGTTACCAACGGCCATTGCATCGTAACCGATCATGTTCATGCCAAGGAAATCTGGCTCTGCATCCTGCAGGTCTGATTCTGGCACACCGGTGTTGATGTCACCGCCAGACAGCAGAAGCACTGAACCACCTGCTTTTTCCACTTCTTCACGGATTTGCTTCACCAGTGTGGCGCGAGCTGCCATGCCCAGTTCACCATTGCCATTCTGCCAAAAGTTACCGTGGTTATCGTTCGTGTGGATGATGGTGATGTCGTAAGACTTATCCTGCTCCCATGCTGGAGCGTTGTTGTTGCTTGCTGCACAGCCTGCCAATACAGAGGTCGCCAGCAGGGACAGCGCAAGGTTTCTTTTTTTCATCATTGCCTCAAAGCGTTGAAAAGAAGCCCCCCATTTTGGGAGGCTGCGTTAATTCGAAAGGAAAGTGATTAGAACCAGTAGAAGGCTTTCGCGAAGAACAGCGCGCCTGATTCACCGTTATCCATCACGTCACCCGCTGCCACTTCTGCTGCCAGCTTGATGTTCTTGGCGTACATGTAGTCCGCACCAAACACACCGAAGATGTTTTGATCTTCAGCACCTTCAATGTCTTCGTAGTTGAAAGTCGCGATCAGGTTGGTTTTTTCATTCAGCGCGTATTTACCGCCAATGTTTGCCGCGAAGGTGTTAGTGTCTGTGCCGCCATTGAAGTTCTTGGTTTGGTCAAACACCAGGCCGCCCAGTGTGAAATCACCGAATTTCGCTTCTGCGTGTGCAGAGTAGATCTTGGTTTCGTCACCGGTTTCACCCGCCAGGATCACCGTGAACGTCTCACCGTAGTAGCCGATGTAACCGTTGGTTACCGCGCCGTACAGAGAGTCAGTCACGTAGCTGTATTGCACAGGCTGGTTGCCCTTTGTTGTTTCGCCATCCCAACCTTCCAGTGAGTGGGATACAGACAGTTTGATCTTACCGAAGTCACCGATGTAGCGAATGGTGTTGTCCTGGTCACCTGCTTCAGAAATGCCGGTAGACAGTTCGTTAGACAGATCACCGAATGAATCAACTTTGTCGTACGCAGTATCCGTACGGCCGAACTCCAAAGCGTGGTGTTCGTTGAAGTTAAAACCTACCATCAGTTTGTCGATAACCAGACGCAGGTTGTTGTCACGGGTCCAGTCCTGACGCTCTGCATCAACTTCGAACTTACCGTAGAAACCACCGGTTTGACCTTTCAGGCCGATCGTTGCGAAAGATTGATCAACGTAGGTTGTATCTGTACCAAACGGCGTTTTGTCAGTGTCAGAAACAAATGTGCCACCAACTTCTGCACCACCATAAAGTTTAATGTTGTCGCCATTATCATTTTTATAAATGGTTGCAGCTTGAGCAGTGCCCGCTACCAGAGAAGACAAAACCACCGCTAATACTTTCTTATTCATTTTCTGTCCTTAAAAAATACCACTTTCAGGCGGAGCGGACAGTATATGAATTAAATCTCACAAACAAGATGGAATCTCAAAAATATTAACTTTCCTGAACGAAAACTTACGAAAAACGGAAAGCAATCGTTTTCCCACGCTAAAATCAGATTATTTTTCGATCATTTAAAAACATAGCGTTAACAAATTACACAACACAGACTATTCGGGCGCTCCTCACACAATAAACAGAATTACATCCACAAGGTGAATAAATGCCCTGCCACAAAAAATTCGGGCTAGATTATTTCTCACCCACAATGTAACTAAATATTTCGCGTTTGATTATTTTAAAGTCAGATTTAATTAATCATGTGACGCTCTCATTCCTTTTCTGTGATTATATTTTGAACTCATAAGAGACATTATTTAACCAGCTTAAAATCTTGGTTATTGCTGTTTTTATTGAAACGGGAAATGAAGAGGGAAAGATTTGAGATAAGAGATGGAAGACAAGAGAAGGAGATTGGAGATTGGAGATTGGAGATTGGAGGTTGAAGCAAAGAATAGAAGACCAAACCAAGAATGCTCACTACCAAGCCACACATTCGTGACGGCTATCATTCCCAACAATTAATAAACATATTAAAGTCAAGGGATTGTATGGATTGCAGTGAGTGATGAAATGGCAACAAAGTTTATTGTGTGGTCAAAAATCTTCGAATCCGGCGTACCTGAGATAGACGCCGAGCATAAAGTGCTGTTTGAAATTGCCAACAAGTTCTATGACAACATCCGCCATGGCGATTCAGAGGCTGTAGTATTTGAAACGCTCAATAAGCTGGTGCGCTACGCCGAACAACACTTTCGCCGTGAAGAAAAGATGCTTGAAGAAATTGGGTATCCCGAAGATAAAGTGATGCATCACAAAGCCCAGCATCAGCGACTGATCACCCAAATCTTCGAAGTGTGGGAAACACAGTATGAGATTGTGGGAGAGCGTTTGATTGACCAACCCGAGAAGATGAAACACTTCCTGACAGACTGGCTGATCATGCACATCCTGATTGAAGACAGGGACTACTTCCAGCATGTCGAAGAGCAAAAGGTTCGTGACCTCACCACGCTCGGCATTAATTAGCCCCAATTTGCTGGCTGTGTGTCTGGACTCCAGCCAGTAGATTGCGTTGATTACTACAGACAGAACCCTGCTTCCCTTGCTCTAAACTCTGCTTCATTGAGAGACAACTCAAGAAACGGGTGCCAAATGGCATCAGAGCCCTTAGAATGCGGCCATTGAAATTTATACCGATGTAGAGTGCCCCAATGTCTCGTGATTACACCTTTGAATGTCTTGTCACCATGCCACGCCATGAACTGGAAGAGTTCAGCGCCCGCATTATCAGCCGAATGGTGCCAGAAGATGTGATGAGTGAAATTTTCACTTTTGAGCAGGAAGAAGTCGATAGCGAAGAGCGTGCGTTGTCTGCAAGACTCGATGCTATGTTGCGTATGACCGCCATCGCACTGTACGAAATCCAGCAAGCGTTTGATGATTCTGAAAACGCCAAGCAAAACAGCGAACGCATGACCCGTCTGGTGCTGTGGCATTTCTATGCGATCTCGTTCCGTCTGGAGGAAGCCATTTCGCTGGAAACCCACTGCGAACACGTTGAGAAACTGCTGCAAAACATGCCGAAAGACATCTTTGGCTGGGTGAATACCCTGACTGAACTTCTGCACACTTACGCAGACATTAACGCGAAGGAAAACCCCGAAGCCTAAGTGGGCGCAGCACCAAACGAGAGATCAATAAAAGCTTCCCTCAGCAACAAACGCTTTGGGAGGCTTTTTCATTTCAGTGGGTTTAGTGCAATTACCAGATTTCTGGTTTGTTCATTGCCGCTACACAACCCGTTTCACCTGCGATAGCTTCAATCTCTTTACTCACCAGAGATTGACCCAACCACCCTTCCGGGAAGCTCAGTTTGCAAGGCGCTTTGACCACGTCTTCACTGATTTGCTTAAAGCCGACGCGGCCGTAGTAATTCGGGTCACCGTAAGTAAACACCAGTTCAACGCCTTCGCTTTTCAGTACGTCCAAAGCCGCGTTTATCAGCGCGCTGCCAACGCCTTGTTTTTGGTAAGACGTTGCTACAGCCACAGGTGAAAGCAGAAACGCCTTCGCGCCGTTTGCTGGCATCAGGCGTGTAAACACGATGCTGCCTGCCAGTGTTTCGCCGTCCATCGCAACAAAACCGTAGAGGTCTTGGCTGTCTGTGGTTGTCAGTGCTTCGTAGGCCAGCTCGCTGACCATTTTGCCTTCCGCTTCACCTTCTGAGTCAGTGAATGTGTTTTGGAAAAGGGTTTTGATCTCTTGCAGCTGTGCTGCGTCGTATTGTTTAAATTCCACAATCATTTCCTATTTCTGGCTGCTCTTTAAGGGACATAGTCTTACTTTGCTTTCGCCAGGATAAACAGTTGGTAGTTCACTTCACCGAAGTAAGCCGTCATCAAGGCTACTTCGCGTTTAATTTCATTTAATGCCGCCGAATCCGGCATGCTTGTTTCAAGTTCAGACACGCGCTCGCCCAGCGGCGTGTAATAGGCGTCCCATGCCTCTTTACTCATGGTGAAGGTATCAAGCACCGCATAACCAGCAGCTTTTGCCTGTTCAATGCGCACCGCTGCGGTCGTCAGGTCGGGATATTCCCCAGCCAAAAATTCTTGGATTGCCGGATTGGGTGATTCCACAGACCATACCATGTCGCTCAGCACCAATACGCCATTACCTGACAGCAAAGAACGCCATTGCTTCAATGCGTTATTCACGCCCATCACATAGGCACTGCCTTCTGCCCAAATCAGATCAAACTGACCTTTTTCAAGCGGGATATCGGTCATGCTGGCGCAGACAGTCTCAATCCTATCTGCCACACCGGCTTGTGTGGCGCGTTCCATCATCCTCGCCAGCGCAGTGGTTTCGTTATCCAGTGCCGTGATCTTGGCATCCGTATTTTGTGCAAGCACTGTGGTTGCAATGCCCCGGCCGCAGCCGATTTCCAGAATGTTTTCTGGTTTAAAAGGCACCGCTCCCAAGGCGCGTAGCGTGTCTTCTTCCGAGCCAGGCCCCCAGCGATCCAGCGCGTTGAAAACGTGCATGAAATCCGCCATGTATTGGTCGTGTTCGTTCATGTTCTTAGATAACCACTTCAACCGCAGCGCCTCTTTTTCATTGAAGCCCTGCTTTATTAACCACTCCAGATGCGCATCCGGCGCGCTCTTACCCGCCTCGGTATGCCAAGCTTTGGTGTCACCTTCGCCCAACAGCGCCGCAAGCAAATTGCGCGAACGCTGTTTCTGTGCGATTTCGTCATCCAAGGTTTTCAGCCTTCCTTGCAGCAATTCGCGGTCAACTTTGGCATCTAAGCAAGCCTGACACTCTTTCAGCGTCAACCCACCCGCCTGAAGTTGCTGAATCAGTTTGAGGCGCTGAAGATCTTTATCGCTATACATGCGATAGCTATTTTCCAGCCGCTTGCCTTTGATCAGGCCAATTTTTTCGTAGTACAGCAGCGTGGTACGGGAAAGCCCCACCCGCTCTGCCAACTCAGAGATACGATACACCCCGGCACTCCTTATCTCTCATCATGGTGCGCAGCATAAACTGTAGAGTAGTAGACAGGTCAAATGTATTTTGAGGATGAGACAAACAAAAAGCGCCGTATACACTGGCGCTCGTTTAAAATTGAAGGCTTGGAGTAGTGAGCAGGAAATTTGCCTCAGATATCTCCAAGTGGTTATCGCATATCAAACAACTCTTGGTGAAATTGCTTGCCCACATCCATACCGATGCGACTCAGCCCTTCCCGCAGTGAGCGGGAAAACGCCTTTGGACCACAGAAATAAACCTGTTGTTTGTTTAATGTCGCATGATCATGCTGAAGCTGATTAACATTCAACAACTTGTCGCACTTGCTATTGACGATGGTCAGCGTCATACCATGTTGTTCGCAAAGCTGGGCCAGCTCTTGTTCCAAGATTTCATCATGACCATGGGTACAATAGTAAAGATGTACCGGCTGCGTGTTGGTTGCAGCATCACCTTGCTGCGTGCTTTTTCTTACCGACAGCGCTGACAGGAAAGGCGCAATGCCCACCCCGCCCGCTATCCAGATTTGCGGCTGCTCGAAATCAAAACTCAGCTTTCCGTAAGGGCCTTCCAGCTCCACCTTATCCCCTGCGGCCACACGCTTATGCAGGCCATTGGTAAAGTCACCAAGCTCTTTTATCAGAAATCGGATTTCTGCTTCCTCCGGCGAAGACACAATAGTGAATGGATGTGGCTCCTCACCCGCCACACGTAAATAAGCAAATTGACCGGCTTTATGACCTGCCCACTTTCCGTCTGGGCGCAGCGTCAGCATCAGGGTACGGGAATCTGCAAAATACCTGCTATTGCTGACAGTCGCAGCCACACGACGATGCCGCCCCACCAATCCCAATAAACTGTAAAACGCAGCCATTGATCCCAGGGCGATGATCGCCAAGGTAACCATTCCGATCGGCTGACTGTAGTAGCTGACTTTCATTAACAGCGCCGAATGGAAGGCGACCATCAAATATGCCGCTGCCATCAAACGATGAGAGAATTTGAAAGGCTTGTATTTCACCGCAGCCCACAATGACACCACCACCAGAACCAGCAGCAGGTAGAACCCCTTTTCACCAATCTCCAGCGCTGGCTCACGAATCTGCAGCAACCACTCCTGCCACTGGGGCAACACAGCATTACTGGCGCCGGCGCTGCGGGCAGGACGGTTCAACCAACCCGCAGCCACTAACCATTTAGGAACCTGATACCAAAGCCAATGCGTCACACCCAGCGCCGCGCCACCAATACCCAGCCATTTGTGGATTCGGTAGGACTTATCAAGCCCCCTTGTCCACTGTTCAATAAAAGGTAAGCGCAATGCCAGCACCATGGTCAGCGACATTAGGACAACCGCGATAATCCCTGAATACTGGATTATTGCCGCGCGCCATTGAAAAAACTGTGTCGAGCCAAAGAGATCTGGCTCTGCCACAAGCCACATTACAGAAAGGATACCCAGTGAGAGCCAAACGGGTTGGAGTGTTTTGTTCATCGTTTTTATTCCGCAGGAAGGATAAGCGTATCGTAGCGAGCGGAAAGTAAAGAAAGGTCAGGCGATGTATAACAGCGTAAAACCCAGTAAATATTCAGACCAACAATACTGGGAATTCAAGTCGTCCAACCCTCTGAGCAGCATGTATTTTCTTGACGATACTGGTAGGCTGTCTCTCTTTTCCATTTATATTTGTCATTACAAGGATGTGATTAATGAGCCGCTCTCCGTTTGAAACGTTTGTCTGGCACAGTGACATTTTCAATTGCAGCAGCACGGATATTCACCGTTTTTATTCTTTGCTTGAACAAGAAAGAAACCGCCTGGGTTTGAGTGCAACAAAACTTGCTGACGCCGCGGGCTATCCAATTTGGTTGATGCAATCGCCTCAGCACCACCCTGAACGTCCAAACCTTCTTATCAGCACCGGTTTTCACGGTGAAGAATCTGCCGGCCCTTGGGGATTGCTGTATCTTCTCGCGCAGCTGGACGAGCGTATGTTTAAACGCGCCAATCTGAGTTTGTTGCCACTGGTGAATCCAACCGGATTTGCCAATGGCCACCGATTTAACGAATTGGGCGAAAACCCTAACCGCGGTTTTTATATCGAAAACGATAAGCCTAAAGTGGGTAATGACACCTCATTTGAAGGCAAAGTGTTACTGGAAAATGCCGCTATGCTCTCTGAGCTGAGTCGCGATGGCATTCTTACATGCCATGAAGATGTGCTGATGACAGAAACCTATGTCTACACGTTTGAACCAGAGCAATCGCCGGGGCATTTCAGCCACCGTTTACGGGATGTACTCGGTCAATACTTTCCTATCGCCAAAGATGGCGACATTGATGATTGCCCAGTGAAAGACGGGGTAATTTTCAATCACTACGATAGCTCTTTCGAGTCATTTCTGGTGCGCCGAAGCGCCTCAGTTGGTTGCTGCAGTGAAACGCCGGGACAGATGCCACTGGATCAACGCATCAAAGCGAATTCGGAAGTGATGAGTGCATTTTTGGAATTACGCGGGGCGTAGTACTTTCTTTGTAAGCCAATGTTCAAACGCTGGAACTTGGGACAGGTGGAACTTGGGACAGGCACTTCTAAACTGCTCTGCCAACTCAGAGATACGATACACTCCGGCACTCCTTATCTCTCATCATGGTGCGCAGTAAAAACTGTAGGGCGGTAGACGGGCAAAATGGAAAGTGAAGATGATTTGAGATTGGGATTTCAAGTGACGTTTCTGATGCGAACGTACCCCAAAAGCCTGAATACGCCTCCAGCTTTTTAGTCCCTTCCCCTTTTCAAGGGGAAGGTTAGGATGGGGTTGGTTTTGCTCCTACTTGTGTCAGGTCGGTCTACTATGCCCGTTCATGCTCCGTTCCATGTTGGCGAAAGCTAACGTCATCATTCTCATATCGAGATATTTCCATAGATTTTCTAATCCAGTGGTGAGGTGTGGAGAAAATACCCCACTTTTTGTCGTATTTTCTCGTTCGTGATTTTGTGGAGTATGATGATACTCTATTCAAAACATGCGCTTATGCTAAGTACAAGTGTCCGGCGTGTGTACGAAAAATCCCAAAGTGGGGTGTTTAATTACCCCACTTTGGGATCTAATAAATTGTTAGGCTTTTACGAGGTATAAATTGACTTACGAGAATAATATAACAGAGTTACAACAGCTATATGCACAGTATGCAGGGGCTGTCGCTTATGTTTCTGTAGAGAACGCTGATGGAACTGCTGGCATCGGTTCAGCTTTTCATATTGGTGATGGGATCTTTGTTACAGCGAAGCATGTTATTGAGTCCCAAACGATTGTAGAAGTCGCCACAACTAAGAGAGTTGAAGTAACTAGAGATAGTGATGAGGTTAATCAGAATACATACCATATCAATCCTCGGATCTTAGAGATAATCGAGGGTCCTTACGAGCATGCCTCTGAAGATGTTGCAGTATTCCGAGTTGAGTTAGTTGACGAATTTTTACCTAAAGTTCAATTGGGCTCACACACATCACATGAAATACAAGACAATGAGTTCATATTAACGGATGCGTTGGTAATTGGTTATCCTCCGATACCTTTCACTACAACCCCAAATCAAGTAGTTGCTAGCGGTCAAGTTAATGCTGTTATTGATGTTCGACATTCTGAATACGTACACTTTGTCTTATCCACTATGGCTAGAGGTGGATTTAGTGGAGGTGTTGCTCTAACGAAGTCCGGTATTGCTCTTGGCTTAGTTACGGAGAGCTTGGGAACAAGTAGTTCTTTGGTCGAAACTGGCTATATGAGTGTCATGTCAATTGATGCGGCTATTGAATTGGCGAAAGAAAAATTTGATATAAACCTTGTTGAGTTTGAGATATATCGAGATTTGGATTCTCTAATAGAAATAAAAATGGTTAACGATAATTTAGGGCGTTTGAACTCTAGGCTATATAACGCTTGTGTTTATGTTTACGATGATGATCGAGATCTTTTTATGGAAATTCATTGTGATGACCGATCCTTACTTCATTCTGCTTATGAAGTATTTAACTCATTCACCCCAACGTACATTATTGAATCAATGAGCAAAGAGGATTTGATTTTTTTCCAAGCCGAGGATAATCCATCAGCATCTGTATTGGTAACCGCAGCTCATGCAGTTAAGCAATTTTTTGAAAATGCAGGCTATAAGGAAATGTCGATTAAGAAAAATACGTGGCAAATAAAAGGGTAAAGCCTAACACATATGAGCCCTTCTCCGGTCAATAGGCAATAGCTTTCTGTTGGCTGCGCTAGCAGCCAATGCTCCCGAACAACAAAGTCGTCTACTTTGCTTTTCCCAATATGAAATTATGCGAAATAGACGCTTTGAGCACCAACTCTAGGTCACTCTTTTCCCTTTCCAATTCGCACGCGCAAAGAGCCAAAACCCCCTTCTAACCTCCCCCTTAAAAAGGGGAAAGAACCAAGAGCACGTTCCCTTCAAGCCGCCTGCGAAAAATGCTTCCCTAGCAGCGCATGATAGAAATCATTGTCTGACAGCACGCCGACCACTTTTTCATTATCGGTGAGCAACAGCGGCAATCCGGTTTGATAGCGTATTTCCAGTGCGTTGCGCATTGAGATATCGGCATTCGCCATTACCACTGCATCTTTCGACAGCGATGAGATCTCCCCTTTTTCCTGCCACTGGATAATCTCCAGCGCTTGCGCGCCGCGCATTGCACCTTGCAGTTCGCCATTGTCATCGACAATCAGCTTGGTGTTTTCGTGCTTGTTGAGCACCAGCGCATTGCCCTCTTTTTCGAGGTCGCTGAGCGATGTCATCAGCGAACGGCCGCGCAGCACATTTAGTGGATTGGTATGGGCGACAAAGTCTTCGACATATTGGGTTTCAGGGCGCAGAACGATGTCTTCCGGTTTGCCGTGCTGGATGATCTTGCCGGATTCCATAATGGCGATATTGGTGCCTATCTTCAGCGCTTCATCCAAATCGTGGCTGACAAACAGGATGGTTTTGTTGAGCTTGCGTTGAAGTTCTAACAGTTCGTCCTGAAGCTGGTTTCGGATAAGCGGGTCCAGTGCCGAGAAAGGTTCGTCCATCAACAGGATGTCGCTGTCCATACAAAAAGAAACATGGGACAGGCACTTCAAAAACAAGAGAGCTTGAAGCTGCCTCAACGAGTGTTTTTAATCCCTAAGGCTATCTATTTGAGTTCATTTTTCAGCGTGATGGGGAATATAACGGACAGTTTGCGAATTGAAGAAAGCACAAGGCTCAGACGTCTGTCTGATCGTGTTTTTGAGCTAGCTAGCGGATTCGAATCAGTGGTCGGGCAATCGCAGCCCAGATATCCGACGTCGTTTGAGATGAGGAAGGGCGGCTTGAATAGACGTTTGCGTGCCAATGATATTTCCACGCTCAATGCGTGTGCAGGTATCAAGCCAGCTGTCAGGCTCTAAACCTAATCGTTCGAGTAGGGGCGGCAATGCCTTATCAATATGACCAAATTTGTCATCGCGAAGTTGCCGTCCAGTCCATTCAACCAATTCGAGGTAATCCATCAGCCGGAATGGCAGTCCAGCAGGCATCTTTTCTCTTGGGTTGCCGACAAAAGGAAACAGAAAAGGCGCAGTTGCTTGTTCTTTCCTAAGTACTTCGATTCGAGCTTTGACGGAAGTGTGTTCTGATTGTTCTGGCGTCTCTGCGATAGCGGCACGAACGGGATTCAAATCAACGTAGGCCATCGCAGCAGCCAACGCCTTTTCGTCCAATAACGCCTGGCTTTTAAACCGCCCCTCCCAGAAATGCCCAGTGCACTCATCTTCCCGATTGGCTTCCACCGCAATATGCTGATTAAGGAGCCGCATAAACCAACTGATGGAGGTTAAGCGTCCACGCCAGCATTCCACTATTTCAAGGCAACGGGCTGTTTCAGCGTCTGACAGTTCACCACCTTGCAACCAACGTTGGATTAAAGTTGGCCCTTGATGAAACGCCAACCACCGCTCTGCAACTTCCAAAGGCGATAGTGCATTCGCTTTGTCGGTATTGATGTGCAGCACAACGTGGTAGTGATTGCTCATAATGGCGTACGCACACACATCAACGCAGAAAGCCTGAGAAAGCGCCAAAAGCCGCTTCTCTATCCATCCACGGCGATGCTCAAAACTCTTTCCCGCAGATTCATCAACACCACAGAGAAAAGAACGACGCACACAGCGTGACACGCAATGATAATAAGGCGTGGCGTCAATGGAGATAAGGGATGAACGTGCTTTAGTCATTCTGCCTGCCGTCATGTATGAAGATTCACAATCATTTGAAAGTAGCGTGGCCGCGAAATGATTTCAGCTCAGATTACCGAGAGTTAGAACGGGGTTTCGAAATGATGAAAATGACAGATTTGTGCTTTTCTTATAGTGTCTGTCCACATAAGAACTTACTTATAGTGTCTGTCCACATAAGAACTTAAATACGCCTCCAGCTTTTAGTCCCTTCCCCTTTTCAAGGGGAAGGTTAGGATGGGGTTGGTTTTGCCTCTAGTCGGGTCAGCTCGACCTGGTATGGGGCGTTAATCCCCCAAAACTGGTTAGAACAAATTCTCATACACATACAGTTGACTTACACCCCCACTAAAAGTTATGAGAATGCTGCACATGTATAAATTAGGCATCCATGAGCGAGCCCCCAAGGGCTGAAGGTAAATAATTGATTTAAATTGAACTATAAAATAAAAGGAAGCAGTATGTAGGGATTAAGAGTGGTCTAAGTAGCGTTAGCTTACGTTGTTAACATTGGAGTGTAACTTGAACAAAACTGGCGGCATTCAATCATATTGGAATTTGCACTTATCTAAACAAAATGGAGCCAAGCCATACTCAATTTTTGAGGTGCCACTTTTCACAGATAGTTATATTACTGGGGAATTCCTAGCCAAGTCAGTACCGTATAGCATATTGAATTTAGTCCCGAGGCACCGAATTAGCGGTCAGATAGCCGAAGCTATGATGTTGCGCATAGAATGGTATTTGACGGTTGACCGCAACTACGATTTGGCTACTGACAGTTCGTCATATCATGGCGGGTGGGCTCCAGATGAAATTGCTGCACTAATGTCATTAACATTAGGAATTCGTGTTAAGGCTGGAGGAGTGGCAAGAGAGTTCGGGGGCTATCATTCAGACCCTTTAGGGACACCACGTGCGTCAGATAAAATGGCTCCAAGTTATGTAGCTAGATCAACAAAACCGATCGTTCCAACAGCAATCAAAACGGTTAACATTACCAGCGCTTTCTGCTTTGGTAAGTTACACGAACTAGATGAAGAACACTATGTGGCATTAATTCGCAGTGCAAGGATGTATCAAGAGGCATTGTGGATGGTTGAAAGTGAACCTGAGCAAGCATGGTTAATGATGATCTCCGCGTTAGAAACTGCTGCCAATTATTGGGACAATACAGTTTATTCGCCATCGACGAAACTTAAGGCTAGCAAACCAGATCTGTATAAAGAGTTGGAAGCCAGAGGCGGTGAGGAACTATGCAACTTAGTTGCAAAGCATGTAGAAAAGTCACTCGGTGCTACCAATAAGTTCGTAAAGTTTTGTTTGAAATACATGCCAAAGGCTCCCAGTGAGAGACCTAGAGTGTGGGCTCAAATAAAGTGGTCAAAGACAAGCTTCAGAGAGATTTTAACTAAACTTTACGGCTATCGTTCCAGTGCATTGCATGGAGGCATTCCGTTTCCTGCTCCTTTATGTAGCTCACCAGATCAGACAGAAAAGGATATGCCTCCATCTGAGAAGGGGATGCTGGGGTTGGCAACTCATTCTCTTGGGGCTACTTGGTCAGCCGAAGATCTGCCGATTTCAGCGAATACCTTTTTTGGATTCGCTCATGGAGTGCTAAATAATTGGCTCAATGAAGCACTTAGTGAAAAAAACATATAAGCGACTACGACGTCAATGATTGATTTTTAGCATTGTTTTCATCCCACATCACCTCTGACCTAGTCGATTAGCAACGCTAGGTGGTGCGTCACTAACCACTTAAACGAGCGTGAGCCTTCTCGGTTAAATATTTTTGTTGTTGCATGTAAATTCGTTAGCCAGATAAAATTCGCCCCCCTCTCTAATTGATTGGAATTTATGAACTTAAATCACACAAAACACAAAGAAATTATCGATAAGGTCGAGTCTCTAAAATACGATGGATATCCTTTGATTACCAAAGAGCAAGAGTTGATGGATTTTATCGACGAATTAATCCCTAACGTCGATGGTGATATCAAAGATCAGCTAGTCGAGTATTTTGTTGAGGGTAAGCCAGTCGATTGGAGTTCTTATTTGCCTATTTTATTACAAGCAGTGGCGCATCACTTTGAGCCCAAAGGTTAACGAATCAGATTAAGTTTAGCTCAGCCGAAACTTCATTCGGGTAACTAGCCCACCTCGTAGCTATGGGTTGAGAATTTTCCCCAATCTGAAGTTATCCGAAGTGACCGCTTTAGGGCAAAAGGTCTAACTTGTTTTTGTCCCTTTCCAATTCGCACACCCAAAACGCAAAGAGCCAAAACCCCCATCTAACTTCCCCCTTGAAAAGGGGGAAGAACCAAGAGCACTTTCCCATCACGCCGCATGCGAAAAATGCTTCCCTAACAGCGCATGATAAAAATCATTATCTGACAGCACACCGACCACTTTTTCATTATCGGTGAGCAACAGCGGCAATCCGGTTTGATAGCGGATTTCCAGCGCGTTGCGCATTGAAATATCTGCATTCGCCATTACCACTGCATCTTTCGACAGCGATGAGATCTCCCCTTTTTCCTGCCACTGGATAATCTCCAGCGCTTGCGCGCCTCGCATGGCACCTTGCAGTTCGCCATTGTCATCGACAATCAGTCTGGTGTTTTCGTGCTTGTTGAGCACCAGCGCATTGCCCTCTTTTTCGAGGTCGCTCAGCGAAGTCATCAGCGAACGGCCGCGCAGCACATTCAGTGGATTGGTATGGGCGACAAAGTCTTCGACATATTGGGTTTCAGGGCGCAGAACGATGTCTTCCGGCTTGCCGTGCTGGATGATCTTGCCGGATTCCATAATGGCGATGTTGGTGCCTATCTTCAGCGCTTCATCCAAATCATGGCTGACAAACAGGATGGTTTTGTTGAGCTTGCGTTGAAGTTCTAACAGTTCGTCCTGAAGCTGGTTTCGGATAAGCGGGTCCAGTGCCGAGAAAGGTTCGTCCATCAAGAGGATGTCGCTGTCCATACAAAACGCACGTGCCAAACCAACACGTTGCTGCATACCGCCAGAAAGCTCGTGCGGCAGCTTGTCATGCCACTCGCTCAGGCCAACCATTTCCAGCTTTTCCATCGCCCGTTGGCGGCGTTCTGCTTTGCCAACACCTTGCATTTCAAGGCCAAAGGCGACGTTATCGACCACACTCAACCAAGGCATCAGGGCGAATTTCTGGAACACCATAGACACGCGGTGCGAGCGGATGTGGCGCAAGGTAGTTTCATCAATACCGTTCATTTCCACCAGCTTGCCGTCGTCACAGATTTTCAGTGAACCGCGGGTAATCGGATTAAGGCCATTGACTGCGCGCAACAAACTGGATTTACCCGAGCCGGATAACCCCATCAGCACGCAGATTTCCCCCTGCTCTACCGAAATGCTGGCGTTACTGACGCCGACCACATTGCCGGTCTCTTCCTGAATTTCCTGACGGCTTTTGCCTTCATCCAGCATGGCGACGGCTTTATCCAGACCATAGCCAAAAATCACATCGAGGTTTTCAATCGATACTGCTTTCATCTTTTAGCCCTCTTTTCCTTGTGATGCCGGAGCCTTACACAGGCGATCCAAAATGATCGCGACCAATACAATCGCAAGTCCTGCCTCGAAGCCCTGGGAAATGTTTACTGTGTTCAGGGCGCGAATAACCGGCTTGCCGAGACCGTCTGCCCCTACCAGCGCGGCAATCACCACCATAGAAAGTGACAGCATGATGCACTGGGTAATGCCCGCCATGATGTTTGGCATGGCCGCGGGCAGTTCGACTTTAAACAGCAGTTTACTTGGGGTTGCGCCGAAGGCTTTGCCCGCTTCAATCAGCTCCTCCGGTACGCTGCGAATGCCGAGATACGTCAGTCGGATAGGCGCGGCAATCGCGAAAATTATGGTCGAAATCAGTCCCGGCACCACGCCCAGCCCAAACAACACCAGCGTGGGAATCAGGTAGACAAAGGTCGGGATGGTTTGCATCAGGTCGAGCACCGGACGCATAAAGGTATAAAGCCACGGCCTGTGCGCCGCAAGAATGCCCATCGGCACGCCAATCAAAACCGACAAGGTGGTCGCTGTCAGCACCAGTACGAAGGTTTCAATCATCTCCGTCCAGTAGCCCAGATTCAAAATCAGCAACAAAGCAGTGACCACAAAAACCACCAGCGAAATACGTCGGTGCAAAAGCCATGCAATGCCCGCCGTCAGTGCAATCGGCACAAATGGGGGGAACCATTGCATCAGGTCAACAAGGGAGAGGATCAGCCATTCCAGTGAGATTGAAACAGCATCGAAAAAGCCTGCGGCGTTGTCTGTCAGCCAATCAACAACGGTTTCCATGTAGTCGCCGAGAGGAATTTTATTGTCAGTTATCCAGTTCATGTGTACTCCAAAATCCATTCTATATGGACGGACTGGTCACCAGTCCGTCCTCTGCTTCCGCTATTACTGCCTGCGGAGAGCGTTTACTGGATATTGAGGTGAGCTTTCACTGCTGGCAGGGCGTCTTTGCCATCTACCGTTTTCACACCATCCAGCCAAGCTGTCAGTGCATCCGGGTTGCTTTGCAGCCACTCTTTTGCTGCCACATCTGGCTTCACGCCGTCGTTCAAAATGCCGTCCATGATTTCGTTTTCCATCGGCAGACTGAACGTCAGGTTGGTCAGCAGCTTGCCAACATTCGGGCATTCGCTGGTGTAGTTCTGGCGAACGTTGGTGTACACATTCGCACCGCCGTAGTTAGGACCGAAGTACTCGTCACCGCCATCCAGATACGCCAGCTCGAAGTTGCTGTTCATCGGATGTGGCGCCCAACCGAGGAACACAATCCACTGGTCACGGCGAACGGCGCGTTTCACCTGAGACAACATGCCCGCTTCGCTTGATTCCACCAGCTGGAACCCTTTCAGGCCAAAGGCATCAGAATCGATCATGTCCTGAATAAGGCGGTTACCATCGTTCCCCGGTTCGATACCGTAGATGCGCCCTTTCAGCTGGTCTTCAAACTTGGCGATATCGGCAAAAGTTTTCACGCCGCCTTCAAACGCATATTTCGGCACAGCCAGGGTGTATTTCGCGCCTTCAAGGTTGCGGTGAATGGTTTCAACGGTACCTGCATCGCGATATTTGGCGATATCCGCTTCCATGGTCGGCATCCAGTTGCCCAGAAAGACATCGATGTCGCCGTTTGCCAGCGAGGTATAGGTAACAGGGACAGACAATAATTGGATGTCTGTTTTGTACCCCATACCTTGCAGTACAAGCGTGGTCGCCGCCGTGGTCGCGGTAATGTCTGTCCAGCCTACATCGGAAAAACGTACCGTTTCGCACTGGTTTGCCATCGCAGGTGCTGCTACCAAAGTTGCCGCCAATGTGATGCTCAAACCTGCCAGTCGCTTGGTCTGTTTAGTTTCCATGATTGCTTTCCTCTTCCTTTCTTTTTTGGCTGCAGGACATGGTGATCACGTCCCATCAGATTTTTAATTTCGTGTTTACGCTTTCTCTTTTTCGATTGCTGTTTGATTCGTTGTGGATGGATTCAGTCGTTGTTGTGTTTCCCAGTTCGGGTCAATCCACACGCCAACATTGGCAGGCGCTTGCAACGGTTTACCCAAAATCATGTCTGCGGCGCGCTCTGCCACCATGATGGTGGGGCCATTGAGGTTGCCGTTGGGAATGGTCGGGAAAATGGAGGAATCCACCACGCGCAGGTTGGCAATGCCGCGCACGTGAAGTTCGCTGTCCAGCACCGCCATGGGGTCGTTATCTGCGCCCATTTTGCAGGTACAGGACGGGTGATACGCGCTTTCTACATTGGCTTTCACCCAGGCATCGATCTGCACGTCGCTTTGGACGTTATCGCCCGGCTGGATTTCGCCATTGCGGTAATCGGCCATGGCGTCCTGCGCCAGAATTTCTCGGGTCAGGCGGATGCAATCGCGCCAGTCCTGTTTGTCCTGCTCGGTGCTGATGTAGTTGAAAACGATTTCCGGTTTGTCGTTGGTATCTGCGCTGGTTATGCGCACATAGCCGCGACTTTGCGGTTTGTTGGGCCCAACGTGAACCTGAAAACCATGCCCTTTGACGGCGGATTTCCCGTCATAGCGGATCGCCGCGGGCAGGAAGTGATATTGAATGTTCGGCCACTTAATTCCGGCGCGGCTGCGGATAAAGGCGCAGGACTCAAAATGATTGGTCGCACCCAAGCCGCCTTTAAACAAAATCCAGCGCGCACCGATCAACCCTTTGCTGATCAGGCCAAGTTTGCCGTTCAGGGTGATCGGTTGTTTGCAGTAATACTGGAAGTAAACTTCAAGGTGGTCTTGCAGGTTTTCGCCCACCCCCGGCAGGTTGTGTTTCACTTCCACGCCCGCGTTTTCCAACACGGCTTTGGGGCCTACACCGGAAACCTGAAGGAGTTGCGGTGACCCAATCGAACCCGCCGCGCTGATCACTTCTTTACGCGCTTTTGCTTCAAACTGCTGACCGCCTTTTTCGTAGGCCACGCCTGTTGCCGTCAGGTTTTCAATCAGGATCTTTTTGACCGTCACGCCTTTGATCAGCGTGAGGTTTGAACGCTTAAGTGCGCGGCGCAGATAGGCGTTGGATGTGGAAGCACGAACCCCACCATCTACCGTCATGTGCATGGGGCCGAAGCCTTCCTGCTGGTAGCCGTTATAGTCTTCGGTGACCGGATACCCCGCCTGTTCACCTGCGTCGATAAAGGCGCGATAAAGCGGATTCAGCGCCATGTCGTTACCGTTGCAGGTGCCAACGGGGCCATTACCGCCGCGGTAATCATCTTCACCACGCACCCAGGTTTCAGCGCGTTTGAAATACGGCAGGCAGTTCTGGTAATTCCAGCCTGCTGCGCCGTTTTGTTCCCATTCGTCAAAGTCGCAGGCGTGACCGCGTACATACACCATGCCATTGATGGATGAGCTGCCACCCAGTACCTTGCCGCGTGGGCAATGCAGCTTGCGGCCATCC
The DNA here is from genome assembly GCF_019209835.1 of Enterovibrio paralichthyis. NCBI lineage: Bacteria > Pseudomonadati > Pseudomonadota > Gammaproteobacteria > Vibrionales > Vibrionaceae > Enterovibrio > Enterovibrio paralichthyis. The sequence continues at coordinate 151,471 of NZ_JAHUTS010000001.1, read as the reverse complement.
AGCCCTGCTTCTTCCTTGGTCTCAAATTGCCAGGCGTACTTTTCCGTATTCATTGGGTAGGAAAGCGCCGTTGGCATCTGTATAAAAATGCTTTTGTCTGTGCCACCCGCTTCAAGGATCAGCACCTTGTGCTCGCCGGATTCAGTCAGGCGATCGGCCAGCACACAGCCTGCCGACCCTGCGCCTATGATGATGTAATCAAACTCTTGCTTAGACATTGCGACTCCCATTTCCATTACGCATAAGGACTGTCTACATCGCCCAATTCGACGTAGACACTCTTGGTTTGGGTGTAGCTGTTGAGAGTTTGGAGTCCGTTTTCACGGCCAATGCCGGATTGCTTGTAGCCACCAACCGGCATTTCCGCTGGCGATGCGCCCCAGTTGTTGATCCAGCAAATGCCCGCTTGAAGCTTGGCAATCACACGGTGGGCACGGGAGAAATTGGTCGTAAACACACCGGCAGCAAGGCCGTATTTCGTGTCATTGGCGCGGGAAATTACTTCTTGCTCGTCGCTGAAACGCAGCACGGACATCACCGGGCCAAAGATTTCGTTTTGCACGTGTGGCATATCGTCGGTGCAATCGGTAAAGACTGTTGGCGCAACAAAGTTGCCTTTCGCCAGCACGCCCTCTGTCACCTGATAACCGCCACACAATAGCGTTGCGCCGCTTGCTTTACCTGCTTCAATAAAGCCGAGCACTTTTGAAAGATGGTCTTTGGAGATCAGTGCGCCAATCTGGGTTTCGGGATCCGTCGGGTCACCCACCACCAGCTTTTCTGTGCGAGCTTTGAGCTTCTCAATAAAGGTGTCGTAAACAGTGTCATGAACAAACACGCGGGTGCCGTGGGTACAGACCTCACCCTGGGTGTAAAAGTTGGCGATCATGGCACCGGAAACAGCGTTATCGATGTCAGCATCGTCAAACACAATCAAGGGTGATTTACCGCCAAGCTCCATAGTCACAGGTTTTAATGTGCCCGCTGCATCCGCCATCACTTTTTTGCCTGTACCGCACTCACCGGTAAACGACACTTTGACGATGTTTTCATGGCGCGACAGCATTTGCCCCACGCGGTAATCACCTTGCACCACGTTGAACACGCCATCTGGCAAGCCAGCCTCGGTGAAGATCTCTGCCAGTTTCAGTGCGGTCAGCGGGGTTTCTTCTGACGGTTTGAACACCATGGCATTGCCCGCCGCCAACGCAGGGCCTGCTTTCCACATCGCAATCTGGATGGGGTAATTCCACGCGCCAATTCCTACGCACACGCCCAGAGGCTCTTTGCGGGTGTAGAAAAACTGGTTTTCGCCCAGGCTTTGTTGCTCACCCTGAATGGCAACCGCCAAGCCTGCGTAGTATTCGATCACGTCCGCACCGGTCACGACGTCTACATACTGGGCTTCCTGCATCGGCTTGCCGGTATCCAGCACTTCCAGTGCGGCCAGTTCGTCGTTGCGTTCACGCAAAATAGCAACCGCGCGGTTCAGAATAGTGCGGCGCTCTGCCCCGCTCATTGCCGACCAAACCTGAAAGCCTTCCCATGCAGACGCCACTGCAACATCCACATCAGCCTGACTGGCTTGCTGTACCTCAGCCAGGGTTTCTCCAGTCGCTGGGTTCAGGGTTGGAAACGTCTCCCCGGATGTCGCGCTAACGTACTTTCCGTGAATATATAACTGCTTAATATCCATTTAGTTTTGCCTTTTAGATATGGACGGATGGTGAGAGCTGGCGCTCGAGATAATCTTCAATCGTTGCCACTGCCATTTGCGGATCGATGCCGCTTGGCCTCAGGGCGCCACGCAGCCAAATACCGTCAACCAGTGCAGCGATCCCTTGGGCAACAAATTTCGCCTGTTCAGCAGGCATCAGTTTTTTGAGTTCAATGCGAAGGTGGGAAAGAAGGCGTTTTTCATTCACGCGCTGCAACCTGAAAAGGGCGGGGTCATGCATGGCGTGAGACCAGAATGCCAGCCAGGTTTTGGTGACCTTACCGTTGACTTGGTTTGGGTCGAAGTTGCCATCCACAATCGCCATGATGCGGGCTTTGGCATCATCGGCGTGTGTGGCATTTAGCCTCATCTGCACACCGCGCGAAAGTTCACGCAATACGGAGCGCATGGTTTCTTCAAGCAGGCCATGTTTGCCGCCAAAGTAGTGGTTAATGATGCCCGCGGAGACACCGGCTTTGCGGCTGATCAAGGCCACGCTGGCACCGGCAAGACCGACTTCGTCAATCGCCGACATGGTGGCAGCAACCAGTTGTGGTCGCCGAATTTCGGGCATTCCTACTTTTGGCATTCAACCCTCCTTGATTGAACAAAAATGTAGCGTAAATGTTTCTTAATTGAACGTTCAATTAAAAACAGACTTACAAATTATTCGTTTGATGTCAAAACAAGATGAATGCTGTAAACATTTCCGACACAAAGACATTTCAATGCAGACAGCGCCATAGCTGGTGATGCAAGCTATAAAATCCGCAAATTTATTTTTCATCCATTTTGATTAGACATCTAACTTTTGCAGCGCTATTTTTCCGTCCCCTTTCGATGGCATAACCTGCTGTTTTGCATCTGTATCATTTACGAAGAATACCCAGACGCAGCAACTGCTCTATGCTGTTGAGTAGCATCAATTCCTGCACGGTAATGAGACGTATGACAACCGAACCTGCCGAAGAAACGCCGATTCAAGATCTCCCCGAAAGAAAGCCACCTTCGGGTGTCATGCGGCGTTTTATGGCCGTGCACCGAAGCCCTCTCCATATCCTTATTTTGTCGGCATTTGTCGGCCTGCTGGCCGGGTTGCTGTGTACCTTTTTCGATATCGCCATTGACTGGGTGATCCACCAGCGCGAAACCTTGTTGGATGCCAAATCCGGGCTGGATATTTCAACGATTCTGCTGGTGATCGGCAGCAGCACTTTGCTCGCAGCATTTGGTTTTTTCCTGGTCATTCGCATTGCACCGGAAGCCGCAGGTTCCGGCATTCCCGAAATAGAAGGTGCGTTGGATGGCGTACGCCCCGTGCGTTGGTGGCGGGTCATTCCGGTGAAGTTTTTTGGCGGGATTGGCGCTATTGGTTCTGGACTGGTACTCGGCCGGGAAGGCCCGTCGGTTCAGATGGGTGCAAGCGTGGGCAGAATGCTGTCTGACACTTTCCGTTTCGACAACGACGAGAGCCGTCACACCCTTGTCGCATCCGGTGCGGCGGCAGGTTTAGCGGCGGCGTTTAACGCTCCGATGGCGGGCATTATGTTCGTCGTTGAAGAGATGCGCCCACAGTTCAAATACAACCTGATATCCATCAAGGCGGTGATGATTGCATCCATTTGCGCCACCATCACCTATCGCTATTTTCAGGGGCAAGGGGCAATGATCCCCCTGCCCGCGCATGATGACGTCCCGCTGCAGGCACTGACCCTGTTTCTTGTCCTGGGGCTGATTTTTGGCGGGATTGGCGTGATGTTTAACCGCTTGGTCATTTTTTCGATGGATCAGTTCGAGCGCATTCACCGCCATGAAACCAAGCGCTATGTCGCGCTGGGCGCAATATTGGGTGCCACCTTCGGCGCACTGACCCTGATCATTCCCAAAATTACCGGCGAAGGGGTTGAATTGATACCGGACTCCGTCAACGGCGTTTTCTCTTTGTCGCTGCTGATGATGCTGTTTTTGATGCGCACCCTGACGACGCTGGCCTGTTTCTCCTCCGGCGCTCCGGGTGGCGTATTCGCCCCAATGCTGGCGCTCGGCACTCTATTTGGCACTGCGTTTGGCGCTTTGTGTATGGTGCTTTTTCCGGAAATGAAAATATCGGTTGGCATGTTTGCGGTGGCGGGTATGGGTGCGTTATTCGCAGCAACGGTGCGCGCCCCGATGACGGGAATTCTGTTGGTAATTGAGCTAACCCATAAATACGAGCTGATCCTGCCTTTGCTAATCACCACGGTTGGCGCGACCATGACAGCCCAGGCGCTTGGCGGCAAACCACTTTATGCCCAATTGTTGCAACGTACGCTGAGTAAGCAAAAAGCGGCGCAGGCAGAGTCTGCGCCGACCGCTGAAAGCTAAACCCCCACCTTCTTTGCCTTGCGGCGGTTTAAAATCAGGGTGGCCATGTAGGCAACAACCACAAGGTTGATCAGCAAGGCCGCCCAATCCAACCAATGTCCGCGGGTGATCACCGCATCAATTTCAAACGGGAAGTAAATTGCGCCGCTTGCCATGGCAAACCATTCTGTCCAGGCAAAGGCGTGCCATAGGCCATAGGCTTCCACCATGCGAACACTGGCATACAGCACAGTGCCAGCGGCAATCAACGTGATATTGTTGTTATTCACCTCATGGATGGCGTGATAAATCGCGCCCGGCAGTTGGCTGGAAGGGTTCAGGTGCAGGTGCGACACCAGTTCGACAAAAAGCTTCTGGATTTCGACGCTACCCAGCTCGTGCAACGTAAAGCCCACAATCAATGCCAGAATACCTTTCGAGGCTTCCAGCGCCGCAATTAATCTAAGCGCCTTGGGTTCTTTTTCCATTAACTCTATTCACTGTTTTCAGACTTCTAAATCATGGTCGAAGGGATACTCTCAATTCGTCACAATGGCAAGACTCCCCTTTTCTACCGCGCAAAGTTTGGGCATTCGAAACAACCGCGACCGCTTTTTTAACCTATCCGCTTCCCTTTTTGATCGAAAACGCAGTAGTATTTCGCTGCTCACAGTGAGCACATTATTCTCAGGGCGGGGCGAAATTCCCCACCGGCGGTATGTCAGCACACATTTTGTAAGATTGACGAGCCCGCGAGCGCCCAAACGTGGTTTGGGGTCAGCAGACTTGGTGAGATGCCAAGGCCGACGGTTAAAGTCCGGATGAAAGAGGATGATAAGAATGCACCGGTCAAACGGCGATCCTGTCGTATGTTGGTGTATTGCGTCTGGCTGCGCCTGCAGTCTGCGCTCATCTATGCCCTGATTCTGGTATTTAATTGAAGGAGCTACCATGAATCAGATCCACACGTCTCTATTGGCCGAATTCGGCACCCCATTTGAACGCGTTGAAGCAGCGCTTGAAGCACTGCGCGAAGGCCGCGGCGTTCTGTTGCTTGATGATGAAGATCGTGAGAACGAAGGCGACATCATCTACTCAGTTGACCACCTGACCACCCAGCAAATGGCGCTGTTGATCCGTGAATGTTCAGGCATTGTTTGCCTGTGCCTGCCAGAAGAACAAGCTGATCGCCTTGAACTGCAACCTATGGTGGCGAACAACAATAGCGCCAACCAAACCGCTTTCACCGTTTCCATTGAAGCGAAAGTCGGCGTGACGACTGGCGTTTCCGCCGCAGACCGCGTCACCACCATCAAAACGGCGTCTAACCCGAATGCTGTGCCATCTGATCTGGCACGTCCGGGCCACGTGTTTCCACTGCGCGCACGCAAAGGCGGTGTACTGACCCGTCGTGGTCACACCGAAGGCACCATCGATCTGATGCAAATGGCAGGTTTGTCCCCAGCGGGTGTTCTGTGCGAAGTGCAGAACGAAGATGGCTCAATGGCAAAAACACCGGAAATCGTCGCATTCGGTAAGAAACACAACATGCCAGTGCTGACCATTGAAGATATGGTGCAATACCGTCTGTCCCAGGCTGAGAAAATCGCGTAACCGCGATTTCGGGAACAGATAGGACAAGGGCGTGCAATGCACGCCCTTGTCGTTTAAGCGGGAAGTTTACGGCTTCTTTTGGCGCGAAGCTCATCCGCGATGTAGATAACACAACTCAGTACGGTACAGGCGGCAATCAGATTAATCGCTGATGTCATGGTGCCATCGAACAAGCCACCACTGATATCAATTAAAAGTGCCACCAACGCCAGGCGAATCGCCGTGACCAGCGAAGCACTCACACCGGTTTGATCCGGCACGGCTTCCATTGAGCGCGCGAAGAAAATGCCAATGCAAATACCTGCCCCCAGCGAGTAAATCAGCATGATGCCGGTAACAACGATAGGCGTTTGTTGCCAAGCCGTAGGCATCACGAACATCACCAATACCGCCATAGCAATCATGCCAAAGCCAAAGCGGCGCATGCGCGTGAGACCAAACCATTTGATCATTCGCCCGGCATTGAGACTCGCGACAACGAATGCCACCAGCAAACTGACCTGATAAAACGGGAACACGGCGACATCCACGCCAAGGTGATTCACAAATACCAGCGGCATGTTGGAAATGAAGATCATGTAACCTGCGAATATCGCGGTGGTAATAAGCACATTGGCCCAAAACTCACCGTTTTTCAGCACAGTCAGGTAATCGCTTCCTACCCCCTTCAACGACAAGGCTTTGCGTTTTTCTACAGGAAGAGATTCCGGCAGTTTAAAGAAGCAGATTAGCCCCGTTGCGACGGTAAGTACGGCAATAAACACAAAGTTGTAGGTGTATCCAAACTGGTAGTTAATCCAGCCGCCCAGCATTGGCGCGAACGCAATGATGCTAACCACAAGGCTATTCAGATCAGAGACGATTTCCGCCGCTTTTTCCTCTTTATAAAGGTCAAACACCATCGCAGCGCCGATGATCATACAGGCAGCACTGCCAAACCCTTGCAGGAAGCGCCAGAAAATCAGCATTTCTATGGTGTCGGCAAACACGCAGCCAAGGCTACCGGCGATAAAGAAGCCATAGCCAATGTTCAACACTTTGCGACGCCCAATCGCATCCGACAGCGGGCCATAAATCAGCGACGCGAGACAGATACCCAGGAAATTGAAACTCAGCACACGCTGAATCATGGTTTCATCGGTATTAAATGCCGCCATCATGTCCGGAAAAGCCGGAAGATAGATGTCGGTTTCCATCGCTGCAGCGAGGAAAATCATCAGAATCAAAAAGCGAATCGTACGCTCGCTCATCCTACTCGTAGGCATGGTTATCCTTTGAAAACGGTGCGCCAAAAACAGAGGGTTGGTGAAATCAACACAAAAAGCATCAGGGCGCGATTGAGAGATTTGCAGTGTCTGGAACAGGGATCACCACTGTACAGACGGGGAGGGTCAGAGTTGAGTCCAGCTCTAAGAATATCGGGGCGATATTCCCACGACGTAACCTGACTATGATTACTTCGTGTAAGGTCACCTAAACGGCAAGGGGATCCCGGACGGGATCGGGCGCAATTCTATACCTAAACGGGAAAATCAAAACCCTTTTTTTGTGCATTGAAGCAACATCGTCACAGACAGCATAAAAAACGGTGTACAAATTACCATTTGGCAAATTAGAGCAATAACTCTAGAATATCCGTATCTTCTCTTTTGATGGTAAATCGGATGTTTATCAAAAAGACCCACAAATCACTCTCACTGCGTGCTCTCAGCCTGTGCTGCGCCATGGCGCTGTCACCGCTGGCGAATGCCCAATCCATGTCATTCTCCGAAGCATGGCAGGCAGTGTTAGAGCGCAACGATAGCATTGCCGCCCAACGCGCCAATGTCGACCGCGCTGAGCACATGAAAAACGCGGCGTTTGCCCATCACCTGCCGACTGTGACCCTAAGCGGTAACTACACCCGACTGGACAAAAACGTCGAGCTCAAACCTTCTGAGCTGGCACATCATATGAACGGCGGTGATGCGCTGGGGCAACTGGCAGGCTCTCTGCCACCCAACTTAGGCGCAATTCTTGGCAATCTCGACAATATTGCCACCACAACTCTTGCGGATCGCGACATCTACACCAGTTCTATCCGTGCTATCTGGCCGATTTTCACCGGTGGCCGCATCCTGGCGGCGGAAGACATCGCCAATGCGCAACAGGATGAAGCGAGCTACCTGCTGCAAATGGCGCAACAGGCAAAATTCGAAGACTTGGCCAAGGTTTACTTTGCTACTGTCCTCGCTGAGCAAGTGCTGCAAACCCGTGTAGAAGTAGAGCAAGGTCTGGCAAAACACCTGGATCACGCCAAGAAGATGGAAGCGCAGGGTCAAATCGCCCGCGTTGAACGCCTGCAGGCTGAGGTCTCCTACGACAAAGCCAAGACTGAGCGCCGCAAAGCCGAACGCGATCTAGAAATTGCACAGGCCGCCCTGCAAACGCTGGTGAAAAGCGACACCCCGGTTGAACCAAGCAGTGACCTGTTCACGCAGGACAAAGTGCCTGCCATGTCGCCGTTCCTTGACCAGACGCTGGCGACTTACCCAGGCCTGAAAGTGCTGGATGCCAAACGCAAACAGGCGGATGGTCTGGTTGATTTGGAAAAAGGCAAATACTACCCACAGGTCTTTTTGTACGGTAACTACAACCTGTACGAAGGTGACTCGCTGACTGCATCCCTCACCCCAGACTGGGCAGTAGGCGTCGGCGTGAGCATTCCGCTGATTGATAACGGCGGCCGCTCAGACAAAGTGAAAGCCGCCCACAGCACCGCGGTTCAGGTGAACTATCTGCGCGCGCAGGCCGAGCAGGACTTGTCGCTGCTGGTTGAGAAAACCTGGCGCGAGGCAGGACAGGCACTGGAAGAGTATCAGGGCTTGTCTTCGAGCATCGCACTGGCGGAAGAAAACTTGCGCCTGCGTGAAAAAGCGTTCGCACAAGGGCTGTCGACGTCCCTTGATGTGGTCGATGCCGAGCTTTACCTCGCCAGTATCAAAACCCAGCAACTGGCAGCGGCGTACCAGTACGTGCTTTCTCTGTCACGACTGGTTGCTGTCAGCGGCGAAACCGACCGCTTTGCAGAATTCCAGTCTGCCGCCCTTAACGTCTTTCAACCCGCACCACAGGAGTAACGAACATGAGTAAATTGAAATCTGCGGCTTTGGTTTTGCCAGCGGCAGCTGTGCTGGGTTGGATTGGTTACAGTTTCTATCAGGCTTACCTGCCGCAACCGGAACATTTTCAGGGTCAGATTGAAGCGCAGCAATACAGCATTTCTTCCAAAGTAGCCGGCCGCATTGATGAAGTGCTGGTACACAAGGGCGAGCAAGTGAAGCCGGGCGACCTGATTTTCACCCTGTATAGTCCAGAACTGGATGCCAAACTCGAGCAGGCAAAAGCAGGCGAAGAAGCGGCCAGCGCCATGGCAGAGCAAGCCGAAAGCGGTGCACGCACGCAGGAAATCAATGCTTCCCGCGACCAGTGGCAAAAAGCCCGCGCGGCGGCACAACTGGCAGAGAAAACCTATCACCGGGTGAATGCCTTATACAAAGAAGGTGTAGCGGCAGAGCAAAAACGCGATGAAGCCTATACCCAGTGGCAGGCAGCGAAATACACCGAAAACGCAGCGCTGCAAATGTATGAGCTGGCAAAAGCTGGTGCGCGCACGGAAACCAAACGTGCGGCTCAGGAAAAAGTGCGCATGGCTGCCGGTGCGGTTGCAGAAGTGGAAGCCTACGCCAAAGACACCCAAATCCACAGCTGGTATCAAGGCGAAGTCAGCCAAATTTTGCTTCATCCAGGCGAATTGGCACCACAAGGTTTCCCAGTGGTGACAGTGATTGACCTGAATGATGCGTGGGCGGTCTTCAACATTCGCGAAGACAAGCTGCGACAGTTTGCAAAAGGCGCTGAATTCGATGCGACCATCCCAGCCCTGGGCGACAAGGCGTACCGTTTCCAAGTGACCCATGTGGCTGCAATGGGCGATTTCGCTACCTGGCGTGCAACCAACAGTCAGCAAGGTTACGACATGCGCACGTTTGAAATTGAAGCGCGTCCAGTATCACCGATTGAAGGGCTTCGCGCAGGCATGAGTGTGTTGGTGACTGAACAGCCAAATCAGGGTTAATCGCCATGAAGAACTCTTTGATGGCAGGCGTATTAAGCGAGTGGCGGTTGATCCTGACCGACCGCTGGCTCACTGCCCTGCTCGGCCTGTTACCGCTGACACTGTTTGTGTTGATGTGGGCGATTTTTTCCGCAGGCACAGGCCGTGACTTGCCTGTGGGTGTGGTCGACCTCGACAACAGCAGCCTGTCACGCCAGTTGATCCGTTACTACGATGTGAGCCCGACGCTTCAGTCACAGGCTTTTGAGGATGTTGAGTCCGCATCGTCTGCGCTGAATAGCGGCAAAACCTATGGCACGGTGATCATCCCTGTGGGTTTTGAAAAATCGACAATTCGCGGCGAATCGCCGGAGGTGACGGCGTTTTACAACAGCCAATACATCCTGATCGGCAAACTGGTTAATGCGGCACTCAACCAAAGCCAGAGCACCTTTGCCGCCATGGTGGAAACCAAAGGCAAAATGCTGAAAGGCACGACGGTCACTTCGCAGGCAGCAGGTTTATCCGTGCCATTGCGCTTCCAGTTGGTGCCACTGTTTAACACCGGCACCAACTACGCACAGTTTCTGGTTTCAGCGATTGTGCCTGCCCTTTGGCAAATCGTGATTGTCGCCAGCGGCATGCTATCTATGGCGCTGACCGATAAACGCATTGGCCTTGAGCAACAGTTCCGCCCGTCGGTTGCCAAAGCACTGGTCGCGAAGATCATCAGCCTGTTTGTTCCGCTTTGGTTGCTTGGCGTGGTATTCGCAACCGTGATGCACTTCTGCCTCGGCTGGCCGATGAACGGCAGTTGGTCGATTGTGTTTGCCGCACAGGCGTTGATGGTGCTGGCAGGCTTGGCGGTGGGTTCACTCCTTTATCTGGGCACACGCAACGCCACCCGCGCCATGAGCCTGGTGGCAGGTTTTACCGCCCCGGCCTTTGCCTTTATGGGCGTGAGTTTTCCTGCCAGTGATATGCCATTTCTGGCGCAATGCTGGCGTGCACTGCTGCCGGTGAGCCATTACATCACACTGCAAATCGGCCAGTTCAACTATGGCGCAGCTTTGAAAGATGCAACGCCCGCCCTGCTTGCACTCGCGGCATTTAGCCTGATTTGGGGCTTGGTAGCACTGAAACTTCGCCGCATTGCTGCTCCAGTGGGCAAACAGGAGGTGGCAGCATGAATTGGCGCAACCTGTTTCTCCAGGAGCTGAAAGCACTATTCTCCAATCCCGCAGTCGTGTTTACCGTGTTTGGCGGCATTGTGATTTATTCACTGCTCTACCCGTTGCCATACCAAAACCAACTGCCTCGTGAACTGCGTGTGGCCGTGGTTGACCATGACAATAGCCAGCAAAGCCGCTCCTTTGTACGCATGCTGAATGCCACGCCTCAACTGGCGATTACAGAGCAATTGGGCGCAGAGCATGAAGCAAGCAGCAAAATTGCGGCAGGCGACATTGAAGGCGTGGTGGTGATCCCGGAGCACTTCTACCGCGATTTATTGCTTGGCAAAAGCCCGGTGGTTTCTGTGGGTGGTGATGCCTCATTTTTCCTCACCTACGGCACCATCGCGGAAGGCGTGGTGAACGCAGGCGGCACTTTGGGCGCACAGGTGAAAGTCACCCGTGCCATGATGCACAACACCCCAATGGAACTGGCAGCCAAACAATATTCGCCGTTCACCTTGAATCTGGTGCCTGTGTTTAACCCGACCACCGGATACGGCAATTACGTGGTGCCGGGGGTGTTTATCCTGATCCTGCAGCAAACCCTGCTGATTGCGTCCGGCTTGCTGGCCTGTGCAGACAGTGCGCCCCGTCGCCGTAACTTGGTTGCCCGCGGTGTTATCCTCCTCGGCATCTATACCGTGATGGCGATGTACTACCTTGGTGCGAGCTTCTCGATTAACGGCATCAACCGACTGGCTGATCCGGTAAATCTCGCCATGATGATGTTGCCGTTTTTGCTGGCGACTTTCGCCTGCGGAAGTCTGATTGGTCGCTTCATCAAAAGACCGGAGATCATCACGTTGGTGATCTTGTTAAGCTCCATGCCGCTGCTGTTTACCTCTGGCTTTGTCTGGCCTGCGAGCGCAATGCCAGACTGGATGAACGCATTGGCACAACTTGCGCCATCCACACCGGCGATTCTCTCCACCATCCAGCTCAATCAGATGGGCGCGACGCTGCAAAGCCAGGCCGGTCACCTTGTCCATCTTTGGGTGCTGGCACTGCTGTTTATGCTTGGTTTGGTATTCACCAAATCGAGAAAAATGGATTAACTGGAACAAAGAACCCCGCAATTGCGGGGTTCTTTTTTACGGCAACAAGCGGCGGATATTTTCCAGATGCGCGAGGATTTCCTGCTTGTCATAGTGGGTATCGCTTTTCATCGCAGTGCTATGGCGCTCCACCAAATGGACGGGCAAGACTTTGGCTTGTGGTTGTCCGGGCTTCGACACTTGGCTTAATGCGAGGATCACCGCTTGTCTGCCCAGTTCATTAAAGTCCTGTTTTACGGTCGTCAGGGGCGGTGAGAAAAACTGGCTGTCCTGAATACCATCAAAGCCGACGACAGACACCGTTTTCGGCACACGGATACCGGCTTCAGACAATGCACACAGCACACCCAGCGCCATTTGGTCATTAGCGACCAGCACAGCATCAAAATGCAGCCCTTTCAGCAGCGCATCCTTGATGGCGTTGTAGCCCGATGCGGCTTGCCAATCCCCCTCGTAGCGGGCAATTTCCTTTATTCCACGCTGACTGATTTGGTTCTGCCACTCGTTGTAGCGAATCGACGACGCCGTTGAAACGGCAGGTCCGGAAATACAAATAAAGGCATCGCGGTTTAGTCCAATCAAATGTAATGCCGCCATGCGTGCCCCCGCCAGGTGGTCACAGCTGATGTGATTCACCGGCGTTCCCTCCGGCACATCAATAAACACCAGCGTGAGGTGACTGAACTGATCAATCAGAGTTTCAGCCATTTCCCGCGAGACCGGCGCATTGATAATAATCGCGTCCACTTGCTGGGCGATCAGCTCACGAATCGCGCCCCTGAATTCTTCAATGGTGTTATCGGCCAGCACCGCCAACGCAGTGGCGTAGTCCATTTCATGTGCCTGGTTGCGGATACCATTGGCAATCAAGGCGACGCCATGCAGGGAGATATCCAGTGACACAATGCCGACAATGCGGGACTTTGCCCTGCTGAGCATTTGTGCCCCTTTGTTTGGCACGTAGCCCAGCTTTTTAATCGCATGGTTAACTCGCTTGCGGGTTTCCTCGGCCACATTGTCAGCACCGTTTGTCACCCTTGATACCGTTTGTGTCGACACACCCGCCAAACGGGCAACATCTTTGAATGTGACAGCCACTCTATTCTCTCCCTCTTTGTCCGCAGATAAATCTATCAGAACAAAGCCTTCCCGCCCGTGAATCATGTCTTAAAAACATCAATAAATGTTTCCGAAAACAGAAGATCCAAACCACAAATACAGATTTTGAAACCCACTTTAAATCACATTTATAGGGCTATTAAATCCATTCATGAGGCATTGAACGCATGATTACGCACAGAGTTAATGTTTACGAAAACAGAGATGTAATATGCAAAAAATCATTCACCTGAAATCCAAAAATCACAGCCTGATCATCAAAGTGGATCGTGTGCCGGAAATCCTCCACTGGGGTGCAAAAATCGCGCAGATCGACCCGGATTTAATGCTGTCGACTGAACGCCCTATTTCTCAGGCACGACTGGATGTGGATGTCCCCCTTTCGCTTTGCCCCGAATTGGGAAGCGGTCATTTCAATGCGCCGGGTATTGAGGGTCACCGTCACGGTGAAGACTGGGCACCGGTGTTTGAAATCACAGCCATGGATCATAACGATTGCAGCGCCACCTTTACTTTGCAGGATGCTGTCGCCCAGCTTGAGTTGTTTATCGAAATAAAACTGGATGCAGAAAGCGATGTGGTGCAAAAACGTATCTCAGTGAAAAACCTGTCGGCAGGCGAATATTGTCTGGGCAAACTCTCGGCGACCCTGCCTCTCCCAAACCATGCTCATGAACTGATGACCTTTCACGGCCGTTGGTGTCACGAGTTCCAGACCCAGCGCCTGAAATTCGAACACGGCGGCTTTATGCAGGAAAACCGCCGTGGCCGCACCTCACACGAAAACTTCCCCGGTCTGTTTGCCGGCACACAGGGCTTTAGCGAACAACTGGGCCAGGTGTGGGGCTTCCACCTTGGCTGGAGCGGTAACCACCAGCTACGCGCCGATGTAAGAAGTGATGGCCGACGTTTTGTCCAAGCCGGTGAACTGCTGTTGTCCGGCGAAAAACGCCTGCAAAGCGGTGAGGAATATCAATCCCCTTGGCTGTATGCCACCTACAGCAATACCGGCCTGAATGGCATTTCAGAACGCTTCCATGCTTTTGTGCGCGCACAGATCGTGAAGTTCCCATCCAATAAGCCGCGCCCGGTCCATCTCAATACGTGGGAAGGGATCTACTTTGACCATAACCCTGATTACATCATGCAAATGGCCACCGAGGCAGCACAGATGGGCGTTGAGCGCTTTATTATTGATGACGGTTGGTTTGTTGGCCGCACCGGGGAACGCGCTGCGCTCGGCGACTGGTATTTGGACACTAACAAGTACCCGAACGGCCTTGAGCCTGTCATTGCCCACGTTAATGAGCTGGGTATGGAGTTTGGTCTTTGGGTGGAACCGGAAATGGTCAGCAAGGATTCAAACCTGTACCGCCAACATCCGGACTGGGTACTGGGATTACAGGGATACCATCAACCTTCCGGCCGCTGGCAGTATGTGTTGGATCTGCAAAACGGCGAGTGTTTTAACTACCTTTTTGAACGCCTAAATGATTTGCTAAGCAGCTACAACATCGGCTATCTCAAGTGGGATATGAACCGCGAACTGGTTCAACCGGGGCATCAGGGACAGGCTGCTGTTCACGGCCAAACCAAAGCGCTCTACCGTTTGCTGGATGATCTTCAGGCTGCCCACCCAAATGTGGAAATTGAATCCTGCTCGTCCGGCGGTGGCCGTATCGATTTTGAAATTCTTAAACGTACCCAGCGGTTCTGGGCATCAGACTGCAATGACGCCTTGGAGCGTCAGGCTATCCAACGCGGCATGAGCTACTTCTTCCCGCCAGAAGTGATGGGCGCACACATTGGCCCGGCGGAGTGTCATTCCACCAACCGCCGCCATGCCATCAATATGCGCGGCGTGACAGCACTGAGCGGCCACATGGGCGTGGAGCTGGATCCGGTAAAAGAGAGCCCGGAAGAAAAGCAGGCATTTGCCCACTACATTCAATTGCACAAGCAATACCGCGATTTGCTGCATTCCGGCCGCGCGTTCCGTATCGATCCCGCCGACAGGAATCAGAACATATACGGCGTCGAAAACGGCGACGAAATGTTGATCACCGTCTGCCAGTTGGCAATGCCCAGCCACGCGTTGCCAGCCCCACTGCGCGTCAGCTGTGCCGAAGAAAACGCCCGCTATGACGTAAAGATTATCGAGATGCCAAAGACCAGCTTCCAGCTGATGAAACAACGCCCCCAATGGCTGGATAAAACCCTGACACTGAGCGGCGACAACCTGAAGGAAATCGGTGTCACTTTGCCAATACTCGACCCGGAATCTGCACTGATTGTTCACCTGAAAAAACGATAAAAACCAAGCCGTTCCCTCCAGCGTCAGAGCAACCACCCTTGCCTGATAACACACTCCAGAACTCGCTGGAGGGACACCCTACAACTCAAGGGCAGCCACTTGTTGCCTGATTTGGTAAGGAAACAAAATGTCGATCACCGTTCTATTTTCATTTTTGCTCTTTACGGGCTTTGTGGTGGTATTCACCTACAACAAAGTCAAAAACGACAAAAACAACTCTCAGGATGGCTTTTTCCTCGGTGGACGAAGCCTGACTGGTGGCCTCATTGCCAGCTCCCTGATCCTGACAAACCTCAGTGCCACCAGCTTTGTTGGCATGAGCGCCCAGTCTTACACCCACAACATGAGCGTAATGGGCTGGGAAGTCGCTTCCGGCGTCACCTTGGTTATCATTGCGCTGTTGTTGGTACCGCGCTATCTCAAGCAAGGTATCACCACCATTCCTGATTTTCTGGAAAGCCGCTATGACATGTCAGTGAAGAAGTTCGTGACGCTGTTGTTCTTGTGCCAATACGTCATCAATATCCTTCCAACCACACTTTATGCCGGTGCCGTCGTACTGGGTGAAATCTTCGATGTGAAAGGGTTGCTGGGAATATCTGAATTCAGTGCGATAGCGCTTATCTCAGCCACCATTGGTTTGCTTGGCTTTTTCTATGCCATTTACGGTGGTCTGAAAGCCGTGGTCATCGCCGATACCATCAACGGTGTTGGTCTGATCATCGGCGGTTTGATGATCCCGGTATTTGGCTTAATGGCTCTAGGTTCAGGTAGCTTTATGGGCGGACTGGATGTGCTGTTAACCGCCGCACCTGAAAAGCTGCAATCGGTAGGCAAGGAAACTGATCCCCTGCCATTCTCCACCCTGTTTACCGGTTTGCTGTTGGTGAACCTCTATTACTGGGGTACCGACCAGTCCATCATCCAGCGCGCACTGGGCGCCAAGAACCTGAAAGAGGGTCAGAAAGGCGTTATCCTGGCCGGTGCGATCAAAGTGATTTCACCCCTGTTCCTGATCATTCCCGGCATCATCGCTTTCCACATGTTCGGGGCAGATGCAGGCAACCCGGACACCATGTACACGCGACTGGTGAATGAGGTGCTGCCAAAACCGCTGGTCGGCTTTTTCGTGGCGGTCATGTTTGGTGCCATCCTGAGTACTTTCAACGGCGTGTTAAACAGCTCAACCACCCTGTTTGCACTGAACGTCTACAAGCCACTGTTTGGCAAAGGAAAGTCTGACGAAGAATTGGTCAGTGGCGGCCAGATCTTCGGTATCGTCATCGCCATCATTTCGGTCTGTATTGCTCCCTTTATCATGTACGCACCGGAAGGTCTGTTCCAATACCTACAGATGGTAGCGGGCTTTTTCAGTGTGCCTATCTTCACCATCGTCTTCGTGGGTTACATTTCTAAACGGGTTCCTGCGGTTGCGGCAAAGGTTGTGCTGGTGGTATTTGTCTCCTCCTACGCTGCGATGCAACTGGTGTTCGACACCCCTATTCACTTCCTGCACCAGCTCGCCATTTTGTTTGTAGTGTGTACAGCGCTGATGTTCGTCATTGGCCACTTTATGCCACGCAAAGAAGATTACGTGATGCCAGTCAATGAGAGCATCGACGTCACGCCGTGGGCTTTCCGTTTTGAAGCTTCTGCCGTGATCATTTACATGGTACTTGGCGCTTACATCATGTTTTCGGACGCGGGCTTTGTCTCGAACGATCCGACCATCATGCAGGTATACGGATTCTGTGGTCTGGTTCTGATTGTCGGTGTGGTCTCGAACTATTTCATCAAGCGCAAACAGCAATCCAAGGTTTCAGCACTGAAAAGCGTGTAGCTTTGTAATGTGATTTAACGAACGCATTGGTATCAAACAAAGAACCCCGCTACTGCGGGGTTCTTTGGTTATCACGACGTAGAAACGGTCAGAATTCAAATTACTTCTTGTTGGGTGCATCCTTGGTTGAAATTTTTTCGCCCCGAGTCCATTCAACAAACCCGTTTAGCAGGGGATAGAAAAGTGGGTCATCCAGTCCCGCCCAGTTGAAAGCCTCTTTTTCGATATGGAGCACTACCTTGCCAGACTCGGGATCGTAGGCTTTGAGGTTTGCAACATAGTCATAGCCCCCATTCCATTCAACGTAGGGTTCAACAACCAAAAAGCTGCCCATTTCTTTTTGTAGATGGTGCAGGCCAATCTTGTCGGAAATATTAGAAACCTTGTCAGTCAGGCCTTGCTCAATAACCAGGGATTCAAGCTCACTTTGGTCAACCACCTTGTCGAAAGCGTTCATGTTTTTAAAAGACGTCAGATAAAACTCTTTGTATCGTTCGTTCTTTTCATCTCCCGTCTTCACATAAAGCATTTTGCGATATTCAGGCTTGAACGGTTGCTCAATGATGACACCTTCCGGTCTCAGCGTGGAGCTTGTGTCAAAGTATCCATCTTCCTTGAGCGTGGTAGGTTTAAGCGTGCTCGAACACCCTCCATGCAGGAGCAACAGAGTGAGCGTACCGAGTTTGATAAGACAACTTTTCATAGTAATTCCTTTTAATCTGCCGTTTAGTTCACAGGCAAAATTCAGAGACATCCATTGTCAGGCGCTTTTACAAGCAATGTATGAAAAGAGTACAAACACAGGTCAACAAAATTCAAACCCCTACAAGAGATATGACATCCTCAAACAGAACTTTTTACAGGTGTCTGATTCATGAGCGAGAAAGGCAGAGGTTGCGTAAATTTAGTGCCTCAAAACACAGTGCCGGACAAGTTTCTGGCACTGATTTATATTCCGAAAGGTAAGGTTAAACAGCCACTATTGACTTGATTGCCAGTACAACGGCTTCCACATTTCCTTTGTCTGCTGCGAATAGATGCGGTGCGGCAAAACGCTGGGAGTCGTTATCGAAGTATTTACCTGATGCATCAGCGAACTCATCACTCAATGCTGCCCGGGAAAGAATGTCTGCGCCGATACCGATGTCACCGCCCGCGACACCAAATCCTTCGGTCACCATCTTGCTACCAAGCATGGAGCCAGGGTTGACCGCCACCAGTACCGGGCCATTGGCTCCTAACTCTTCTGCCATTTGCTCTGTCCACATGGTGAGTGCCAGTTTGCTTTGGGCATAGGCGGAGAAATCATCGCCAACATTCACTTCTCCTTTCAGCGCGGCAATATTGAATGGTGCCTGCGCAGCAGAAGACAGGTTCACAACCCGCCCTTCAATGCCTAACAACGGCAGAAGCCTGCGGGTTAAAAGGTAAGGCGCAAGGGTGTTAACCACAAAGCGGACATCCTGACCATCGTCTTTGACCGGATTGGAAACCCGGAAAATGCCCGCGTTATTGATCAGCACATCCAACGCTTCGTGTTTTGCTTTTACTGCGTCGGCCAGTTGTTCAACCTCTTTGAGATTGGAAAGATCCGCGAGATAGGTTTCGACAATGGCTGAACCCTTCACATCCTGCACATCGGATTTGGCACGTTCAAGTTTGTCTGCAGTGCGGCCATGAAGGAGGATGCTGTGACCTTGCGCTGCCAACTGCTTTGCCGTTGCCAACCCGATACCGTCAGTTGAGCCGGTGATAAGAATGTTTTTTGTCATGAGGAATGCTTTTCCTTGTCGTTTTTCAGCCGAAGCTGCGCTCGAATGATATGCCCGATTTTATGACTACCCACTTCATTGATAATTAGCCTTCAACAAGAATGATTTTCTGTTTTTCTTTGAGAATAGAATCCAAACCATCCCCTTTCTGCCTTGTTTCGGATTTTAGCCGCCAAGCATCATCTGATTTTTCTCATATTGAGAAACCCAGCGTTCCAATCCCACATCTGACAGTCAATCTGAGAAAAAACGCTCTCCCAAACTGATTTTCACAATGAAAAAATGTTTAATTTCATGCAATTAAAACTGGCACAGTGCTTGTAGTAGCAAATTCATTCTGAGTAGAAAGGAGAGCGCTATGTCTCGCTTTGCTATCCCTCTTGCGCTGGCTCTGACATCGCCCTTTGCGACAGCATCACCTTTTGACACCTGTCCGAGCAAGGCTTACCTTTTTCAATCCAGCCCGGTGCAGGTCTATGGCGTCAATCTGGTCACTGGCGAAACGGCACTTTTGCAGTCTGATACAGGGTTGAATGCCAACATCAACGGTGTCGGCTTTGATTTCGAGGACAGGTATATCTATGGCTATGACACCTCGAACAAACAGATTGTCAGGCTTGGGCAGGAGTTTCAGGCAGAGGTGTTAAACACGACAGGCCTCCCAACTGACCACACTTTCTTCGTCGGTGACGTTTACGACCACACCTATTACCTCTACAGGCAAGGAAAAGGCCTGTTCAAAATTGACCTCACACCGCTGGATAGCGACCCCAGCGCGACGCTGGTTGTTGAGCGCATCACCACTACCGCCTCCGTCTCCCTGACGGATTTTGCGTTTCACCCCGGCAACGGCGGTTTGTACGGTGTCGATAACCGCACCGGTGATTTGTTCCTGTTCAGCACCGATAACGGCGACACCACTTACATCGGCAACATTGGTGTGACCGGCACATTTGGTGCAGGCTATTTTGATGTGAACGGCTACTACTACATCTCCCGAAACAGCGACGGGGATATCTTCCGCATCGACCTTTCCGATTACGGCGATGATGGTGATGTAACCGCCGTGAAGTTTGCTGACGGCCCAAGCTCTAACCAGAACGACGGTGCACGCTGTGCCAATGCTCCTGTGATTGATGAAGACTCCACCATCGACTTCGGTGATGCGCCTGATAGCTATCTGACCTTGCTGGCTTCTAACGGCCCACGCCACCAAATTGGCAGCGACTACTATCTGGGTTCTGTCGCACCGGACAGCGAAGGCGATGGCCTGATTTCCCCGCTTGATGACAACAAAGCAGGCCTTGCCGATGAAGACGGTGTGGGCTTTGTCACCGCGCTTGAAGCCGGTGAGGTGGCGATTGTCTCTGTACAGGCATCACGCTCTGGCTATCTTTCCGCGTGGATTGACTGGAACCAGGACGGTGATTTTGCTGACAGCAATGAGAAGATCATCAGCGATTCGCTGTTAAGTGGCGGCACCAATACCCTGATAATCAACGTTCCCGTCGATGCCGCGATTGGCTCAACATTCAGCCGCTTCCGTTTTGCCGAGCAATCCGGTCTCGACTACTACGGTGGTGCCACTACCGGTGAGGTGGAAGATCACCCGATCACTGTGCTGAAAACCGGTACAACACTGGTGCACTACCCCAGCGAGCAAGGCTACGCCACCCTCGCCTTTGAGGATAACTGGCCGAAAGAAGGCGACTACGACATGAACGACGTGGTCATCCGTTTTCGTATGACCGAAACCCTTGATGAGAACAACCACGCCACGCGCATTCTCATCCAGGGATATCTCGCGGCCTATGGTGCTGGCTACCACAATGGCTTTGCGTTCCGTCTTCCCGGTTTGAACAGGTCGGATATACAAAGCGTCACGACCAAACTCAAACACAATGCCGTGCTTCAGCAAAGCAATGGACTGGAGGCAGAATCAGATGAAGCGATCTTCATCATCTCAGAAGATTTGAAAGCCACAGTGCCTGCCAGTGAATGCAACTTCTATCGCACGGCGCAATATTGCCAGCAGGAAATTGCCTGGGAGTTTGAACTGGATATCCGCACGGTTGAAGGCGCTAACACCTATGGATTGGCAGACATGCCTTACGACCCGTTTATCTTCTCCACGCCTGGTGCTTATGTGCGTGATTGGATCTGGTACAACCCCGGTCGCGGCCTGGAAGTTCACCTTCCTGATCAAGCACCGACGGAGCAGTTCGATACCTTCCTTTACGGCTGGCAAGATGATGACAGCGTGCCCGCAGAAGGGCGCTATTACAAAACATCGACCAACCTGCCCTGGGCATTGCTGATCACTGATGCGTGGAAATGGCCGCAGGAGCACATTGACCTCATCAGCGCCTATCCCCTGTTCGCCGGTTATGCAGAAAATGCAGGCGCGGTAAACACCACCTGGTATACGGAAGAGAACGCCGTTGCCGACACCTACTACCTGCCAGAGGAGTGATCACGATGAAACGTAAATTCCTGAGTATTTCTCTGATTGGTTTTGTCACTGCCTGTGGGGGAGGTGGCGATTCGTCCCCCTCAGCCTCACCGGATTCAGAAGTGATTGTGGACAGCGCCACGCAGGAGGTTGGCCAGACGACAGGCAATACAGCGTCTGCCACTATGCTGACCTCCACGGGATTGAGTGTCACTATCCCGCCAAATGTCACCAGCAGCGCAACCATGATGTCTGAAGTGTCTGTGCCTTCAGACTTCAACTACAACGGTGTTGATATTCAAAACCTCAGTGTTGATATTCGCGGCTACAGTCTGGCAAAAGGATACGTGTCCATTTACGGGGCGTTTGAAGAAAATGCAGATGGTTCCTACAGTGCGGATTACAACAGCCGGATCACCTCAGCAACCGTTGAAGCAGGGTTAGCCGACTTGAGCTATCCCTTGGCTGATTCGCAGTATTACATGCTGGCAGAAGTCTACTTCTATGATGGCAGCACGCCGATCCAGACCCGCATTAACAACCAACAGACCAGTTGGATTTGGTAACGGTTTCACTTGGAGGATTTGGGCGGACTCTCCGCCCTTTTTTTTGCTTCTTGGGATATCAGTGAGAGATAGCTGCCGTGGTCTCCCTGACCACCAGTTTGGCTTCAAGCTCAAGATGATCCGCAACCGGATCCTCATTCAGCCGTGACAGCAAATAATCGGCGGCTTTTGTACCCATCTCCCGCGAAGGGACCTGCATTGTCGTCAAAGCGGGGTGAATATGCGAAGCCATCGCGACGTCATCAAAGCCGACGATGGAGAGATCTTCCGGTACACGAATGCCCAGCGCCTGCGCTTCCAGCAATGCGCCCATGGCGATGATGTCATTACCACACACGATAGCCGTCGGTTTGGGCTCCGCTTTCATCAACTTTCGCAGCGCCTGACGGCTCTCCGCCAGATCGTATCTGCACTCAATGATTCTGTCCGCGGTCAGGCTGATCCCCTGCTTTTCCAGCGTATCAAGGCAACCGGCAAGGCGGTCTTTGGTTCGGTCATTCAGGCGGGTAATACCCGGAATAGCCGCAAACTGTTTGTGGCCGAGATCAATGAGAAATTGGGTCAGTTTCGCAGAAGCGCGGTAGTTGTCGAAACCGATACATGGGTGATCGATCCCAGGTTTGAATGACCAGGTATAGAGATACGGGATTTGCTTTTTCTCCAGCAGTTCAAACAGGCTGGGATGGTGTTCTGCGCCCACCAGCATTAGCCCCTCTACGCCACGGGAGACAAGGCGCTCGGCCTGTGCAAGCTCTTCATCCACCGAATAGTCAGAACTGGCAATAAACAGGGTGTAACCCTTTTCCTGCAACCGCCATTGAAATGCCTGAATGCCCTCGGCAAATATGGCGTTATCCAGTGTCGGAACAATCACGCCGATGGTACGTGAACGTTGAGAAGCCAGCGCCTGAGCGGCGCCGTGCGGAATATACCCCAGACTCTCAATGGCCATCCGGATCAGCGTGCCGCGCTTTTCACTCACCGAAGTGGGGTTAGCAAGATAGCGGGACACCGTGGCAGTAGAAACCCCTGCTGCAACAGCAACATCCTCTGCGGTTGGGGTGTCTCCTGCCCTTTTTTGTAAGCGCTTACGTGATGCTTGTCTCTCTTTTTCCAAAACTGACGTTCTCTTTGGCTCATTAATGGGAAATCTTCACCAGAACTTACCTGATTATAGTTACCGTACAAAATTTATCCGTTATTTCCTTGACAGTTTTCCGACCTCGCTTCTACCCTTCAAATGTAAGCGCTTACATTTAACAATCATTTTACATTCGATGTGGGTGCTATAAATAAAAAATCCTAAACGGCGATTCCCGCCAGCAAGCAGACGAAAGCGAGGCATGACACGATGACGCTTAAACGACGCTACCTCTTACCGCTGGTGTTCTTTGTTCTTTATTTTGCCAACGTAATCGCCACCAAAATTCAGATTGCTTCGGGTGCTAAATCCATTGTTCGCGTGGGTGATGTTGGGGAGTTTGTTTTGCTTCTCCTCGCCTCGCTGACTTTCGTCGTCGCCATGTTGCTTGCCGAAAAAGAGGCAGACAGCAAGTCGGCAGATTTACGATAAACGCAGAAAGGAAGTAGATATGTCTGTTCACAATAAGGATGACTCCCCACAAAACTCAGAGCGTCGCCGTTTCCTTGAAATCACCAAGAAAGCGGGCTTCACAGCAGCTATCGTTGCCGCGTCTTCGGGAGCATTGTTGACCTCAACCACCGCACAAGCGGCAGTCAACGAAGAAAAAGAACGACAAAAACGCGCCAAGTACACCATGACAATTGCGACCGCCTACATCATTGGTGCGTCCCGCAGCTACCCGATCATGCAGCTCGATTTTAAAGAAAACATCCAGAACATGACCAACGGCGAAGTCTACGTGAAACTCGCTCCGGGTGGTCAGTTGGGTGCTGGTGGTGCACTGGCGCAAAAAGTGCAGGCAGGCACTATCCAGGCGGCGCAGCATTCACTTTCTAACTTTGCGCCGTTCGCACCAGCCGTTGATCTCATCAACATCCCTTACTGGTGTGGTGAAAACCAAAAATTCATCAACCTCGTGACATCAGATGCATGGAAACAGGAAATCCACCCGAAAGTGGAAGCCAAAGGCTTCAAGCCTCTTTGGTATGTGGTGATTGACCCTCGCGTGGTTGCCCTGCGTAAAGGGCTAGAAGGCCCCATCAAAACGCCGGATCAAATGTCAGGCATTAAGTTCCGCGTACCGGGTTCGAAAATCCTGCAACAGTTCTACCGCTTGCTGGGCGCAAACCCAACGCCGGTTGCCTGGGGTGAAACCCCTTCTGCGATTAAACAAGGCGTGGCCGATGCGCTCGACCCTTCCGTTGAAGCGCTTAATGTCTTCGGCTTTAAAGATGTACTTTCCTGGGTGACTTTCAACCGCGCAGTGCCGGATTCACAGGTTTTCTCCTGTAACCTCGAATGGTTCAAGAGCCTGCCGCCGCACATTCAGGAAGGCATTGAGTTCGCGAGCGAAGTGACCTCACTGCAAAACCTCGCAAAAGTACCGGCTGCCCGTGCCTATGCCATGGCAGAACTTCGTCAGGCGGGCGTCGAGTTCTACGCACCGAACGACGATGAAATGGCGCTGTGGTCGGCCAAAGCGGGTCACCAATTGCCTGAGTGGGATTCGTTCAAAACTGAACTAGCGGGCTCAAAAGCGGCATTCAATAAACTGCTGGATGCGGCAAACGACCACGACGGTCCATTTGTCCACGATGTGTAGCTGAAAAAACCGCCGTTTGGGTGGCGTCGCCTCCTTTTAGTCACTCAAGCGGCACTTTCTGCCTTCTTCCAAAACGGACGTTGGAATACCCGATGAAACCTTTTCTAAAACAAATTGATGAAAATGGAGAAAGATGGCTACTGCTGTTTTTCTACACCACCATCGTCATCACGATCGCTATGGAAGTGCTGCGACGCTTTGTGTTCAGCTACTCCTCTATCTGGGGAGAGGAAGTCGCTCGCTATGCTTTTATCTATCTTGCCTGGGTGGGTGCGTCGGCTGCCGTGAAAGAACGTGCCCATATCCGGATTGATGTTTTGCTTCATTACCTGCCAAACCGTGGCAAAGCAGCCATCTACCTGTTTGGCGATATCTGTACCCTGATTGTGGCGCTGTTTGCCCTTTACTGGTCGCTTCACCCTATCGACATTTCGCTCAAGTTTGGCTCTGTCACCCACGGTTTGGGTATCAGCCAGGCCTGGTTTCTCGCTGCGGTTCCCCTCGGATTTTCACTGATGATCTTCCGCCTTGGACAGTCTATGTACCGCGATATCAAAAGCCTGACACAGAACACTCCTGTGTTTGAAGGCAACAAGCTGTTCGATTAGGGGGCACTGTGCTGAATTATTACGTACAACAAACCGCTGTCGAACTGGGCTGGGAATTCTATGGGCCAGTGATCGCCATGTTGGTGTTGATTGCACTGGCCGTGCCGGTCTGGGTTTCGCTGGGGATTGGCTCTATTGCGCTGCTTTACATCACCGAAGTATTGCCCCTTTCGTTGTTCGGTGAATCCCTGTTCGATGGTATTGATGCCTTTGCTCTGATTGCCGTGCCACTGTTTATCCTGACCGGTGACGTTCTGGTGCGCACAGGTCTGTCAAACAAACTGCTCGATGTTGCCGAGGCCAGTGTGGGCGGTGCACGGGCAGGTTTCGGCAGCGCCACTGTGCTGGGCTGTGGCTTCTTCGCCTGTATCTCAGGCTCGGACGCCGCAGGTGCAGCCGCGGTGGGTCGCATGACCATCGACCGCCTGGTCAAACAGGGCTACCCAAAACCCTATGCCTGCGCATTGGTGGCAGCAGGTGCCTGTACCGGCATCCTTATCCCGCCTTCTATCGCGTACATCATTATCGGTCTGGTGCTGGGTATTTCCGCCTCCACCCTATTCCTGGCAGCAGCCGTACCTGGGGTGATGGTGATGATGGCTATAATGCTGACCAACGTGGTGATGAACCGCATTTATGGCTACGAAAACGCGCGTCAGGGATTTTCATTCAAACGCTGGATTTCGGTGGTAATTGATGCGCGCTACGCCCTGCTGGTGCCGGTCATTATTCTCGGCGGTATTTATTCTGGGGTATTTACGCCAACAGAAGCCGCTGCCGTCGCCGTGGTCATCACCATCATCATTGGCCTTTTCCAGGGCACATTGAAAGTCAGCGACTTCCCGAAAATGCTGGAAAGTTCTGCCAAGGTCAACGGCGTGATTCTGCCCATCATCGCGCTCAGCCTACCCTTGGCGCAAACGCTGGCCGCGCTGGAAGTGCCGCAAGCGTTTGTGGAAACCATGACATCGCTGACCGACAGCCGCACTGCACTGATCCTTATCATGATTGGCATTCTGATCATTGCGGGCTGCTTTATGGAAACCACACCGAACATCCTGATCCTCTCCCCTATCCTGCTGCCACTGGCGAGGGAGATCGGCATGGAAGACATTCAGTTCTGCATCATGATGGTGACCGCACTTGGCGTCGGGTTTATTACCCCACCACTTGGGCTGAATTTATTTGTTGTATCCGGATTAACGGGGACCTCGGTACTTAAGATTGCCGCGCGATCGGGGCCCTACGTGATATCCATGTTAACCGTGGTATTGCTGCTGGCATTTATACCCGAACTGTCGCTCTGGGCTCTCGACTAACCCAACGTATTTAACCCCTAGCTGGCTTGTCCACGATGAGCCAGACAGGAAAGTTGCGCCCAAAATTTAACGAGGAATTTTTCGACATGGCTGTTAAGTATCTGAAAAAAGCGGAAAAAACTGCTGCAACTGGTGAAGATGATGTTCGCGCGATTGTCGCGGACATGCTGAAAGACATTGAGCAAGGTGGCGAAGAAACGTGCATCGCCTACACCCGTAAATTTGATAACTGGCAAGGCGATATTGTCGTCTCGCAAGAAGACATTGATGCCGCTGCAGCCAAAGTGCCGGAGCAACTGAAAAAGGATATTCAGTTTGCTTATGAGCGTGTGCGCGACTTTGCAAAAGCGCAGCTTGCCAGCATGAGCGAATTTGAAACCGAGCTTTCCCCCGGCCTGTTTGCAGGGCAACGCCTTATCCCGATGCAAGCGGCAGGTTGTTACGTGCCGGGTGGCCGCTATTCCCATATCGCCTCGGCGATTATGTCTGTCACCACCGCCAAAGTTGCCGGTGTTGACCATGTGATTGCCTGCTCGCCACCGGGGCGTGAAGGCGGTATCCACCCAGCCATTCTTTACACCCTGCGTCTTTGCGGTGCAGACACCATTTTAAACCTGGGTGGTGTTCAGGGCATTGCCGCCATGGCATTCGGCCAGTTTACCGGTCATCCGGCAGATATCCTGGTCGGCCCCGGCAACCAGTTTGTCGCGGAAGCCAAACGCCAGCTCTATGGTCGCGTCGGCATTGATATGTTCGCCGGCCCTTCTGAAATCCTGGTGATTGCCGATGGTGATGCCGACCCAGAACTGGTTGCAGTCGACCTGCTCGGTCAGGCAGAACACGGCCCCAACACCCCGGCCTGGCTGGTCACAGATTCAGAAGAATTGGCAAATACCGTGATGAACCGCCTGCCGGAGTTGATTGCCGAGCTGCCCGAACTCAACAGCAAATCCGCGGAAGCGGCGTGGCGCGATTATGGCGAAGTGATCATTGTCGATACCCGCGAAGAAGCGGTTGCCGTCAGCGACCAATACGCGCCGGAACACCTTGAAGTACATGCAGCAGATCTCGACTGGTGGCTGGCAAACCTTCGCAACTATGGCTCCCTGTTCCTTGGCGAGGAAACCAATGTCGCCTTCGGTGACAAAACCTCGGGCCCGAACCACATTCTGCCGACCAAAGGCGCAGCCAAATACACAGGTGGCCTGAGCGCTGGCAAGTTCATCAAAGTCGTGACCTATCAACGTTCGACCAAAGAAGCGAGCAAAGACGTGGCGCAGGTAACCGCGCGTATTTCGCGCCTTGAAGGCATGGAAGCCCACGCCAAAACTGGCGATGCACGTCTGGCGAAATACTTCCCTGATGAATCTTTCGATTTAGCGCCTTAATCCACGATACAAGAGGAAGTGAGACCGATGACAGGCACCATGATTGACAACCTTTTCTGCCTTGATGGCCAAGTCGCACTGGTGACCGGTGCAGGCACGGGCATTGGGCAACGCATGGCCTATGCACTCTCGAAAGCGGGTGCCCAGGTGGTGCTAGCCGGACGCCACGCTGAAACACTGGCAAAAACCGCTGTGGCCATTGCCAGTGAAGGCGGTGATGCGGCCATTGAAACGGTCGATCTTCTCAAGCGGGAAACCTTGCCCGCTTTCGTGGAAAAGGCATCCACCCATTTCGGTGCTCCCAATATTTTAGTGAATGCTGCAGGAGTGAACCTTCGTCAACCTGCTGATGAAATTACACTGGAGACTTGGGACACCACGTTGAATCTCAACCTGTCGGTGCCCTTTTTTCTTGCCAAAGCTTGCCTGCCGGGGATGCGGAAAATTGGTCGCGGCAAGATCATCAACATCGGCTCGCTACAGTCTTACCGCGCATTCGCCAACTCCATCCCCTATGGCGCATCAAAAGGCGGTGTAGCGCAGCTGACCCGGGCAATGGCTGAAGCTTGGTCGAAAGAAGGAATCACCACCAATGCCATCGCACCGGGATTTTTCCAGACCCCGCTGACTGAGAAAGTGTTCCGTGATGAGGCGTTATCCCAGCACCACGCTTCGATGACTGCGATTGGGCGAAACGGTGAGCTGAGTGATTTTGACGGACTGACGGTATTCCTTGCCTCCCGCGCATCGGACTACATCAGCGGCCAGATGATCTCGCTCGATGGAGGGTACACCGCAAAATGAGGCCTGAGATGAATCAAACACACATGAATGCGCTGGTATACACCGGCCCCAAAGCCATGCAATTCCAGCAAGCCGCGATGCCGGTTCCCAAGGAGGGCGAAGTGCTGGTGCAAATCGGCGCTGTCGGGATTTGCGGCTCTGATCTGCATGCTTTTCTCGGGCATGACGAACGCCGCCCGGCGCCTCTGATCCTCGGTCACGAGGGTGCAGGTTATGTGCGCGGCGGTGACATGGACGGTCAGGCAGTGGCCATTAACCCACTGGTGAGCTGCGGTGTCTGCGAGTACTGCACGACAGGCTTTGTGAACCAGTGTCCATCACGCCAGATCATTTCCCTGCCACCACGTGAAGGGGCATTTGCCGAGTTTGTGGCAATCCCAAAACGCAACCTGGTGTTAGTGCCGGATGGCATGTCGCTGGCAAAAGCCTCGTTGGTTGAACCCATTGCCACCGCCTGGCATGCAGTCACCAAAGGTGCAGAGCTCAGCAAACGCCCGCTAACAGAAAACCGCGCGTTGGTTTACGGCGGCGGCGCTGTGGGGCTGGCGGCAGCGCTTTCCCTTCGCGCCCAGGGTTGCCAACAGATCTACCTGGCAGAAACCAATGCACTGCGCCGCGACACCGTGGAGCAGCAACAGGTCGCAACCGTATTCGACCCAACCACTAACCCGCTTGTCGGTGCCAACACCGTTGATCTCGTGATTGATTGTGTCGGCAACCAGCACACCCGCATGGGTGCGTCACAAGCGGTAAAACCCGGCGGCGTGATTGTGCATGTCGGGTTGCAAGACAGCCTCGAAGGGTTGGATGTCCGCAAGTTCACGCTTCAGGAGGTGACCTTTGCAGGCAGTTACACCTACACCATGCAAGACTTCCGGGCCACGCTCGAAGCCATGCATAACGGTGCGCTTGGCGCACTGGACTGGATTCAGGAGCGCCCGCTCAGCGATGGTGCGAACGCTTTTGACGATTTACTTAACGGACGTATTGCCGCCGCCAAGGTGGTGTTAAAGCCCAATGAGTAAGCCTTAAACGGAACGAAAAAACGCAATACCTACTTTCACAAGGAGATGAAAATGCAAGCACCGGATTTTCTCGTCCATGACTCGTCTGACACCGTCGGCGTGATCGTGGTTGAGGGTCTTGAAGCCGGTAAGACCCTCACAGGATGGGTGATGGACACCGATGAAACCATCGAAGTTCTCGCGTTAGATGCAATCCCTCTTGGTCACAAAGTGGCGCTGAACGATATCAGTAACGGCGACACCATCATCAAGTATGACAACGACATCGGCAAAGCGGTCGCAGACATCAAAAAAGGCGGCCATGTACACGTCCACAATGTGAAAACCAAGAGGTGGTAACCATGAGCGAATACAAATTTATGGGCTACCGCCGCGAAAATGGCCGAGTCGGTGTGCGTAACCATGTGATCATCCTGCCTTTGGATGACCTTTCCAACGCCGCGTGTGAAGCGGTTGCCAACAACATCAAAGGCACGCTGGCACTGCCCCACCCCTATGGGCGCCTGCAATTCGGTGAAGATTTGGAGCTGCATTTCCGCACCCTGATTGGCACCGGTTGCAACCCGAACGTGGCAGCGGTTGTCGTGATCGGCATTGAACCAGCGTGGACAAACCGTGTGGTGGAAGGCATCAAGGCATCAGGCAAACCTGTGCAGGGTTTCGCCATTGAGCAAAACGGTGACATCAACACCATTGCGGCAGCATCCCGTGTTGCCAAAGAGTATGTCCATTACGCCAGTGAGCTAACCCGCGAAGAGTGCGACGTGAGCGAGCTTTGGGTTTCGATGAAGTGCGGCGAATCAGACACCACCTCCGGCCTTGCAGCCAACCCTACCGTCGGCAACCTGTGTGACAAGTTCTCAGCCAAAGGTGCAACGCTCTGTTTCGGTGAAACCTCAGAGCTGACCGGTGCAGAGCAAATCTGTAAAACCCGCGCGGTTAGCCCAGAGATTGGCCAGAAGTTTCTCGACACGTGGCAGGCCTACATGGACGAAGTTATCGAGCCGTTTAAAACCTCGGATTTGTCTGACAGCCAGCCAACCAAAGGCAACATCGAAGGCGGCCTGACCACCATCGAAGAGAAGGCGTTCGGTAACTACCAAAAAATCGGTAAAACCACCCAGTTCGTCGATGTGCTGAAACCGGCAGAGCGCCCTGAAGCAGGCCCGGGTCTCTATTTCATGGATACCTCATCAGCAGCGGCAGAATGTGTGACGCTGCAAGCCGCTGCCGGTTTCGCGGTTCACCTCTTCCCTACCGGGCAAGGTAACGTGATTGGTAACCCGATTGTGCCAGTCATCAAGATCACCGCGAACCCACGTACCGTGCGTACCATGGGCGAGCACGTGGATGTGGATGTGTCTGGCATTCTACGCCGCGAGCTGAACCTGGATACCGCGGGCGACATGTTGATTGACATGACCCTTCGCACTGCGAATGGCCGTGCAACCGCCGCCGAAGCACTGGGTCACCGCGAGTTCGTACTGACCAAGCTTTATCGCAGTGCGTAATTAGGTTTTAGAACGGAAAAAGACGCCGGGAAACTGGCGTCTTTTTGTTTTCTACCGTCATTCAGGACGGGAATTGCCGGGCGTTTTATCGATGACGGTTGCGTCTAATCCAGATACTGCCATGTGTCCGCACCATCAAATCGCCTGATTTTTACCTGGGAAATGAAGAAATCCGGAAACATTCGGTAGTTGACCGCTAACCGGGCGCTCGGTGAGGGCGTTGTTGAGGTGTAATGCGTCACGCATCCGCATTCATTGCAGCGGTTGAAGTTGATGGTTTTATCACCGTGGCTATAGGCGCTGATCCCTTTAGAGCCAATAGATACGACAACATCCGCTTCAGTAAAATAACCCCAGATTACGGCATAGCGGGAGCAAATCGAGCAGTTACACTTCGTCGCGGTATCTGTCAGTTTCTGAACTGACAACTGCACATTTCCGCAATGACAGGATCCTTTAACCATGCGTTTCACTACCGATTAAGACAACCAAAGGTGAAACCAGAATAGGTTAGATGGCGATATACGGCAAAGAGAGCGACAACCGCAGCTCCCTTCAATGCTGGGAGTTAATTTTCGAGCGCTAACACCTCATCACCTATCCAGCGCTGGATCATCACGCCAAACTCGGTGGCGATATCAGCCTCCGGAAACTGATTTTGCAGGCTGGCGCCGATTTGATCTAAGGTTTGCCCCGCTAACACGCAATCAATCGCCGCTGATTCAATAGGCGAGATGCTGCGAAAGTGCGGTGAGTGTTCTTTACGCCAAACCAACACATCCACGGCAGAAGGGAATCTCACTGCGGCAGGAGGTGTATTGTCCTGATCAATCGCGTGCCAGATATCCAGGGTATTGAAGTAATGTGTCACACGGGTGAGCGTCGGCACAAAGTGCAGGCGGCAACCCTCGGGTGATTGCATGGCGAACTGCTGCAAATCCTCCAGCGTCATCACGTTGGAATCTGCCCCATCAAATGCGCGGCGAAGCACCCAGTCCATGGTCGCAAGCTCGGCAACATCGCCGTCATCTGGTAGTTGTTTTGCCAGAAAAGCACCAAACTCAGCGCCATAGAGCCCGATGTTGTTAAAGCTTGAGGGATGGGATTGCACATAAGCATTTGCCAGACGGTCAAACCACTCATCGCCCAGGTACACCTTGGTGTGTTCAAAGGTGTCTTCCATCACTTCCACCAAACGCACACGATAGGCATTGTGATAGATCCTGAGCCTGTCTTTCGTCGAAAGGTTCGAAGCTTTCCCACTCACCCAATTCGCATCTGAGCACTCTTTTTCCAGCACGATGCGCTGAAAGTCGCTTTGAATATTCTGCAGCTTCATTAGGCACCTTTTGCGAGTGGGACGTTTTTGGGGAACACGCTGTACGCCAGGTTTCTTGCCTTATCCAGCTCAGCAAGCAGTTCTTCCAATGGGGGAATATTGGCGTCGCGCTCAATCATGGTTGGGGTTTCACCAAAACGAATCAGCGCATAGATATACAAATCCCACACATCACCACAAACCGGGTGGTCATGGGTATCAATCAAGTAATCCCCATTATTCTGGTGACCCGCCAAATGGAACTGACGGACACGGTCAGCAGGCACACCATTGATAAAATCTTCGGCTTTGAAACCATGATTGACCGCACTCACATAGATATTGTTGATATCCAACAGTAACTCGCTTCCTGCCCTTTCACACACCTCAGAAAGAAACTCCCATTCGGTCATCTCCGAGCTGGTGAATTCGACATAACTGGAGACGTTTTCCAATACTAATGGGCGTTGCAAGACTTCCTGAGCCTGCTGAACGTTGCGAACCACCACGTCAATCGCTTCAAGGGTAAAGGGCAGTGGCATTAAATCGTGCAGCTTTTTACCGTGGCAACCCGTCCAGCAAAGGTGATCAGACACCCACATAGGTTCGATGCGTTGTTCCAGCTTTTTGAGCTTCTTCAGGTAGTCTTCGTCCAACCCATTGATTGAACCAATCGACATCGACACACCGTGCATGGTCATTGGGTAGTCAGCGCGAATGCGGTCAAGCATGGTCAATGGCTTACCGCCATCGACCATATAGTTGTCAGAAATGACCTCAAGCCAGTCAACAGGCTGTGGTGCAGTCAGGAAATCATTGTAATGCTGAGTGCGAAGCCCCAGACCAAAACTTAACGTCATCTCTGTACTCCTTTACTTATTTGATGTCGCCGATCACGCCACCGTCATCAAGGCACGCTTTTGCGTCCATCGCTTTAAAGCCATGGCCTGCACAAACGTTTTGACCTTTACAGGCGTTTTCAGCGGTTTTGCAGTCGGAGTTACCTTTGCAAGAATGAACGCCGTAGCAGTGTACTTTGTCGCCTGCACCAATAGCCGCGCCAGAGCTACCGGCTGGGGCTTCAGCAGCAAACGCCGCAGAGCTCATTGCAACAGCCAAAGCGAGAGAAGCAAAAGTGGCGCCTTTTTCAGTCTTGTTCATGTTCCGTTCTCCAATATCCAATTTGGTGAGAATCTTAATAACCATTGTGGGCGCTCAAAGAGTAATTTCAGCGCTCCGACAAATTCAGGTACAGACACTTGTCCAACCGCCTAATCAGACCTCACACGGAAATTTTAAATTTCACAAAATTTTAAAATTAGGTGGGATAAGCAGGAGTATCCATACGCAAGAATCCGTCTTATTTGGTTGATATAAAGGGAAATTAATGAAGGCGGAAAAATCTGTATTTTTTTCGAACAATTCGGAATTTGAATAGAAAAAAACGGAAGCGCGATCTTTTCAGGCTACGCGAAAGAAGAAATTTCAGGGTGGATAATTCCACCCTTTTTAAAGAAAAACAGATTATAGGATTGTGCGGAACGCGAGTCTAAATACGAGCTAAATACGTGCCACATCCACCGACACACTCAGACTGTGTGTGTCGCCACCTTCGAACACTACGCCTTGCAGTGGTGTGATGTCGGCGTAGTCCCTTCCCCACCCTGTCACGATGTGTTGATCGCTGGCGATGAGGTTGTTGGTAGGGTCGAATTCTACCCAACCCAAATCGGGAACAAACAGGGAAAACCAAGCGTGGGACGCATCCGCCCCCACCAGTTTTTCCTGTCCCGGCGGTGGCAGGGTTTCAATGTAGCCACTCATGTAGCGGGCAGCTAATCCAACTGAACGCAGGCATCCAATCGCCAGTTGTGCGTAGTCCTGACACACGCCGCGCTTTTGCTCCAAGACCTCTTCGGGCGGCGTAGTGACATCTGTTGCCGTTGGGTCAAACGTGAACTCTTTGAATATCTTGCTAGTCAGCGTCATGGCCGCCTTTAGCACGGGTTTTTCATCGCTGAAAAGCTCCTGCACAAAGGCCGCCAGTTTGGGTGAGCGTTTGATTTGCAACGAATCAAGGCAGTATTCGCTCGCCATTCTGGCCTCTTCTGTGGTGCCATCTTTGAGCATCTGCCGCAGTTCACCGCAGGTCAGCGTGTGGGTATCGATTTGCGCCGCCCAAGGGGTTGGCTGCACATCCAGATAACTCACCACATCAATCGTCAGCACTTTGTGCGGGGACTGGATGGAAAAGTAAAAGGTGCGATTGCCGAAATAGTCTTCACCTTCATTCTGGTAAACCGGCTCTGGTGAAACCGAAATAAGGCTACTGAAACAGCGCTGGTTCTCTGTTTCCCTCGGCACCAGATGCGCCATGTTGTAGCAGAGCATCACCGGCGCACTGTAGGAATAGGTCGTTGTATGCTGGATTCTAAATTTCATACATCCAATTTCCATTTGGGTTTGATCAGCTGCTGAGGGCCTGCTGTATGGTCGAAGTACTTATCGGCAACCAGTGATGTGAACTGTTCAAGTTGCTCACTCAGGGTGTTCAGCAACAACTCAAGCGCTTCACGTTTACCGTCACTTTCCGCGGAAACCGCTTCTAGATCGACCAGTTGAATATCAGTGAGCGTTTTCATCACCAGCTTGTATTCCGGCGACAAACCACCGGGCACATAGGTATGCGGCGTTGGCAACCTGTCCAGATACTCACGCAGTTTTTCCATCTGGTAAACCAGCGCACGCGGGTTGGTGCGGTCTATCATCAGCAAATCCAGACCAAAGGCGACCCGGGCTTTAGTGCGGTAACGACGTCGGAAAGAGATCAGGGCTTCCACGCTCAGCAATACCGATTCCAACACCTGCTGTTGGGCAAGTTCCGGCAGCGGGTTAACCAGCGTCGATTTGAGCAGGGTGATGGTCTGGATTGCCCGTTCAGTGCGCTGCCCCATGCGCAAAAACAACCAGTCATGCCCGCGTAACATACTTTCATTGCTCAAACCCGAAAGGGCAAGCAGTGAGGTAACCAAGCCGTCCAGCGACTCTTCCGGTGCTTCCGGCAAGCCGTTTTCATAGGCACGGTCTATTTCGCTCAGGCGATCGCGCAGGCGGTTTAAGATGATACGGGTATCCGCAGAAAGCCGTTCCCTCACCTGCTCACCACAGGCCAGCATGGCGAGTAAATTGGCTTTGATCGAACCTACCCGCTTGGCGTTGGTGACCAGATCGGCAAGCTCCTCTTCCGGCTCCTCAAACAAGTCAGGTTTGCCTTCAGTGAATCCCGGCAGGCATTTGGTTTGCAGCGAAATAGCGCGAAGCAGGGTTTGCTGGCTTTCCGGCTCCATCAGTTCAATGCCATTAAGCTGTTTGAACACGACACGGATAAGGCGGAGGCTCATCTCAGCGCGTTCGGCATAACGCCCGAACCAGAAGAAGTTGTCGACCACGCGGCTTGGCAGATTGCCTTCCTGCACCATCTCGAACGCAGTGCGATCAAGCATGGATTGGTGGGTTAAATCCGGGCTGTCTGCCGTAACCCAAAAATCTTTGCTGCGCGCGCCGGAAAGGTAGGTCACCACATAGTCATCCGGCGTGTCTGCCACGCGGTTCAGACCACCGGGCATCACGGCGTAACTTTCGCCATCCGCCACGGTAAAGGCTTTCAGCAGGCTTGGGCGGCTTTCCAACGAGCCATTCGCCCATACGGGCACCAAAGATCCGGGAACATAACTTTGTGCGACAAACCCACCCGGGTTGGCGCGGATTTTCTTTAATGTCGTCTGCTTTTCAGCATCGCTCAGCATATGTCCGTAAATGGATTGACCCTGCGAGCGTCGGTAAGCGGGCTTGATGATCAGCGTCGCCAGATTGCTTTCGACAAACGCCAGGCTGGTTGGGTCGCCACACCACAGAGTGTTGACGTTTGGCAGGACGAGCGGCTCACCCAGGAAGAAATGACAGATTTGCGGCATAAAGGCCATCAATGCAGGCGATTCCAACACCGCACTGCCAAGCGGGTTGGCGATGATGACATTTCCGCTTCTGGCCGCTTCCAGCAGCCCAGGAACGCCATGCAGCGAATTGGCACTCAGCTCGACCTGATCGCAGTCATTGTCGTCTGTACGGCGAAGGATGACATCGACCGGAGAAAGCCCGTTAATCGATTTTAGCCACACTTTTCCGTTTCTTACCGTCAGATCGCCCCCTTTTACCAACGGATAGCCAAGGTAGTTGGCAAGGTAAGTATGCTCAAAATAACTGCTGCTGGATGACCCTGGTGTCAACAGCACGATTTTCGGATCGTCCGTTTTGTGCGCGGCAAGTTCGGTCAGCGTGTTACGCAGGGTATGGAAGAAACCTGACAGACGCTTTACGTAACTGTGGCGGAACAGGGAGGAGTGCACACGGGAGATCACGGTGCGGTTTTCAAGCGCAAAACCCAAACCTGCCGGGGTCTGCGTTTGATCCCCGATGGCAATGAATTCGCCATTTCTATCCCGCACCAGATCCGTGGCGTGCAGTGTCAGGTGTTTTAGCCCCGGCATGTTTATACCGACACACTGGCGCAGGAAATCCGGATGGTTAAAGATAATTTCCGGTGGGACGATGCCTTCACGGATCAGCCGTTGTTCACCGTAAATATCCTGCAAGATGAGATTAAACAACTCTGCACGCTGGATAAGCCCAGTTTCAAGGGTCTGCCATTTTGCAATGTCTATGGTGTTGGGAATGATATCCAACGACCAGACCTTGGGAAGCAGTGGGTCATTTTTCAGATCGTAGGTTGCGCCGTCATCGCGCAGAATACGCTGCGCCAGGCGCTGGAGTTCATCCAACCGCTCAGCGCGTAATGAGGAGAAATAAGACAATATCGATTGCCAGTGCGGCTTAACGCTATTGTCTTCGTCGTAAACCTCGTCATAAGCGTTTCCATGCATCTGATGAGGATAAGAGAGCGGCGATACCGTGTTCGCCGCTTTTGGTTCAGAACCTGAGTGATTCGTCATTATTGGTTTTATACCTTCATGGCCTTAGCGAGAAGGATACATCATGTTAACAACCCAGTATCGGATTTATACCAACCCTGCGCGCTGCTTTCTCAAATCTAAGGTGTTGGGGTATTCCATACTCACCTCTTCTTTCGGCGGCGACATTGGTTTCGGCACATCCTCATTTGGATAGAACTGACGTAGCGCATCAAATGCAGGTGGCGGCATCAAAGGGCCCTGCGTAAATCCGGTATCACTGAAACGGCTGACCCGGCGCCCTTCCGCTTCATTGGCATTCACCGGGAAGGTATCGTAGTTCCGCCCACCCGGATGGCTAACATGATAGGTACATCCACCAATCGACATGCCATTCCAGCTATCAATGAGGTCGAACACCAAGGGCGCATTAATCCCAAGTGTCGGGTGCAACGCCGAAGGCGGTGCCCAGGCACGGTATCGCACGGCGGCGACATATTCGCCCTGCCTTCCCGTGGCTCTGAGCGGCACTTGACGGCCGTTACAGGAAAGCACGTAGCGGTTTTCGGTCAGGCCACTTAGCCGCACCTGAATACGCTCCACGGAGGAATCTACATAGCGGCTGGTACCGGATTGAGTGATTTCTTCGCCCAATACGTGCCAGGGTTCAATTGCCCAGCGCACTTCCAGCTCGATATCGTCCAGTTGCAACCTGCCGTAATGCGGGAACCTGAACTCCTCGAACGGCGCCAGCCATTCCAGCTTGAACGGCAAGCCATGACGCTGCAGGTCATCCACCACTTCTTTGATGTCTTCCCACACATAGAAAGGCATCATAAATTTGTCGTGGAGTGAGGTGCCCCAGCGTACCAGTGGCTTGTGATACGGCGATTTCCAGAACCGCGCGACCAGACAGCGGATTAACAGGGTTTGCACCAGCGACATACGCGCATGGGGCGGCATTTCAAAACCACGGAATTCCAACAGTCCCTGCCTGCCGCTCGCCGAGCCCGCCGCATAGAGTTTGTCGATACAGAATTCTGAACGGTGGGTGTTGCCGGTAATATCCACCAGCAGGTTGCGCATCAGCCTGTCAACCAGCCAAGGCTGCTCCACTTCGCCTTCAGGGAAGTTCTGGAACGCAATTTCCAGTTCGTACAGGGCTTCATCCCGCCCTTCATCAGCGCGTGGCGCCTGACTTGTCGGGCCGATAAACATGCCGGAGAACAGGTATGAGAGCCCCGGATGGTGCTGCCAGTAGTTGACAAAACTACGCAACAAATCCGGACGGCGAAGGAACGGACTGTCCGCAGGTGTTGAGCCACCTAACGTGATGTGGTTACCGCCACCAGTGCCTGTGTGTCGGCCATCGAGCATGAATTTCTCGGTGCCAAGGCGACATTCGTGGGCAGCCTGGTACAAGGTTTCCGTGTTGTTGACCAGTTCCGACCAGTTCTTGGCAGGATGGATATTGACCTCGATAACCCCAGGATCCGGCGTTATCAGGAACTTTTGCAAACGGTGATCTTTCGGCGGCTCGTAGCCTTCAATCACTACCGGCATGGAAAGCGTACGCGCTGTCATTTCCACGTGATGGATCAGCGCCACGTACTCTTCCAGGGTATTCATTGGCGGCATAAACACATGCAGCTTGCCTTGGCGCGGTTCGATACAAATGGCAGTGCGCACCACGTCTACCAACGCGCCAGATGCCTCCGGTTGTTGTTCAACCTGCTGTTGCGCTGAAGCGGGTACGGTTTCATCCAAACCGAAAACTGGCAAAGGTTCACGCGGTTCAAACGGATCGCGCTCAGGGATCACTTCTTCCGGCGCAACCGGAGGCAATGAGCCCAACGGCAGACGGAATCCCATTGGGCTGTCACCCGGGATCAGGGTGATCACGTCCGATCGCATTGGCCACGGCGAGCTGTACCAGCCATTTCCAGAATGAGCGATAGGGAGAATAAACCCAGATGCCGTATCCAGACCACGGCTCAGCACCGCCGCCAGTCTGCGACGTTCTAGGTCATCACTCAACTTGGCTTTTTTCGGGTTTACCCCATCAGGCAACTGCCTTTCCAGCCACATGTAATAGAGCGCGTCTTCATAGGCAGGCTGGACAAATACCGTTGACAGACCCAGTGACTGGCACAGGGTTTTGCTGAAGGTTTCGGCATTTTCTAAAGTGTGGCCGTAGTCTTTGTCGACCCTTGCCAGCAGCGAAGGTTCTTGCCACAGCGCTTCACCGTCTTTGCGCCAGAAACAACCCAACGCCCAGCGAGGAAGCTCTTCACCCGGATACCATTTCCCCTGCCCGTAATGCAGCAAGGCATGGCTGCCGAACTCTTCTTTCAAACGCACCAGCAGATCTTTTGCCAAACGCAGTTTGTCAGCCCCCAGCGCTTTGGTGTTCCATTGCGCCGAGTCCATATCATCGATAGAAACAAACGTCGGCTCACCGCCCATGGTTAGGCGAACATCGTTTTCTTCCAACTCTTTGTCGACCGCGTTGCCAAGGGCTTTGATGTTTTCCCACTCATCATCGCTGTAGGGTTTGGTCACGCGCGGATCTTCGTGGATGCGGATCACTGTGTTGCTGTAATCGAAGGTGACTTCGCATTTATCAGTACCGCCGGTGATTGGCGCGGCAGAGACAGGGTCAGCAGTACAGGCCAGTGGGATATGCCCTTCCCCAGCTAACAGGCCACTTGTCGGGTCAAGCCCAATCCAGCCTGCGCCGGGCAGATAGACTTCACACCAGGCATGGAGATCAGTGAAATCCTGCTCCGGGCCTGACGGGCCATCCAGCGCTTTGACATCCGCGGTTAACTGCACCAGATAACCGGAAGCAAATCGCGCCGCTAATCCCAGCTTGCGCAGGATTTGCACCAGCAACCAGGCAGTGTCACGGCACGACCCTTTTTTCAGAGACAGGGTTTCTTCGCAGGTTTGCACGCCCGGCTCAAGACGGATGCCATACTGGATTTCATTGGCCAGTTTGCTGTTAATGTCGACCAGAAAGTTAACGATCGCTGCTTTTTCACGGGAGATACCTGCGACATACTTATCCAACGCTTCGCTTTCTTCTGCCACGCAGAGGTATGGCGCCAATTCCTCTTTCAGGTGTTTGGTGTAGGCAAACGGGAAGTGTTCGGCGTATTCCTCGATAAAGAAATCAAACGGGTTGATCACCGTCATATCGGCAATCACTTCCACCTCGAATTCCAGCTTGCGCGTCTTTTCCGGAAACACCAGACGCGCCTGATAGTTACCAAACGGATCCTGTTGCCAGTTGATAAAGTGATCGTCTGGCGTCACCTTCAAGGAATAAGCGTGAATGTGAGTGCGTGAATGGGGAGCAGGTCTCAACCGCAGTATATGCGGCGAGACATTCACATCCCGGTCAAACTCGTAAGAGGTTTTGTGCAGGATCGCTACGCGGATAGTCATGCTGCATCTCCGCGTTTGAAGTGGAACCAGGTTTCACGGATCTCGTTTTGCATTTCAATCAGCGCTAACTGGATATCATTGAGATAGCCGCTGAAATCGCGGTTGATATCGTCGTCTGTTTCCATCGAATAGGTGTTCGCCAGAATTTTATCCACGGCGACCACGACGCCTTCATGGCGTGGCAAATAGCTCGCTGCATTCTTGATTTGCTTGAGGCAATACACCAGGGTGCGCGGAAACGCTTCGTCCGTTAACAGGAACTGGCAGGTGCTGACACCGTCAATTTCTGAACGCATGGTGCGCTGGAAACTGAGGTAGGCACTTTGGGATTTGAGCACTTTCGCCCAGATAACCTGATTGAGCAGGCTCAGCTCTTCATCTGTGGTGCTGCTTTTCAGGGTAGCGGCAGAATCCAGAATTCGGGTGTTCATGTCTGCACGCTCAACATAGCGCCCCAACATGACAAAACTCCAGCCTTCATCGCGGCTCATGGTATTGGTCAGCAGGCCATTAATTTTCTGGCAGCTTTCAATCACGGCATTGAGGTAGGCGTAGCGGTTTGAACGGTTAATCCCCTGCTGAATATGGTTACGGGCATACATGCACAGTTCGTTGATCAGCTCCCACATTTCTTCCGGCACCACATCGCGGGTGGTGCGGATATTTTCGCGCACCATCATCAGCGAATTGAGCAGCGAGCTTGGGTTGTCCTCTTTCGCCAGCAGAAAACGCATGACATTCTTTTCGCCGTGATCTTTGTAGATGTTGGTGAACTCTTCCACACAACCGTTAATTTCGATCAGGTTGAACCAGGTAACCTTCACATCCCGTGGCAGGTCAAACAGCAGTTCATCGTAAACACTCACCAGGCGAGCGGTATTTTCTACGCGCTCCAGATAGCGCGCACTCCAAAACAGGCGTTCTGCGACTCTCGATAACATCACTTCGCTCCTTTCGTTTTAACTATCCATGTATCTTTACTGCCACCACCTTGAGAGGAGTTAACCACCAACGAGCCCTTTTTCATGGCAACGCGGGTTAAGCCACCAGCAGTCACGTACGTCTTGTTGCTTTGGAGAATAAACGGCCGCAAGTCGAGATGGCGCGGTTCCAGTTTGCCACGCGCCACCAGCGTCGGTGCCGTCGAGAGTTTCAGTGTGGGTTGCGCTATGTAGTTGCGCGGGTTTTCCTGGATAAGTTTGGCGAACATTTCCTGATCTTTTTTGGTGGAATGAGGGCCAACCAACATGCCGTAGCCACCGGACTCATTGGCTGGTTTCACAACCAGTTTGTCGAGGTTGGCGAGCACGTATTCGCGCTGTTCGGCATCTTCACACAGGAAGGTTTCCACGTTCGGCAGGATAGGATCCTCATCGAGGTAGTAGCGGATCAAAGCAGGTACATAGGCGTACACCACTTTGTCATCCGCCACACCGGCACCCGGTGCATTGGCGAGCGCGACATTGCCCGCTTTCCAGGCGCGCATCAGACCAGGTACGCCCAGCATAGAATCCGGGTTGAACACTTCCGGGTCAATGAAGGCATCGTCAATGCGACGGTAAATCACGTCCACACGCTCAGGGCCAAAAATGGTTTTCATGTAGACGCAGTCGTTGTCGTCGACAAACAAGTCCTGCCCTTCAACAAGCTCAGCCCCCATTTGTTGCGCGAGGAAGGCGTGCTCAAAATAGGCGGAGTTAAAAATGCCCGGTGTCAGCACCACGATCTCCGGTTGTTTGATCTTACGCGGTGACAATGCTTTGAGGGTGTTAAACAGTTCAGAGGTATAGGCATCGACCGGCTGGATATCGTCATTTTCAAACAGCTCCGGCAATACCCGTTTGGTGATGGCACGGTTTTCCAGCATGTAGGAAACGCCTGATGGCACCCGCAGGTTATCTTCCAGCACATAGAACTGACCATCTCCCGCACGGACTAAATCCGTACCGCAAATGTGCGCCCAAACGCCGTAAGGGGGCGAAACACCCACGCATTCGGGGCGAAAGTTCTTGGAGTCTTTGATGATATGGGCGGGAATGATGCCGTCTTTGATGCAGTTTTGATCGTGGTAGAGGTCGTCGATAAAGCGGTTCAGGGCGGTCAGTCGCTGCTTCAATCCTTTCTCTGCAACTGCCCATTCGTCAGCGTCAATCGTTCTGGGGATAATGTCGAATGGCCAAGCCCGGTCGATATTTCCTTCGTCGGTGTAGACGGTAAAGCTGATCCCCATATCCTGGATTGTCGACTCAGCGGCTTGCTTTCGCCGCTCGAGTTCATCTTCCGGCAACTCTTCGAGATAACGAATCAGCCCTCCCGACGAAACGCGGCAATTCCCTTCGCTGTCTACCAGCTCATCGAAGAACTCTCCGCTCTCGTAATTTTCCAATAAATCACTCATGGCTGTCCGTCCTTGTTTTTTGCGATCCACACCGCAAACATTACCTGTGTTTTATTCAATCGAACGTGAGCGAAATCGACATTTCATACTGATTTATCGAATATTTTTCAGGGCAAACGACTAATCATTCGGACGTCTCACTCACCGGAAATACATCAGTCTTATATCTAAAACAGCGTAGTCAGGATTTTTCGTCTACACCTGTAGTCGAAAGTTATTTTTTCGTCCTTGAGAACAAACACGCACCAAATTGGTTTTTTTTAACAGATTCATTGGAAATAAAATCAATATCTCTACTGACTAACTTCATATTAAAGAAAGGAATATCGCTCTAGTACAGGGATGCACCACAATGATGCACCCGATTTTGTTACCTTGAATACAAAGGAATCAACGAAAGCGATTTCTCTACACTCTGTTTCATTAGGCCGCATCAGGGGATTTTTGTTGCATCCTCACCCAGGGCAAGGCTTGCCAGCGAAACAGGCATTTAAAGCATAACCACGTAAAAATCCCTATTCACATCCTCAAGCTATGCCAAAAACAATGGCTAACCGCACTGCCATTTCCGTTGAAAAAACTCACCGAAATTTATTTGTTTCCGCTTTCCTTCATCTAATCAATCGGTAAGACCTCCTCTGACGTGGTATGCCAGACGGTAAAACGTCGTTTTCCACGATCTGATACACATCAGCCCCACAATGATGCGCCATAACTCATTCAGGTCATTTATTCGCCACACATGAATCAATTTGACTCACGAGAAGTAAGCCAGTGAGTGAGGAAAAATGGACACCTCTACTAACAAACAAAACCTGATCAGTGAAATGTCTCAGGCCGAACTGAACCCGGCAGAAAAGCGCTTGGTCGCCCTGTTACTTTCACTGTCCGAGTATCAGCTCGCCACGCTCAGTACGGACAAGATCTGCGAGCAAGCCAGCGCCAGCCGCGCCACCATCGGGCGACTCGCCAAACGTTTTGGCTGTTCCGGGCAGAAGGAGCTGAGGGCAGAATTGCTCAAAGCCAGCCGCGCAATGAAAGCCAAGGTGGATGCCAATCCGGGCAATGGCCCCGACATTTCGGCTGACGACACTCCATCCGTGATTGCTGAGAAGATCTTGCAAAACGCCTCTGTGCGTTCATTGCGCT
This sequence comes from Enterovibrio paralichthyis, assembly GCF_019209835.1. Classification (NCBI taxonomy): domain Bacteria; kingdom Pseudomonadati; phylum Pseudomonadota; class Gammaproteobacteria; order Vibrionales; family Vibrionaceae; genus Enterovibrio; species Enterovibrio paralichthyis. Next base: position 106,664 of record NZ_JAHUTS010000001.1, on the reverse strand, counting down.
TTTCAGACATCCTCGCCCAATCCAATGTGCTGGAAGAGGTACTCACCCAAATCCGTAAGGCGCGACGCATTATTGCGTTTGGCGCAGGGCAATCTTCCATTGCTGCGCTGGATTTATACCAACGCCTTTTGCGCATTGGCATGCCCATCAGTTTTGACCTTGATTGCCACACCCAACTGGTTCAGGCATCCCTGATGACCGCAGACGACCTGGGCATTGTTATCTCCTACTCCGGCATGACCCGGGAAATGATCGGTGTTGCCCAAACCATCAAAGAGCGCGGCGCCAAGCTGATGGTCGTTACCGCCAAAACCCATTCCGAACTGAATGATTTAGCCGACCTTACGTTGCTTATGCCCCCGGGAACCGGGCTTTACGGCATGGATGCGGCCATGAATCGGCTGATGCAAATCATGTTTAACGAAGTGATTTATCAATGTCTGGTTATCGATTCGCCGGACATGCTCGAGATATCCGCTCAGGTTGATAGCGCGCTCGATCGGGGCAAGTTGTTCAACGAAACCAAAAGGATCAGACAATGACTGAAAGCACCGCCATAAAACCCCTGCAGGCTTCAGCAAAGCAGGCACGAAAGTATGTTTTCGACCAGATATACGCCTCTGGCTCCGGTCACCCCGGCGGCAGTCTGTCTTGTATCGATGTTCTGGTTGCGCTCTACCTTGGGCGGATTAAACCCGATAAAGCGTGGATTTCGCGCATCGACCGCGACCACGTCATCCTGTCAAAAGGCCACGCTGTTCCTGCGCTTTACTCGGTATTGGCACTGTGTGACCTGATCCCCGAAGAAGAGTTGAAAACACTGAGGCACCTCGGCAGCCGCTTGCAGGGTCATCCCGACAGAAGCCGCTTGGCCGAAGTGGAAATGTCGACCGGTTCTCTGGGGCAAGGGCTCTCCGTGGGCATTGGTCAGGCGCAAATCCTTCAAACTCTTGGCCGCGATCATTTCTCCTTCGTCATTTTGGGCGATGGCGAGTTGAATTCCGGTCAGGTCTGGGAAGCCATTGCCTATGCAGGCAGCCACCAATGCCGTCAGGTCGTTGCGATTATCGATGCCAACGGCATCCAGAATGACGGGCGGGTGGAAGATATCCAGAACATTACCCCTTACATCCCCAAGCTGAATGCGTTCGGCTGGGCGGTCACTGAAATCAACGGCCAGGACATGAAAGAAGTGGTTGATGCCATTGACTGGGCAACCTGTGACGCACCGGGAGACCGCCCTCGCTGCATACTTGCGCACACCACCAAAGGTGCTGGGGTTTCCTTTATGGAAAACAAAGTGGAGTGGCACAGCCACGCCTTGAGTGACGAGGAATACCAAAAAGCCTGTGAGGAGGTGATGCAATGAGCCACACTGCGATTTTTGAACACCTGACACCCATTTCACTGCGCGATGCCTACGCGCGCATTGTGATGGCAGTGGGTGAATCCCAGCCGGATGTCATGATGCTGGATGCTGACTTGTCCAAGTCGACCAAATCCTCCGGCTTTGCTGACAAGTGGCCTGAGCGGCATATGAATATCGGGATCGCCGAACAGAACATGGTCGGCATTGCCGCCGGGCTTGCCACCATGAACAAAATCCCGCTGGTGAATACCTTCGCGGCCTTCCTAACCCGCCGCGCCTGCGACCAGATTGCTATCTCTGTGGCCTACCCCAAACTGAACGTGAAGTTTTTCGGCTTCCACGGCGGTATCAACCTCGGTGAAGATGGCGCAACCCAACAGGCAGTGGAAGATATCGCCATCATGCGTGCGATTCCCAATATCCGCGTCTACTCCCCGATTGATGCCAATGATCTTGCCTGGGTAACCGAAGAGATCCTCGCGTATCAAGGGCCAACCTATGTGCGGCTTTCGCGCTTCCCTTCGCCAACCCTGCTGGCACCGGAATCCCACCCTGAAAATGGCACCCCGGCATTCCGTGTCATGCGCGAAGGCAGTGACGTCACGGTACTCACCACCGGCACATTGACCGCGAAAGTGCTTGCTGCGGCAGATGTCATGGCGCAACGGGGACTCGAAGCACGGGTTATCGCCGTTACCCGCATCAAACCCCTTGGCAGGGAACTCGCTGCCTCGCTGGCGAAATGGGACACACCCGTCGCCGTGGTGGAAGAGCACTCCGTGCACGGTGGCCTTGCCGATGCAGTCAGCTTCTTGCTGGACGAACACGCCATGCCTCACTTGATCCACCGAATCGGGATCAACGACAGGTTTGGTGAATCCGGTCACCCGGATGCGCTCATGGAATCATTTGGCTTGGCAGGCTCGCCACTTGTAGAGCGGCTTACATCGCTTTGCACCGCGAAAGGTGCCGCCTGAATCATTCTGAACGGGCAGCTATAACGCCCGAAAAACAGGAGTAAACAGATGAAAACAGGACTGAAATTTGCCGCCAGTGCGCTGATACTGGCAGGCCTGACCCAACCCGTTTACGCAAAGGAAACGGTCACTGTTTGGTCGTGGTTTATCCAAAGCACGATGGAAAAGTCCATTGCGGCTTTTGAAAAAGAAAACCCCGATATCGACGTCAAATACACCTACTACAACTATTCGCCCGAGTACCTGACTGCGCTGAAAGCCGCCGCGGTTTCCGGTGGCTTGCCGGATGTCATCGGCTTGCAGCCCGGCGCATTTACGCAGCGCTACCGCGATAACCTGACGCCATTGAATACGTTGGCGGCAAGCGAATGGGGCGAAGACTGGATTAAATCCATTTTCCCTATCAACGTGAAACAGATGCTGATGGGTAATCCGGAAGGCGACAGTAACTACTATATTTTGCCGCAGGAATCTCAGGTGCTGGCGGTGTGGTATAACCGCAAATTGTTTGAAAAATTCGGTATTACCGTCCCCACCGACTATAAACAATTAGTGTCTGCCGCAAAAACCCTGTCTGAAAACGGGCTGATCCCTATGTTTCAGGGCGCTGCAGACGGTTGGCAGAACATCAATGTCTTCCTGATGCTTGCTAACCAATATGCTCCCGGTATGGCTGAAAAAGCCCAGTATGGTGACGCAAAGTGGACTGACCCGGCCATGGTCAAAGCATTGGCGGCCTGGAAAAAGCTGTTTGATGATGAAGTATTCCAAAAAGGGGCACTGGGCGCACACGCCTACCCTACTGGCGCGCAGCTGTTTGCACAGGGACGGGTTGGCATGATGGCGCTCGGCTCCTGGTGGATGCAGGAAAGTAAATTCCCGCCTCCCCTCTCTGAGTATGTTCAGAATATGGATGGCTTCGATTTCTTCCAGCTGCCTGCCATGCCGGACTCCGAACGGGCATCGCCACCGGTTGGCGGCATTGATATCGGTTATGGCCTGACGCAAAACGGCAAAGACAACCCGGCAGCGTGGAAATTCCTCGCTTCGTTGGTGAACGGTGCGGGATTGCAACAGGCACTCAACGACCTGAACGATTTGCCTGCCTTTGAAGGTCATTTGCCGCAGGGCGATATCAGCGAGCATGTTAAAGAGATGTCTGCACGGTTCATGAAAGATCTGGCCGTTGCGGAAAACCAGCGTTTTGCAGAGCCCGCTATTTCTGATGCGCTGGAAAATGTACTGTCCGGTGTGGCTGCAGGCAGCATGACACCACAACAAGGCGCGGAGAAAATGCAGCAGGCCACTGACAAGGTACTGGCTAAATAGCCGCGCTATCGGGCATCTGGTTTCAGGTGCCCGCCTTCAGGCGTCCCGATGTAAGGAACCCTAATGAAGCCGAATTATCGACACGTAAAGACGCCGACTACCCGGCTTCATTCCCCCGTCTGGTTGCGTGGGCTCAGCAGCTATCTTTTTCTGGTTCCCGCAACTGTCGTGTTTATGGCGTTCATTGCCTACCCCATTGCCTGGGTGACCGTCGAAAGCTTGTTTACCGGCACCAGCGCCGCCAGTTCCCAATTTGTCGGCATCGATAACTATTTCGCCGTGCTGACCGACCCTGTGTTCTGGACGGTGATGAAAAACATGTTCCTCTGGGCGCTCATCACCATACCGGTACAGATGTTGATTGGGGGGAGCATCGCCTACTTTATTGAGTTCTATACCGACAGCTGGCGCACCTTTTTCCGCACCATGTATTTCCTGCCCGTTGTGACCTCCGTTTCTGTTGTCAGCCTGATTTGGCTGCAAATCTATGCCCCTTATTACGGCATTGGTCAGGAGTATCTCAAACTGATTGGGGTCACCTTAGCTACATCCCCCTTAGGGGATCCGGATAGCGCCATTTACGCACTGATTGTGGTGAACATCTGGCAATGGACAGGGTTTTCCATGCTGATGTACATCGCCGGTTTAACCAACTTGCCAAAAGAGATACTGGAAGCCGCACGGGTTGATGGTGCACGCGGCTACCGCCTTGCTGTGTCCGTGATCATTCCTATGTTGTCCAACGTCACCAAATCCCTGCTATTGCTCGGTATTATCGGCACCCTGCAGACTTTCCCGATTGTGTTTTTGATGACCAACGGCGGCCCCAACCATGCCAGTGAAATTTTCGGCACTTATATCTTCAAGCAATCCTTTGTTTTGGGCGATCTCGGCACCGGGGCAGCACTGTCAGTGATTGTCCTGCTTATCGCTTTCGTGCTGTCTGTGGTGCAAATCCTGTTCCTAGGCAGTCAGTTGGGCAGCGGCGGGAGGAAAAGCGCATGATCCACTCTTTTATCAATGCCCTTGCTGACCCAGCCGGACGCCGACGCATCATCATCCATCTGGTTTTGCTGGTTGTGCTGATGATCTGGATGATCCCGGAAGTCTACATGTTCACCATGGCGGTACGCTCTCCGGCTCAGGTGTTTGACCCCCAACTGTTTGTCTGGCCTATCACCTTCGACAACTTTATTACGGTCATTTCCGACAACCCGCTTTACGTTTTTTTCATCAACAGCCTGATTGTCACGCTGGCGACTGTGGTGGCGGTGCTGGCGCTCTCATCTCTGTTCGCTTTCGCCATTACCATTTTGCGCCTGCCTGGCTCCTTGCTTCTGTATGCCATTCTGCTGACCACCCTGATGGTGCCTATCGCATCCCTGGTGCTGCCGCTCGCTATCCTGCTTAAAACCTTTGGCTGGGTGAACAAGTACGCTGGACTTATCCTGCCGTACATTGCCCTCGGCGTGCCTTTTGCGGTGGTGATACTCAAAGGCTTTCTGGAAGACTCGCCGCAAGAGCTGTTTGACGCCGGAAGGATTGATGGCTGCACCACCTTCCAGGTTTACTGGCATATCGCCCTGCCTCTTATCCGCCCTGCGCTGGTCTTCGTGGCTATCTGGCAGTTCATCACCACCTGGAATGAGTTCTTTCTCGCACTGGTGATCATGACCGAAACGGAAATGAAAACCCTCACCATTATTCCCATGCAGTATTCCGGCTTTTACATGGCAAATCCGGGCGCGCTGTTTGCCATTCTGGTGATCATCGCAATCCCGCTCATTCTGCTTTATGTCGCGGTTCAACGCGCCTTTGTGCGTGGCCTGACAGCCGGTGCGGTGAAAGGTTAACGGAATAAGGAGCATTCCATGACACGGATTTTCGGCGGCATTGATTTAGGCACATCATCCATGAAAGCCGTTTTGGTTGAAGTGGAGGGTGACCATTGCCGCTTGGTTTGGTCATCGACACAGGCTTACAACGATGAAGGCGCACCGGAACGGAACCCGGCTCAGTGGTGGCGTGTCGCCAATATTCTGCTGGATGAAATGGTCAACGTAGCGCTGCCTGAAGCCATCGGTTTTAGCGGACAGATGCACACCCTGCTCGCGGTAGATGATAAAAAGCAATTGATTGCACCGGTTAAACTCTGGCTGGATATGGATGGCGATGCCGCGCTCGCCCGCTTTCCCCTCACGCAATCCGAGTGGGTCGCCAAAACAGCCAACATTCCGCTGCCGGATTTTACCCTGGCGAAATGGCTGTGGGCGAAAGAGCAGAATCCTGCGCTTCCGCGCCAAACTTCACGCCTGTATTGCGCCAAAGATTATCTGCGACAGCTTATCGACCCTTCTGCCCGTTTTGTTACTGACAGAAATGAAGCCGCCGGTATGCAGTGTTACGATGCCATCACTGACGATTGGGAAAGCGGTATTCTGGAAATGGCAGACATTCCTCCGTCTGCTCTGCCGCAACTGGACGACGCCAAAGCCATCAGCGGTGTCTATGCACCTAAAGACCATCGCGGCGAGCCTATCCTGCTTGTTACTGGTGCCGGAGATCAGGCAACTGCAGCGCGCGCCGTGGGCGGTTACCGCTCAGGCATTGTTTCCGTTTCTTTAGGGACATCCGGTGTGCTTTCATTTCCGCTGAGGAAAGAAAACCTCTCGTCTGACTGGACGGGCGACTTTCATCTGTTCCCTTTTGGGTTTGGTGAACATCTTCAGGTTATCGGCACCATTCCCGCTTTAGGCCCGACCCTTCTGTGGTTGCAACGCACACTTAACCTGAGCCGGGAGGCGTTTATCGCCCTGAGTGAGAAAACGCTTGGTCACGAAACAGAGGTACTATTCCTGCCCTTTTTATCTGGCTCCGGCGCCCCCGAGCCCAATCATAAAATCACGGCCAGCTGGGGAAACCTCACCGTTCACTCAAGCAATCTGGATTTGGTCAGGGCCGCATTTAATGGCATCGCACTGGAATTTGCTCACATTGTCACTCAGGCCAAAGCCTGCGGCGTGGAGGTATCAGCCCTGCACTTTTCCGGCGGCGGCACACATATCCAACCGCTGTTGCACATCATCGCCCAAGTGACTGCAGTTCCCTGTTTTGTTTCAGACAGCGCAGATGCCAGCGCGGTGGGCGCTGCTTTACTGGCGGCGGACGCCCTTATTCCGGATAACCGCGCCGTGCTTTCCATGTCTGAGGTGCCGTCATCGACGGTGAAAGCGCTATCCGATGCCTACCGCGGGCAATGGCACCAACACCGGGCTATGGCAATGCGATCCCCAACCCGCTAACGGAGAAGAATTATGGCGACTTTGCAATTAGACAATGTCAGTAAATCTTTCGGCAACCAGCGGGTGATCCTGCCTTTGAACCTCGATATTCCAGATGGGGAATTCTGCGTTTTGGTTGGCCCTTCCGGATGCGGGAAATCCACCCTGCTGCGTATTATCGCCGGGTTGGAGAAGGTCACGACTGGCCGCATTTATATTGATGACGATGACGTTACCCAGGGTGAACCCGCTGACCGCGGCATTGCCATGGTGTTTCAGTCCTATGCGCTTTACCCACATATGACGGTAGAGCGGAATATTGGCTTCGGGCTCGAAATCGCCGGTTTGCCCAAAGACGAAATCCAGCAAACCGTGCGCCGCACTGCAGAAGCGTTACAAATAGGCCACCTGCTGAACCGCAAACCCCGCGAGCTTTCCGGCGGTCAGCGCCAGCGCGTTGCCATTGGACGCGCCATCAGCCGCGATCCAAAACTGTTCCTGCTTGATGAGCCACTGTCCAACCTAGATGCCGCTCTCCGGGTAGGCATGAGGTTGGAGCTGATCAAGCTCAAACAGCGGCTCAAGTCCACCATGATTTATGTTACTCACGACCAGACGGAAGCCATGACGCTGGCAGACCGCATTGTGGTGCTGAACAAAGGCAAAATTGAGCAACAGGGCTCGCCCATGGAGTTGTTCCACAACCCGGTCAACCGCTTTGTCGCCAGTTTTATTGGTACGCCCGCCATGAACTTCCTGCGCGTTGAACAGGCCAAGGTCGGAAACAAAGATCACTTCATACTGGGCAGCCACACCTTGACCATGCCATTAAAAGCACGGGCACGAACTTCAAACAAAATGTATCTGGGGGTACGTCCCGAACACCTTTCGCTTTCACCGGAAAATGCCGATTACGAGATCCGTGGAAAAGTCTTTGCGGTCGAGAAAATGGGGAGTGAAAGCTTTCTCTATCTCTACGCGAATGACCGGGAATTGGTATTGAAATGCGGTGAAGATGTCGAAGTAGCAATAGGCAACACCATTCCAGTGTATGGCAAACTCGCGACAAGCCACCTGTTTGAATATGGCGGAATGCGGATCAGTGCAGACCGCCCTTTGGGCAAAAAAACCGTGCGTCCTGCGTCCAATCAATAACCGCCCATTGAGGGCGGCAGGAAAAGTAAATCCGCTACGGCGCACTTTGCCTGTGTGAAGCGATAAGTTGGGGAATCTTCTCCCGCAGCGTTTCCGGCTCCCGATAGGCGTAATAGTTAATCACTACCCGCGTATCACCACTTAGAATCACCATCGAGAAGTCGTTTGATTTTGCGTCAGTGACCTCTTCCCACCGGATCTGGGTTTTTCCTTTGGCGACATGGTTTGCAGTGACTTCCGTGTTGTAGGAATCAAACACCCAAAATATCGCAACGAAAATCCCGATAAAGCCTAAAAAGCCGTACAGCACTCCCAGCCATATGCTCTGGTGCTCGTCTGAAAAGGCCAATTGCAAATTCATAATGCCAAACGCCACGCCGAGCATAAGAATCACAAAAGCGAGTGCCTTGTTAAGTTCAGCGTAGTTAAGCTGTGGGTTTTGGCGTGATCCAGTCACACAATTTCCTCATCCATTGGGTCTTTTAACATTGATGGGTATGTTACTGAAAATCCGCCAGTGGATAAGGCTGGCACATTCCCCAAAAGCAAAAATCCCACCTACACTCTTAACAATAAGACACTTCTATCTTTGGAGGAGTTACTCGTGCTCGAGACCTGGATACAGAAATTTGAGGATTATCCTCTCGTAAAAAAAATGACCGTTATTCTGTGTGTTATAGGTCTTGTTCCCACTGTCCTTACAGCCCTGATTGGCCTGTATAACTCTTCAAGTTCCCTGGAAGAGCAGAAAAGCGAGGCATTACTTGCCATTGCGCAGCTCAAATCAGACTCACTGAAAAACTATTTCGATAACTCCAAATCCATCCTGAAAAGCATAGCTACTAACCCAGCCACCATTGAGGCGACCCCCCGCTTTATCGACGCTTTTAACCGTTACGACGGTGCCACACAGATGCAGACCAAGATGCAGTCCCTGTCTGCTTTTTACGACAATGTTTTTGCCACCAGCTACAAAGCCCAGACCGGGTCAGACATTGATACGGGTCTGTTGCTGGACGGCGCGAATCCAACGTCCATTGCTTTACAAAACGCTTACATCTCCAACAACCATTATCCGGTCGGCCAAAAAGACCAACTGCGTCAGGCAGGCACGACCAATTACGATCTGGTGCACAAGGAATACCATGCCGATTTCAGGCAATACGTCTCCAACTTCGGCTTCTACGATATCTTTCTGGTCGATTTAGCGACTGGCAATGTGGTCTATTCCGTTTTTAAAGAGATCGATTTTGCTTCCAACCTGGAAGACGGTCCCTATGCGCAGTCTGGTCTGGGTAAGGTATTTGGCACCCTGAAACAGAAAATCCAGTCCGGTGAAGAGATCGAAACGGTATTTAACGACTATGCCCAATACCTGCCTTCCTATGATTCACCGGCAGGATTTGCAGCGACGCCCGTTTACATTAACGGTGTTCCCAAAGCAGCACTCATCATCCAGTTACCGCTGGATCAAATCAGTGCGGTGATGAATAAAGACTACGGTCTGGGGCGTTCCGGGGAATCCTACATTATCGGAACCGACCGCAAGCTGCGCTCTGACACCTTCCGCAGCGACACAATGACGGTGGTGAACTCCTTTCGCAATAACCTCACGCTGAATTCTGAGGCCATTGACTATGCACTGGAAAGCGGCGCTCCTTTCTCTCCTGTCGCTTTCCACGGTGAGAACTACCGCGACAAGGACGTGTTCACTGTGTTCAACCGAATGCAAATTGGCGACGACACCAGTTGGATTGTGGTGGTTGAACAAGAAGTAGGTGAAGCCCTTGCCGCAGCGTTTTACCTGAAAGTGGTGTACCTCATCATGGCCGTTATTTTGGTCGGGCTGGTGATCCTCTCTGCCCGTCATGTCGGCCAATTGATTGCCAAACCAATACAGGATTTGTCCGCTTTTATCCTTAAACTGCGCCAAAACTGGCATTTCTCCGACCGCGCTGTTGTTCACAGCAAAGACGAAACCGGTCAGGCGGCCGAAGCGCTCAACACCATGCTGGCGTCTCTTGAAGGGGCGGTGGTCAATATCTCCTCCACCATGAATGGCCTTTCAGAAGGCGATTTCTCCCAGCGCGTCACCTCTGACATGACGGGCGATTTGCAAAAGCTCAAACTCAGCATCAACCAGTTCGCCAGCGAAATTGAAGCCACCGTAACCGACATTGGCGACGTGATGGCAAAAATCGAACAGGGGGATTTCAGCAGTCAGGTAAGCACCAACGCCAAAGGTCAGCTGGAAACGCTGAAAAAACAGGTCAATACTTCTGCGAAAACCACCGCCGCATTTATCAATGATGCCAAGAAAACCATGTCCGCCCTTGCCAGTGGCGACTACAGCCATCGGGTGACTGCGCCAGCGGCTGGAGATCTGGCCTCGTTAAAAGAGCTGATGAACCAGTCGATTGCCGACACCGAGCGCGTGGTCGTTGAAATCTGTGAAGTGATGCATTCGCTCAGTGACGGCCAATTTGGTGGCACAGTGAATGTGGAAGCAAAAGGCAAGCTCAACGAAATGAAGCGAGCAGTCAACCAGGCGTCCATATCCATCGACGGCGTATTGGGCAACATTGGCACCGTGCTCGGTAAAGTATCCGACGGTGACTTTTCTGCCCGCTGCAAAACGAAGGATGTTTCCGGCGATTTGCTGGCACTGTCGAAAACCGTTAACCAGACCGCCGCGAATATCGACGACACCCTCACCCACACCCGTGAAGTGCTGGATAAGCTTTCCAAAGGCGATCTTACCGACAGCTTCACGCTTGACGTTTCCGGCGACTATAAAAAGCTCAAAGCGGGTATCAATGAAACCCTAGCCGCCCTTGCTGAAATGATGCGCGAAATCCAGTCTTCCGCCGGCAACCTCACCAACACTTCGGAAGAAACCAACGTTGAGGTCTCTGACCTGAATGAGCAGCTCGACACTCAGGTTAAGCAGCTCAAGGATGTTTCACTGCTGATGAAAGCCATGCGCAGCAATATCGAGGAAACACTGGATCATTCCAAAGTCTCTGTCGGTGTGTCGCAGAAAGCGCTGGATCACGCCCATGAAAGTGAAGTGCTGGTGAAAGAAATCGAATCTGCCATGATGTCGATTACCGACTCAAGCCGCAAGATGCAGCAAATCATCAGTACCATTGAAGGTATTGCCTTCCAGACCAGTCTGTTGGCACTGAACGCCAGTGTCGAAGCCGCCCGTGCCGGTGAGCAGGGACGCGGGTTCTCGGTCGTGGCCGGTGAAGTACGCAGCCTCGCCCAGCGCAGTGCGGAAGCGGCGAAAGAGATTTCAGCACTGATTAAAGAATCGGACGAGCGCATTACTGTTGGGGCTGAAAAGGTCAATATCTCCGGCGATTTACTGAGTAAAATCACCGATTCCAGTAAGGAAGTCTGTGCCAACTTCGACCGGGTAAATATTTCTATCAAGGCGCAGTTTGACCGGGTCAGGGATGCCTCAGATGGCGTGAGCAATGTTGGCCAGAATATCCAGCAATGCTCGCGGATCCTTAACCGGATTAACGACAACATGGATGGGGTGAGTGAACAGGCGGAAAACCTGAACACCATGATTGGGCGGTTTAGCTATTAAGTCTGCGCAAAAAAGTGGGGGCTGTCACAGCCCCTGTTTTTTGAGTTCCGAATACGCTTCGAGTACATGTTCGGGAATGGCTTGTGGGATTTGATACCCAAGCGCCGGGTAATCACGTACCCGCTCAAAATCAGCCAGTGTCGCCTCGACAACATGGTCGAAAGGCAGAGAATCGTTGGGGTAATCGATAAAGTCGATCGGCGGCGAGGTACAAATCACGCTTTCCTTCTCACCCGGCCACTGCTTCAGAAACGTGGCGTACGCACGTCTTTCCATGAATGGCTTCTGCACCAGAATGAAACGGGAAAAGTGCAGCCCTTTTTGAATCATCACAGCATGTGACAGTGTCATGTTTTCTCCGGTATTCGTTGCCTCGGTTTCAAGTAACAATGCCGATGCCGGTACCCCTTCATCCATCAACACGTCGGCAAAGGTTTCAGCTTCAGACTGATCAAAGTCTTCCGTAAAGCGCCCTTTACCACCTGATACCATCACATAAGGCGCCAATCCCTGCTTATAAAGTTGCGCAGCATATTCAGCGACACGTAAATCGTTACTGCATAGTACGAACAGGCAGTCGGCTGCCTCTAACTGGTGACCCATTAACTGGTAGTTCCATATGGTTTCCAGATGCTGGAATAATCGTGCGGACATATTCTGTTTCCTGCATGCCATTGCCTGTTCGCCCATATTAACAGGCCATTTGTGGCAGTTATTTGATATACCTAAACAACCTGAAGATGCCGGGTGGCTTTTATCAATTCGCCACGCGCTCCGGGTAGTTTTCTCCGGCAGTAAGCTGGAACGGCGCAAAGAGTTCAGACAGATTCACCTTCGCTCCCAACCTTGCTGCCAGCAAATACAAGCCGCCAATTTTCCGGTGCAAAAACAAGGCCGCGGCTGGCGGCGTATGCCAGTAACCTTGTTCCATGCTTAACGCCATGCCAGCATCGTGTAACCGGCTGCCAAGGTCAGTGTTACCAAAATCATAAATGTCACCACAACTTAACGGTTCACACGCCGTCATCACCATGTTCACCACCGCCGCTTTCTGCTCGGGGAATATGTGGTCGCTGAAAAAACCGATTTGCGACATCGCATCGGCCAGACGCGCTTCATCGCGGTGCATTGCTGCCGTCAATAACTGGCGGTAACCCTCACCGATGGTTTCGGAATATTCCCGAGTTGCGCCAAAATCCAACAACACTATCTTCTGGCTGTCTCGCTGGTAGAGGTAATTGGCAAAATTGGGGTCTGTCTGCACCAGGCGAAATTCAAACACTTCGCGGAAAAGCAGTTCAAACAGGTTTTCAATCAGGGTATTTCTTTCAGCCTGGGGCAGTGCCTGCAACGTTTCGATGGGTTCACCCTGCTCATAACTCATAGCCAGGATGGAAGGGGTAGTCAGTTCGGGTCTGATTTCAGGCACCACAAAGCGCGGATCGTGACGCAACAAGTTGTAAAATCTGTCAGCCATCGAGGCTTCAAGGGCGTAGTCGGCTTCATCATGAAGCTGCTTCTTGGCTTCTTCCAGCAGGTGCTTGTAGTCCACTTCTTTCGGGATCAGACCCGTGATACGCAGTAAGGTCACCACATTGTCGACGTCGCTGCTGATACTTTTCTTTATGCCGGGATACTGCACTTTAACGGCCAGCTCCGACGCATCGTCCGCATAGGCAAAATGCACCTGACCAATCGATGCGGCCGCGATCGGCTTGAAGTTGAACGAGATAAAGTGCTTTTGCCAATCACTACCCCATTCATTGCTGAGAACGGCTGCCAGTTGCTTGGCAGGCATTGGCGATGCATCAGAACGTAACTTAGCGAGGATATCCGTCAGCTCTTTGGGAAGGCTGTCTCCGGCATCCATACTGAGTAGCTGACCGACTTTCATCGCTGCACCACGAAGCTGCGCCAGTTGGTCTGTGATATTGGCGATATTTTTCGGTGTCAGAAGTAGGTCTTTTTTGCTCGGGCGTTTGCCAGACATCCACTGTTTTGCGCCCTCTGCTGCCATATTGGTCGCCACTTTGGTTACCACTGAACCAAACATGCCAACCCTGCTGAGTCGGTTACTTGGGACTTTCTTGCCGTCTTTGCTGTCTGCCACTGCGCGCTCCCCTCCACTGTGTTTATACCCAAACATCCTGAAGATACAGAATTCAGTGAGATTGACTGAATTCTGTATCTTCAGATCTTAGGGTCTGTTGACCTTAGGGCTTAGTAGGTTTATACGCAGCAAACGGGCATTGAGTCCAGTTCTACAGGCACAAAAAAACCGCGCTTTGAAGCGCGGCTTTTTTCGCGGTTAAGACTGAATCACACTTTCTTAACGAATTCTGATTTCAGTTTCATCGCACCGATACCGTCGATTTTACAATCGATATCGTGGTCACCGTCTACCAGACGGATGTTCTTAACCTTGGTACCCACTTTAACGACCAGAGAAGAGCCTTTCACTTTCAGGTCTTTAATAACAGTAACAGTGTCACCGTCTTGCAGTACATTGCCGTTAGAGTCTTTGATGACTTTTGTCTCTTCTGCATCTGCAGATGCATCTTGAGACCACTCGTGACCACACTCAGGGCATACGTACAGTGCGCCGTCTTCGTAAGTGTATTCAGAGTTGCATTTTGGGCAATTTGGTAAAGACATGATGATTACCTCGGATGGGGATGGGTAAAGAGGGCGTAGTCTAAACTAATCGCCCCTTGCCGCCTATAGGTTTCCCGACTAATCACATAAGTTTTTTCCGGTTTCTTTCCTTTGTTTCCTTAAGGTTCGAAACTGTTCATCCACCGTTAACCTTTTGCTTCCAAACTTTTAGCTTTCGAAACGATTTTTCATCGCTAGGGTCTGCCCTATTCGAGCTTTTGGGCATCATCCCAATGCCCTTCACAGCCCCGTTTGTAGTAGTGGCACGGCAACCCTTCATTCTGTTGCGTCCACGGTGACTCCGCCAATGCTTGTTTCATATCTTCATAACCGCATTCACGGCGTAACCGGATTGATCGGCGTGAAAATTCTGCATCGCTCAACGGAATATGCCCTTTCAGCGGCTCAAACGTGATATGGACGATATCGACTTTTCTGCCGGAGCGGAGCTTGGTGGTTTTCGGTGCCTGTTCGCTGTCGACCAGCTCAGGATGGGTTGCCAGCACATAGTCCAGGTTTCTTTTCGCCATCAAGGCTTCAATATGTTCACTGGTGCGGCTCGCGTAGCGGATTTCTTTTTCGCGCCACAACACTTCACTCATGGTTTGGGGCAAAGGCCCTTTCGAATCCCACAAGTCGACCATAAAGATCAGCAGATCCTCTGATGGCCCAGCTAAATCCAGCAAGCCATTTACCGGGGTATTGGAGACGACACCGCCATCCCAGTAATGGTCTTCATCAATTTTTGTAGCCGGAAAGCCCGGCGGCAGCGAGCCACTCGCCACCGCATGCTCGGGCCCAAGATCCTCGGTTTTGCTGTCAAAAAAGACCAGCTCGCCGTCGGTAACCCGCGTTGCCCCTACCGTCAGCCTTGCTTTGTTCTGGTTAATCAAATCGAAATCTGCCAGCTCCGCCAAAGTAGTAAGCAGAGGGCTGGTATCGTAAAAGCTGGTCGCTGCCTCCCCTGCGGGTGCCAGCCAAGGGTTAAGTGGACGCGGGACAAAGAAATCAGGTTGGCCGAACATCAACGCCTGCGAAGCGCTGTAGGTGTTATATGCCATTGCCATATTGTCAGGCATGGGAAAGTCTGTTTCAGGACGGGAGATCCGGTTCCAGAACTGCTCCAGCTTTTGCAACCGTTCTTCGGGTTTATTCCCGGCGAGAATGGCAGAGTTCAACGCGCCAATGGAGATCCCGGCGAACCAGTCTGGCGTGAAGCCAGCTTCTTCCAATGCCTGATAAGCGCCAATATGGTACGCACCCAAAGCGCCGCCGCCTTGCAGCACTAAACACACGGTGGGCTTTTTCTTGCTTCGCGTCGTTGCCATGTTTTCTGTCTCCTGATCTCAAACTGACTCCCCGTCACCCATCACCCATCACCATCAGTCATGAGGCTTTAAGTTATATAGACCAGATAGTTGTGCAAACTTGTTAAAAATTTGGTTCACACCCCAACATATCGAAAGAGGTCACAGGAACGCACAGTGGCTTGCAAGGCTTTCAACGAATTGCTTAATGCCGCAGAAAATAGACATAGCATTCCCTGCCAACTGCTAACTTGTAGAAATAGTGTTTACCGCTAACGGTTATGAGGCTGATTATGGAAGATGTTTTTTCGCGTAAAGACGATTCACTCTTTGCCAACTCATACTCTTTTCTCCGTCTTCCGATGGTGAAAGATCCCACTGATACTGCAGCCGATATCGTAGTGCTGGGCATGCCCTACGACATGGCAACCACCGGCCGTTCCGGGGCGCGTCTTGGGCCTGATGCCGTTCGCCGCGCATCGGTTAATCTGGCTTGGGAAGGCCAGCGCTACCCCTGGCCATTCGCGCTGAAAGACAAGTGCAATATTGTTGATGCGGGAGATATGGTGTTTACCTGTGGCGACAGTGAAGATTTCCTTAACACAGCAACCGCCGCTGCCAACCAGATCCTGGCTGCCGGCAAGGCGCTGCTTACTCTGGGCGGCGACCATTTTGTCACGCTGCCATTGCTCAGGGCGCACCACGCCAAACACGGTGAAATGGCACTGATCCATTTTGATGCCCATACAGACACCTACAGTCAGGGCAGCAAATACGACCACGGCACCATGTTTTACCACGCTCCCCGAGAAGGGCTGATTGACCCGGCAGTTTCAGTGCAGGTGGGTATCCGCACCGATTACGACAGGGACAACCATCCATTCAATGTGATTTGTGCAGAAGCGGCAAACGACATGACAGCCGATGACATTGCCAACCATATTAAGGCGCTGGTTGGTGCAAAACCTGCCTATGTAACCTTTGATATTGATTGCCTCGACCCCGCCCATGCGCCGGGTACCGGTACGCCTGTGATAGGCGGCATTACCTCAGATAAAGCATTGCGAATACTTCGTGGACTTCGCGGCATCAACATTGTCGGTATGGATGTGGTGGAAGTAAGCCCGCCGTTCGATAGCGCGGAAATTACCTCACTGGCCGGCGCGACCATTGCCGTTGAATTGCTTCATCTCTGGGCATCCAAATAAATCATTGAGCTGAAAATACAAAAACGGCCTTTCTGTTCAAAGAAAGGCCGTTTTTTATTGCTGTTTCGGGTCAGCCCGCGTTGCGCCTTGCATGGCTAATCGGAGAGATTGGGTTGGCTTCAATGAAGTTTTCGACATCCTGACGGTAGGATTTGAAAAACAGGTTGGGAGCGTGCCCACAGCCCAGATAATAATTTACCGCCATGTCCGGCTGCATCTCGCGCATTTTCTTCACGATGTCTTTAGTAAGAACGTCAGAATGTAATCCGTGCATCAGCATCAAAGGAACCTGCACTTTGGCAAACTGGTGCCAAAGATTAATCGGCGTTGAACTGGGCTCATAGCTCGCGAGTATTTGCGGATCATAATGGGTGGTGTAATCGCCGTTGTCCAAACGCCTGACGGAAGCAGCAATCATCACCTGCCACTGGTGTGAAGTATGCGGGCCAAAAGGCTGGTAGAGGGTTTGCAGGTACTGGTTGATTTCGTTGTAACGGCGAAATGTCAGTGGCGACTGCACATAATTGACGATGCGTTCCAGTGCTTCCTGCGGCACTTCCGGGCCAATGTCGTTAAGCACCAGAGAGCCTATCCTGTCGGAATACTCGTCACTGGCGGCAAGCAGCATACCAATGAGTCCGCCCATGCTGGTACCAACCCAGTGCACCTTGTCGCAGCAATAAAAGTCCATCAGCTTTATCGCCAAATCCATGTAGTTGGCATAGCTGTATTCTGCTTTCGGATCTTCTGCCCATTCAGACAGGCCACGCCCCAGGGTGTCGGGAGCGAGCACGCGATACCCTTTCTTGCCCAGCTCAGCACCAATCTCGACAAAGTCGATACTGTTACGCGCAAGCCCGTGCCAGAAAATCACGGTTTCCCCGCCTTCAGGGTTCCATGTCCTTACATGGATCTCCCTGCCATTAATGGTTGGATACTGTTGCAGCATTTCAGACATGGCCTGACACCCCTCCTTTATCCTGCCGAATTGTTGCACAGGTAACCTAAAGTATTTGACTGAATGCCGCTTTACTCAATGTCTTCGCGAAAAAAAACGCTGCAAAAGTTTCTTTCCTTTATTTGCACAATTGTAAAACGGCGAATGAGTGCCGGGTAAAGCAAGGGCGTGCTACTATCGACACCCTTATCAGTTAGGTGAATATTCAAAATGATCAAAGTGTTAGTCAGTGCCTGCTTGATGGGCGAAAAAGTCCGTTACGATGGGAATGACCTGCGCCAGACACACAAAGCGTTTACAACCCTTGAAGGGAAAGCCCAACTGGTTCCTTTCTGTCCGGAAGTGGCGGGAGGCCTGAGCACACCCCGCCCGCCGGCGGAAATTGATTTAGCGAATGGGGAAAGCGTATGGTCAGGAGCCGGAAAAGTGATCGCCACCACCGGCAGTGATGTGACAGACGCATTCTGCGAGGGTGCGAAGAAAGCGTTGGCCATTTGCCAGCAGCAAGGGATCCGGTTTGCACTGATGACAGAGTCCAGCCCTTCTTGTGGTAGCTCGCTAATCTATAACGGTAAGTTCAGCGGTCAAAAGGTGAGTGGTGAGGGCGTAACCACAGCACTGCTGAGAAAAAATGGCATTGCCGTGTTCAGTCAGAATGAAGTTGATGCTTTGCTCAATGCCCTGAAGGATTGCCAGTAAGGCTTCCCCCATGTGCAAACCGGGTGCATATCGCTGACCTTGTGACTCAAAATTGAGTAAATGGCTATCAAAGTCTGCTAATTTGCAGTTATTGCTTAGGTTCAGTTTTGCAAATCGTATCGCTTCATGGCAAAAATAACGCCGTACGATTGAAACGCCGCACACACTGCATAACTTTTCACCACCTACCCACCAGCCTGCCTATCAGGAAAGTGGCAAGGAAGGTAAAGAAAGCCCTTTCACAAACTAAATCAGGGTAGATAGCAGCGCGCTGCAATCATCAGGGATTGAAGGAAAGATACATTGATTACCATTAAAGAAGTGGCCGAGTTCGCTAACGTGTCTCAGTCCACCGTATCAAGAGCGCTAAATGGCCATGCCTCGGTGAAAGAGAAGAACCGGGTGAAAGTGTTTGATGCCATCGAAAAGCTGGGTTATCAACCCAATGCGTTTGCGCAGGCCCTGGCATCCAATCGCTCCCTCAGTATTGGCATGTTAGTAGGTACCCTTGATGGCCCCTACTTCGGCCCGCTGATGCACCACGTCGAAAAAGTTGTCCGCCAGAAAAATTACCACCTGATCATCACCAGCGGGCATGAAAAGTACGACGAAGAGCAGGAGTCCATCCGTTTTCTCAATGCGAAAAAGATTGATGGATTAGTGCTTACGTCAGACATGCTGACAGACGCTGACATCCTGAAAATCGTCGAGAAAACCCCCGCCACCATGCTGATGAACCGGTACATCCCAGAGATTTCAGATCAGTGTATCTGCATGGATAATGAATTGGGCGGTTACATTGCCACCGAGTATCTGATCCAGAATGGTCACCGCCGCATTGGCTGTATTACCGGCCAACTCAGCAAAATCGACAGCCGCGAGCGTTTGCAGGGCTACCGGAATGCGCTGGAGAAATACGGCATAGAATACGATCAGAATCTGGTGGTTGAAGGACGCTTTGACCACGACGGCAACGATTTAGCCGTGCGTCGCCTGCTCGACAGGGACAGTAGCATCACCGGCATTTTCTGTCTCAATGACAGTATCGCCCTCGCAGCCTATGGAGTGTGCCATGAACGCAAATTGATTGTGGGCGAGGATATTTCGATTGTCGGCTTTGATAATCACGCCTACAGCCAATACATGACGCCGAGTCTTTCAACGATTAATTTCCCGCTGGAGGAGATGGCGAGCGAGGCGGCGAAAGGTGTGCTGAATATTCTGGATGGCAAACCCATTGATGCGATTAAATCGCGCCTGTTTCCTACATTAATGGCGCGTGGTTCAGTGAAAAACCTCAACGCATAACTGCTTCTTCCTACAAACAAAAACCGCCCTGGCGTTATCGTCAGGGCGGTTTTTCTGTTTAGGCTATCGCTTTATACAGGGAAGACTGCGGGATCCAGACTTCAATTTTCGCAATCTCTCCAGCATGGGCGAAAAGCGCCTGACAAACTGACTTCGGCAACCTGTCACCCTCAACCGGCAACCGGGCACCTGACATCATTGTCACGATCATGTGGGTACGCTCACTATCACGCAGTTTGTAAACAAACGGCACCTGACAATAGGTAAACGCCAATTCACCGGCTAACAGCGCAACGGTTTCCTTCTTTCCTTCCCGTACATAGTTAAACACGGAAGGATCTTTGGAAAACTCAGTAGCCTGCAACAAAGAAGGCGCGATGCGGAGTATGCCCTCCTCCACCCCAATTCCCAACTCACCGAAACGGGTGATCACTTCTTCTTTCACCTGCCCTGTCATGCCCGGTTGCTGGGCTCCGGCATGCTTCGGTGTGTGTGAGTAAGGGTCGGTTGGGAACGCGCCATACGCTTCAGGTGTTTTGTTGAAACCAATACCGTCGCGGACGCGGTAGTAGTGTGCCGCCAACGCATTGGTTTCCTTGCTGTCCGGGTTCGCTTGCCAGCTTGCGAAATAGGCTTCCTGCACCGCCAGCAACAGCTTGGAGACCATGTGCCAGTAAATACAGCCCAAGCCTTCATACCCAAACATGGTACCTGATCGCCCGGTAAACTCGCGGTGGTTAAACACAGATTCATATATATCCAGCACATGGGAGAACTCTTCATCCACAATATGCGGATAATCTGCACGCACAGTTTCCAGTGCTGACTTTAACACGCCAGCATTTTCAAAAGCCGCGTTGAAATGGAAAGTACCATCGGCATCTTTGATCACTATCCGCTTGTCCTTGCGCTGGACCATATCCCAAAGCAAAGGGCTTTTACGCACGGTTCCCGCATCCATGCCGTTTCTGCGCACAAATCCGGCAAGTTGTCTGTCCGGATAGAGCATGAATGACTGCTGGTCATCACGGTAAATGGCGCTGGCAAACAGTTTATCCAACAAAGAAACTGCTTGCTCAGGAGACAAAGCACCGGAACTGAGTGCTGCGACCTGTCCTTCCAGCATGGGGTAGAGTGGATAGCTTTCCAGCGTTTCGGCGTTATATCCCACCACGTTGTAGGCGTTGAAAAGCCCATCTTCACGCAGGTTATGCAGCGTTGAGCTGTGCAGAAGCAAACGGCTGGTTTCCAGCAGCGATTCGATCTCTGTTTTATTCACCAGTATTTTGCCGCTGAAGCCACCTTGTCCGTAAACAGCGTGCCGGTATCGGCTGGCCGCTTCGACCAGTTCGGTCAGCAATTTGTGTTTTGTCTGGCGCGTCACCCTGTTTCTTTTCACATCCCCCCAGGCACGTTCAAGAACGTCTGAGGTATCGCGCAGCCAGTGTGCCACTTCTTCTGACAGGCGCACTTTCTCCGGCGCGTGGTTGAACAGTTGCTGCATGAATACCACGTAACGGTGCATGTAGTAGAGCGTCACCATGGACAGTCCATTGCCTACAATGGCGTTGTTGGCATCATTCCATTCCGGACGCTGGGTGTTGAGCCAGATCCCGCCGTCCACCACCCAGTTGCTGAGTTTCGAAAGCAGCGGAACCAAAAGCTTTTCAGTGAGATTGACCAGATACACTTCGCGATCAGTATCGAGCAGCAGCTTTCCATCACTGCCGATTTGGGTCGTGAGGAATTCAATTCTCGCGTGCAGATCAGCGTCGAAGGTGACGGTGTCTTTCGGGTTATCAAACAGCGTCTTGGTATCCCCGATGCGGTAAGGCACATTGGCATAGCTGTAGATTTCACGTGAAAGATTTGCCGCCAATTGGCCCGGTTCGAATCGCTCCGACCATTCAAGGAACTTGAGCAGGTAAATGATTTGGTGGTCGCCCCAGTAGCCAATGTTGCTCCATGGGTCTTCCGCATCCAGCACTTCCCAGTCAATTCCCTCTTTGGTGATACGGTAAGGGTTATACCCATCCACAGTCGAGGCGTTAACAAACTTGGCAATAAATGAACGCAGGTAGCCGGGGTAACTCAGCGCCAGTGCCTCCCAGTTCTGGAAAATATCACGCCAGTTGCCCTGATACGCCAGCAACGGATTCCCTTCCCGGTCACGCACCTTGATGTCGTAATGGTTCCACGGCCGGCTCGGATCGCCATGGCGGCGACCAAAGGTCAACGGAAGGTACTCGTAGCACAGGCGCAGCAGCTGAATATCATCTTCCTGCTCGGCACGTTTAATCAGGCTTTCGTGGCTGAAACTTTCCGGCAAGGCATCAAAGAATGCGCGGTTGCGAAAGAAAACCTGTTGGTTGGTTTTATGCGCCGTTGCCGCCACATCGTCTTTTCTCAAAAGGTAACCTTGTTCAAACACCCCGCCACGCATGCTGTTGAACAAGACGTTGGCATAGTGATGAGTGCTGGTCGCTTCATCCTGTGAGAACTGCCAGCCATCTACCGCACCCATTAGGGCAAACAGTGCCTGACGGTTCTGGGCACAGTCAGCCAGCACCGCTTCGCGCAGTGCGTCGGGTCTGCTCAGCGCTCGGCGCATTTCGACAACGTCAGCATGGTCTTTACCGCTATCAAGCACTAGCAGCCACTCGTTGGTTTCGAAGGCACCCAACGTGATAGTTTTATGGATAAAGTATGCACCGCGGACACCGCGGGTCAGGGTTTCAGGTTCAACCGCTTCACCGCGGCGAAAAGCTGGGATTTGCTGGCTGCTCAGCAAAATGTCTCTTGGATCGCTATCCAGGCTGAATACCGTGTTCGCCAACAGGGCTTCTGCCGGCTCAGCGCGATCGCTCAGTTTGGCGTACATGGTGAACAGCGCAAGCGTGGTTCCCTCGAGCCGCTCGTTCCATTTGTAGGCATCCACCAGCGCACTGCGGGTTTGCAGCGCTTGCAGGGGCGCACTGTGTGGCAGGATATTTTGTAAGCCGTCCAGAACTTCCACTGAACGCGCCTTCCCGGAATGGTCGATAAGTTCGCTACGGCGAACAAAACCAAAACGGCTTCCACTTTCCCAGCTGTACCTGAAGGTCAGGCTTAAAGAGCGGTTTTCCTCTTCGAAAATCACTTTATCGCCGACCACATTTTTGTAGAGGTCACGGCTGACATCAAAACGGCCATCATGTTGCGGGTTGAACGGTTCCCATGTCACCTGCTCCCCATGCACATCTTCAATGCGGATATAGGTTTTCGGCCCGGTGTTTTCCGCACTCTCGTGGATCATATCGACAGAGCGGTAAGGAAAAAGCGCGTTTTCCGGGTTACCGCGACCTGCCGACAAAGCGCCCGTGGAAGAGGCAAACAGCCAGTGATCATCCGCCGATACCACACTCATAAAAAATGGAGGCATATGATCGACGTTTTCTATTCGGTAGAAACGCTCGCCATTGATATCAACGAATTGTCCTTTAACTGGCGAAGCTGCCAGGTTTTTGCAATGTTCCATATTTACTTACATCCTCTAAAAGAAAGCGCTTTCTTTTTGAGTGATACTAGGAGAACTGAGGGCTACAACAAGACGGTGACGAGGACTTTGTTAGTAAGATCACAGTTACTGGGTTGCGAAGTTACGCCTGGTATCACTATTGATATTTATTGCATGGTTACACGACGATATGCGCTTTAAATTCAAGAAACGCTTCTACGCGCCTATTAGTGGGATTTCAGGAGAAAAGAAAAAGGGAAGCTATACGGCTTCCCTTTTTTATTTGATTAGTGAGCAATTGACGCTCGCTATCAGGATGGTTTATCCGATAAGTGCTCAGAAGAACCAATCATTTACTGAAATAGATATTATCTATGTAGATATCTACAGGCTGGTCCAAATCAGCTCTTCCAGCACTAATAACCATCTGAGCTATGGCATTTCTTGTCAGAAGACCACTTTCATGCACACTTTCAAAATCATCTAGAGGAATTGACAGTGTTACTACTTCCGTTCCTGTTGCTGCATGAGTGTAAGAAATGGCACTGGTCTCACCATCCCCATCATGATTGGACAACTTAATACTAATCACTTGCCCCGGCAATAAAGGGGACACACGATATTGCATGTTAAACGTTGTCAAGTTGGTTGCGTCAAACTTCGACGATGTAAAACTAACTGCGCCATACGTTTGACCGGCTCCAACATTAATCACTTTTGCGGGACTGCCATCCAGTGTTCCGTCCACTATTGCACTAGCTTCATCTGACCAAAAAGCTCCCCACTCATCCACCGTTATGTCCGAGTAGTCATCACTGAAAATAGAAACAATGTCTCCTGTTGTATCAGTACCGCCGTCAGTGCCGCCTTCGGATGTCGGAGAGACAACCACATTGTCTATCGCATACTTAGCTCCACTACCTGAACCCCAAGCTGGGAACACCATGATGACATCGATGTTAGCGAGGTCGATGCCACGGTTAGAGAGTTCACTTAGGTTGAATGTATAGGTTTTCCATACGTTCAACTCTGGGGAAGGATCTAAGTCAAACGTTGTCTCCTCGCCTATTTCGTTATTCGCATCATAGATACCACCGTTGGACTCAACCTTAAACTGCCAAGTTGTCACTGAAGGCTCTGAATCTGCAATCAGCTTCATATCGAATGAAATGACACCATCAACCATCCATGCCTCAACATTGATAGGGCTCGCTGTATCAGCGATACGTGTGTTGAAACCCGTCGCTGACCATTCACCAGATGGTTGCTCGAAAACCGTCACTCCACCATGTGCAGTATCGCTGTCCGTCTCAAGCGTTGGTGCCGGCTCTCCTTTATCACTCCACGCAAGCCATTCAGGATTAGCCGCATCTTTGAAGATGACAATTGGGGTGCTTCCAGTCGTACCACCATCAGTGCCGCCGTCAGTGCCACCATCGGTGCCACCATCGGTGCCACCATCGGTGCCACCATCGGTGCCACCATCGGTGCCGCCATCAGTGCCACCATCTGTGCCGCCATCAGTGCCGCCGTCAGTGCCACCATCAGTGCCACCATCAGTGCCACCATCAGTGCCGCCGCCAGTACCGCCATCAGTACCTTGATTCACTAAAGTAACATCGGCAATCTCAAAAGAGCCCGCTTTAGCAAATACCAACGCGAAAGCTGTCATTTGATTGAACTCAGGCAAAGATACTTCCATCTGCACCCAACCATCTGAAAGCGCCTCGCCCTCTGAGATGAAGTAGTTCTCTTGAACTTCCTCCTGATTAATGATGCTTTGAATCAACACGCCGATTTCTGGCTCGCTTGTCAGCACCTTAAACTGCGCGTGTGTATATGAAGTGATATCAATAGGATTTAGGTTGTACAACCAAGTGATAGACTGCCAATTATCATTTGACGTGACCTCGAATATAGGGTCGTAAACACCCCCTCCTTTCGTTTCGCCATCGAGCGCCCCCCAGAACTCCAATGCATCGATTGGTGGGTTAGTGACTTGGCCTGTGTACGAAAGATAAGCAGTCTCTGGAGAAACTGGTCTTTCTTTGGTGATAAATGCTATGTCAGCAATTTCAAAAGACCCTGCATTCTCAGCTGCAAACGCAAAGGCAAACGTCTTCATATCAGAGTAATTTGGCAATGGCACTTCCATTTGTACCCAACCATCTGAAAGCGCGACACCACTTGAAACTGCGTAGTTTTTGTTGGACTCTGGTTGCGACAAGCTCTGGACAAGCACACCTATCGTTTCATTATCCGTACGCACTTTAAATTGTGCATTTGTATACGAGGTAATATCCGCAGGATTATTGTTGAACGTCCAGGCTAATGCTTCCCATTTTTCACTTGAGGTAACATTGAATACCTCATCAAACGTGCCACCACTTGTAATCTCAACACTTAAACCTTCCCAATACGCAATATCTTCAGCTGGGAAGTTGTTCGCCTTACCTGTGTAAGAAATATAAGCAGTTTCAGGCGCACTGCCGTCTCCACCGTTGCTATCGTTATTCACAAATGCAATATCTGCTATCTGCAATGTTTCCGAGCCTTGGAGGTCAACGAGAGACAGAGCAAATGTTGTCATGTCAGTGTAGGAAGGCACTGGCACGCTCATTTGAACCCAACCGTTGGCAAGCGAAGAACCAGTTGCAGTGCCGTATTTGTTTTCTGATTTCCCTCCATCTTGATTTATAACAGTTACCTGTACATCAGATGCAGCCGTTTTAACTTTGAACTCAACATGGGTATATGCGGTCAAGTCAACAGGGTTATCGTTGAAAATCCAAGCGACAGCCCCCCAACCAACAGTTGCAGTAATCTGCTTAACCGGGTTGTAGGTATCATCATTCACATCTTCAAGTCTAGTGTCTTCGCCGTTAGGCCAAAGCTGAATATCGTTGACGTTGTGAACACTTTCTTTACCGGTATACATGACGTATCCAGCACCAGAATCATCAGAGCCCGTTTCATATGGGATAGCGAAAATTGCATCAATGACGTTTTGTTCTACACCACCGTGTGACTTAATGATCTGATTGCCACCACGAGTAATTCTTTCAAATACGCCTGCATCTACAAGATCCCAAATAGCATATTTGGCATTCCCGTCAATATCGATCAAACCAAAGTGTTTCTCTGAGTGACCCTCAGCTTGCTCTCTATCTCCATCCCAACCACCTTTCCATGGTTCATCAAATGACTGGAAGAAGAACACAGAAGCACCGTAATCGACTGCCCATTGGCTCATCGCATCGAAGTACTTCTTCTGGTTGTACTCGCCAGCAGCACCCGTGCGGCCCAGACCTGCACCATCAGTAGACTCGCTAGACCAACCAGTTTCCCCAATATGGATCTGTTTGGTGCTGTCAATGGCCATCACACTATCTTTAACTGCGTCAATCTGAGTTAGCGCTTTATTGAACGCTCGCTCCATGGCTTTATCAGCTTGTTCTTGACGAGTAAGAGACTGCTCTGACTCTGGAACAGACCAGAAGTCGTCATCATGGATTGTGTCGTGGAACGGGTAAACATGGACAGACACGTAATCTACAGCTTGAATCAGTGCTTTGATGTCTGCTTCATGTGCTTGATAGTAGCCATTATTAATAGCCCAAACTGCCCAGTTGTCTGAACTGGTGATCCAGATGTTTTTGTCGATCGTGCCATCAGCTTTCAGCGCTTGAAGCTCTTTCACGCGATCCAATATGATACGTGGAACCACACGGTAGCTGGTCGCCCATTCCACCATCGCTTCGTTACCAACAGCGATAACTTTGATGATGTTTGGATAAGTTTGAGCAAACTCGACAGCTTTCTCCATCTCTAGTTGGTTATTGGGGTGTTCTTGAGTACTGTCTATTTCAAGACCAGAAAACGCATTCAGAGCAGAAATCCAAACACCAAGCATCACATTCATTTCGAAATTGGCGTCTTCCTGTTGGAGTTCGCTAATCGCTTGGAGCAGCCTTTCAGTATCGATAAAATCACGCGTATTGTAAGTGCGTAACATACGGATACCTGCGGCATGCATAATCTTTAGATCTTCTTTAATTTCTTCAACGCTAGGAGCGTATGTGTTAGAACGCTCTTCCGCGCGGAAAGCACCATATGAGATTGCAGTCAGCTCCGCAGTACCAAGCACTGGTTGCCCAGGAGCAACACCACCGGCTACTGAAGAAACAGGGAAGTTACCCGTAGGCGCAGGCTGAGGCGCAATTTCAGGCGCTACAGCGTAATCGCTACTGCTGCTGCCACCACCAGTACCTCCGTCAGTACCGCCACCGTTGCCACCGTCTCCACCATCGCCGCCGTCACCACCGCCGCCGTTCAAATCAGAGCCAATAACCCCTTCTTGGGTGACACTGTAGAACACATTGCGCACTTCAATGGTGCCGCTATCTTCCTCTCCACCTTGGAAATACAGAGGTGAAGTAACGTCCGTCATGTCGACAAACTTACCATTGAGAAGATCGGAAATAGGGATCTGGTAAGACTGCCAGTTAGAGGTGATGCTGCCATCGTTCGCGTCAAACAGTACGCCATTGCTTGATGGTGGGCGCTCAGTGCTGTCAAACACGCCGGTTTGGAAACCGATAGTGACGTCTGTGGTCACCGTACCTTTAATATCAAAGTTCAGGTAGCCGTCTTTGAAGCCAGAAAGGTCAAGGCCATTCGCGCCCTGAGGGACAACCAAACCTGCGCCCCAACCCCATTCTTTAATGGTGCCGCCTTGCGGTGGTGGTGTCAGGACGAGCGTCTGGGTATCAGGGTCTGCACCCAGGAAGGATGTTGCTTCCCAGCCGACTGCGGTCAACTGCTGCTCAAGCATACCTTCGAAGTAGATAGTCGACGTTGCATCGTCAGAGATCGGTGAACCACCATCGCCGCCGCCATCGATATCATCCCCGACCTTACCTTTGCCATCTTTCGTAAAGAAGATATTCCGGAACTCCAAGATACCACCATCATCGATTTCCCCTTGAATATAGAAGGGCGAACCGACGTCTGTGAAATCGATGGCTTTACCGTTGATCAGATCTTTCAGCGCGACGCGGAATGTTTGCCATTCACCGGTAATGGTTCGACTTGTCGCGTACTCACCAACGGTGCTGGATTGCATGGCATCAGTCGTATTGAACACCACACCGTTAGACGTCGATGGGCGTTTGGTATCTACCAATTGTCCATCGTCGTCTGTTTCTGTTGTGCCAGTCTGGAAGCCAATAGTGACTGGCGTGGTTGTGGTGCCTCGGGCTTCGAAAATCAAATAGCCGTTTTCAAAACCGGAAAGATCAGGCGTGTCACTTTTCGCGACTCGTGGGGATACGCCGCTGTTGGTTTGCGCGCTTTGAGCAACCACACCTGCACCCCACCCCCAAGGCGCTGATGCACCTGCGGTGGGTGGCGTCGTCAGCTCCAACACCTGCTTAGACGTATTGTTGGCCATATAAGACGTGAGTTGCTGATTGTCGTCCTGCCAACCCACAGCCTGAAGGTTATTCACCAGGCTGCCTTGATGGTGAACCGAGAATACACTGCTTGTGCTATCCGGATCCCCGATAATGGAGCCACCTTTTACTGGTTCATCGCCCCCACCACCACAGCCACTGAGTGCGACTGAAGCAATGAGAAGCGTTTTCGCTAAGATGTTTTTCATCATGCTGTCCGTATGTTTGATCCTACATCGCGCAGCGGTCAGCTTCGTGATACCGCCGCTCTGAAAGATCTCCTGATGAGTGGAGAAATCTTGCTTTGTAAAAGGTGTCGTTTTTGAAAAGAAAGCGCTTTCTGCTCATTTTCAAAATAAAGCCGGCAAGCCGACTTCAGGAAAGCATCGATTAGACGTTGCTCATAATGTGAACATAATGTTAATCGCACTCTAGACTCAACGGAAAGCGCGAAAATTTGGATAAATACCCGGAGTTCATCACTTCAAGAAATGTATGAAATGCAAAATTCTAATGAGTGATTCATATCTCGCATATGAGCATCCTTTGCTTATTAATGACGACAAAACGTATTATTCAGCCCGCAAAAACGCTCTTAATGTGAAAATTATGTGAATTGTGCTAAGTTTCG
Organism: Enterovibrio paralichthyis; assembly: GCF_019209835.1. Taxonomy (NCBI): domain Bacteria; kingdom Pseudomonadati; phylum Pseudomonadota; class Gammaproteobacteria; order Vibrionales; family Vibrionaceae; genus Enterovibrio; species Enterovibrio paralichthyis. The sequence continues at coordinate 77,237 of NZ_JAHUTS010000001.1, read as the reverse complement.
AGTAACTCCGATTTGCAGTTCAAAAAACGTACGAACTGTTGTTGTTATGACGAGCGGTTTCATCAAGCTGTTTCTGAATTCGCATGTCATCAAGTTCGTACAAAGTAACCACAAATCTAGTCATGCTCGATAGTTAGCAAAGATCCAGCCTCTGGGTGTCAGGCCGTTTCTCAGTAGACTTTCGGGTATTTTTTGCAACAATCAAGAAAGCGCTTTCTTTCAGGAGTAACTCAACCTCTTATGGAGTGAGAATGAACAAGTGCAGACTGTCGATGGTCGCGACAGGCGTGTCAGCCGTGCTTTTAGGGATGACAACCGCCAATGCAGACATTATTGACGACGTAGAATTTCACGGGTATTTCCGGGCAGGCTACTTTGTCAGCCAGGAAAATGACTTCAAGAAAGCAGACATTGGCGGCCAAAAAGAGCTGCTGGGTCGCCTTGGGTTGGAGTCTGACAACGATGGCAATCTCACCTTTACCACCATCTCTAACATTGGCGAAGACAAGCAGTTGCGCATCAATGTCGGGATCGGTGATACCGAGTTCGATGACCTGATTGGGTTTATTGAAATGGACGGCATTTTGCGAACCGGTACGCTGTGGGGCGGTAAGCGCAAGCTTGGTGAGCAAAACTACATCTTCATGACCGACTTCTTCTATACCGATCTTGATGGTTTAGGTGTGGGTGTTGAAGACTACGAGTGGGGCGAAAGCCTTATCGATATTGCCTACATTGTCAGTGACCGCAATATCAGCGAAGGCTACGACAAATACGAAGACTTTGTTGATGCCGCACTGCAGCCGGGTACATCTGTCGATGCCAATCTGAACAGTAATTTCATCTTCAGTGATGCTGACTATGCCCGCATCAAAGATAACCAGAACAACCCAATGCACACTTTCCACCTCTCTTATACATTGGGTGCGTTGACCTTACAGGGCAACTACAAATACATGCCCGACAACTGGGGACTCAGCGCGGAAAACAACCAGATAAAAGAGTGGGCAGATACGGGTTACGACGTGACCGCTATTTATCACATGCTCGATTTCTTTGGTCTGGAAGGCAATGCGTTTTCCTATGCCATTCTCCAGGCTGGACGCGGTTTGGGTTCCGGTAACCTGCTTGGCGGCACAATCACTGACTACGCAGCGCTGCGCCCGGGTTCACTGACCCAGGGCTACAAAGTCAATGATAAGAACTACGGTTCATTTTACGGCGACCCGTACTACCTCATCACTCATCGCGAAGAAGATGCGACCTCCGTGCGGGCACTGCTTTGGGGCGGCTATACCATGAACAATGGCATTGGCTTCTTCCCTTCCCTGCAGGCGCAGTACAACGACGAAGGTACCAACGACATCGGGCCGGATGCCGGATACAACTACTGGGTATCCGCCATGATGCGCAACATCTTCCCGGTGGAAGATAACTTTATCGTTCAAACCGAAGTGGGCTATTACGAGAACGTTCAAAATGGCGGGCACTGGCATCAATCCAAATTCACTGTTGCGCCGACTTTTGTACTTTCCGATGGCCTGTCCACTGCTGAGATCCGGTTTATGGCGACCTATTTACCTCAGTCCTGGACGACCGGGGAGCGTGGCTCGAACGATACGCCGCTTAAAGATGACTTTGTGTTTGGTATTCAGGCTGATGCCTACTGGTAATCGCACTTTGTTACCGGTTAATGCAATGAGCAAGGCAACAGCCTGACATTCCGACGTGTAAGGATACGACAATGAACAATTTCCCCTATCGGCGAGCAGTGATTGCCAGCGCAATATTCGCGGCACTCGTCGGTTGTGAATCAAAAATCTACGCCCCAATCACGCAAGGGCCTGATACCAGCAGCCCTGTAGTTCGCCCTGGTAATGGCTGGACGCTGGTCTGGAACGACGAATTCAGTGGCGAAAACATCGATTCCTCGAAATGGAACCTCGAAGAAAACTGCTACGGCGGCGGTAACAACGAGCGGCAATGCTACACAGACCGTGAAGTCAACGCCTTCGTGAAAGACGGTAATCTCAATATCGTCGCCAACGATTATCAGTTTACCGGGCCATCCGACCCGCAAGGTGTTAGCCGTCACATGGCGACCCTCCCCTACACTTCCGCCCGCCTGAATTCTAAAAACAAAGGCGACTGGAAGTATGGCCGATTTGAAATCCGCGCCAAGCTGCCTTCAGGGCAAGGTACCTGGCCTGCAATTTGGATGCTGCCAACAGATTCCGTATACGGTGAATGGGCGGCTTCCGGCGAAATCGATATTGTGGAAGCCGTAAACCTGAAAACGCCGACCGATGAACTGGGCGCAGAGCCCGGTAAAAAAGAAGGCCGCATTCACGGTACGATTCACTACGGCAGACAATGGCCTGACAACGTCAGCACCGCGGCGGAATTTGAATTGCCGGGGCATGTTAACCCTGCTGACGGCTTTCATACCTACGCGCTGGAATGGGAAGAAGGCGAAATGCGTTGGTATGTGGACGACGTTCACTACGCAACCCAACGCGCTGACGGCTGGTACAGCCAATATAAAGAAGGTGGCAAATGGGTAACGGGCGAAAATGATGCGCCGTTTAACCAACGCTTCCATCTTTTGCTGAATTTGGCGCTCGGCGGCTCATGGGCTTCTAACGCCAATGAAGGTGGTGTCGACCCGTCTATTTTCCCGCAAACCATGCTAGTGGATTTTGTCCGCGTGTATGAATGCGCGGAAAACCCGCAAAACGGCAAAGGGTGTGCGACCGTGTCTGAAGACGCGCAATTTGTGGCAGGAACACCGGCACCGGAGATCATCATCCCGGGCCCAGACTATGCCACTGGTCCGCTGTTTACCCTGTTTGATGACAAACCGGATAAACACCTGCGCTCGAAAGAGTATGATCCACAATTCAAGGTCTACACAGAAACCAAAGCGGTTGAAGGCCGCGGCAACGTGCTCGCGATTAAGAAAACCGGCGACGTTGGTAACTTCTATTTCGAGTCACCGGAAGTGAACCTAGATGAGTGGATGCAAGGCGGTGAAATCGTGTTCGACCTGATGGTTGAAGACAAAGCCCCAGATGCGAAAATCATGGTCAAAGTCGACAGTGGCTGGCCACACGCCAGTGATATTGATGTTGACGTGCCGCCGCTGGGTCAATGGAAGCAGGTACGCATCAGCTTTGCGGAGCTGGTAGAAAACGGCAACCGCTTCGCAACTGATGCCAAAGCCAACGTTGAAGCTATTCGCAATGTCTTCGTCATTGAGCCAACCGGCCCTATGGTGCTGAATATCGACAACATCCGCTACGAAAAGTAGACCGATGAAACGGTTAAAAGGGAGGCATTTCGCCTCCCTTTTTGTTTCAAGCAGGCAAATATAAGGGTTAAGAGTTGATCAGACTCAGCAAATACGCCGATATACCCGCGATAAAAGCTGGAAAAAGCCCGTGACTGATTGATAAAATCCCTGCCACTTCAATAAACGCATAGCAAAGAGAGTGACTCCCCATGGGACGCAGTTTCGAAGTTCGTAAAGCTTCAATGGCGAAAACACAAGGCGCCAAAGTTAAGCTGTACTCTAAGTACGGTAAAGAAATCTACGTTATCGCGAAAAACGGCGGTGGCGACCCAGAAACCAACCTGTCGCTGAAGCGCATGATCGAGAAAGCGAAAAAAGATCAGGTGCCAAGCCACGTAATCGAGAAAGCTATCGAGAAAGCGGCTGGCGGCGGCGGTGAAAACTATGAAGTTGCGCGCTACGAAGGTTTTGGCCCAGGCGGTTGCTCAGTGATCGTTGACTGTCTGACTGACAACAACAACCGTACTTACATGGAAGTGCGTCAGTGCTTCGTGAAAACCAACTCTAAAATTGGTGGCCCAGGTACTGTAGCTCACATGTTCGACCACCAAGCGGTTTTCCAATTCGCCGGTGACGACGAAGAAGCAGTGCTGGAAGCACTGATGATGGCAGACGCAGACGTGACTGACATCGAGTGTGAAGACGGCGTGATCACAGTATTTGCACCAAACACTGAATTCTTCAAAGTGAAGAGCGCGCTGGCTGAAGCAATGCCAGAAGTGACTCTGGACGTTGAAGAGATCACTTTCGTTCCACAAACCATGACAGAAGTTACTGGCGACGACGTTGCGACTTTCGAGAAGTTCATGGACATGCTGAACGACTGTGACGACGTACAAAACGTTTATCACAACGCAGAAGTAGAGGCATAATCTCCCCACTGCGTATGAAATGCCCGGTTTACGCCGGGCATTTTTCGTTTACCTTAAAAGTAAGGCTCCATCATGGAACAACAAGATTTTGAAACGCTGGTGAAAGCGCTGAGCGCAACCACCGGCCTGCCAGAGGCGCTGGATATGCTGAAAGCCAGCGAAGACGAAAACGTTGCAGAAGCGGCGAACGCTCTGACTGGTCAATTCGCACTGGCAGAAGTTGAAGGTGAAAACCGCGTTTACCACGTTTTCACTGAAGAAAACGAGAACGGTGAAGAACAAGAGTTCGTTGAGCACGTAATGAACGTGGGTGACGACGTGATGGTTTTCGTTGCCTGGTTCTTCTACACTCAGTTCGAGATCAAAAACCGCGACACCTACGCCGCCGCTGGCCGCACCTACAAGCAGTCAAAGCGCAGCTGATTCCGGAAAGCCTGACAAACGTCAGGCTTTTTTGTAGTGATGTAATGCTCTTACACGGAGGGACTATGAAAAACGGACTTTATCTGTTCATGCTCGCGAGCTTTTTCTCTTACTCATCTGAAACCGTGGTCGAGCTGCCCAAGTTCACTGAAGAAGAACTCCCCCACTGGGAGATGAAAATCTTCTCAGGTGAAACCTTCTATCAAGCACTTCCTTCCGAAAATATACTCAAAGCACAAAGTAACTGCACAGCATCCGGATTAATGTTCAAGCAGAAAATTGATCTGCAGAAAACGCCATACCTCAACTGGAGCTGGAAAATCAGCAACAAGCTCCCGCCGTTATCTCAAAGAACCAAAAAGGGTGATGACTATGCCGCCCGAATCTACCTCATTATTCACAAAGGCTTTTTCCCCTGGAGCAACAAAGCGTTGAATTATGTTTGGTCAGGTTCGAACAATATGGGTGAACACTGGAACAATCCTTACGCCGGGGAAAAAGTAAAAATGTTGGCCGTTCGTGATGCCGATTCAGAGGTGAACGTCTGGTATGCCGAAAAGCGGAATGTTTATCAGGATTTGATCACCCTGTTTGGGGACGAAGGCAGTGAGCAAGCCAACCTTAAGAGTTATCAGTACATTGATGTCGTCGCGCTAATGACAGACACCGACGACAGTTCATCAAGCGTTGAAAGTTATTATGGTCCTATCTCGTTTAGTTCAGAATAAGACTTAGCTAAACGTCAACTAAGCCCGATGCAACATGTGTTCTTGGTTTATCAGACCACGGCAGAAGACGATAAAGCGCTCTTGTTCTTCCCCCTTTTCAAGGGGGAAGTTAGATGGGGGTTTTGGATCTTTGGTAGCGTGAATCGGAAAGGGACAAAACCTTGTTACGAATTACTAGAGTCTCAGTTGCTTCAGATAACCTAAGCTAATCCAAAGTACACGAATGCTTCACAAATTGATGAGCAGTGTCAATTTAGAAGCCAAAGACTTTGATTGGGATTATTTAATCCTAAAGAAACTAAAGCAGTTTTCATCAATAACGCTTAATATTGCGATTATTTTATCGCATTGCTTAGGGTGCATTGATGGAAGCAAATATTTTAACAGTTATAGCTATTTTAGTTGCAGGTTATACGCTCTTGTCTGAGGAAAAAAGAAACGATTTACTTCTTAGGATGGGATGGATAGATAAGCTATTGCTTCTTACTGCATGCATAATTGTCGCATACATCACTTTTATACCAGTATTGTCACACTTCAAATTGACAATTCCACTTCCTTGGCTTTGGGGTTTTAACGCCGACCTCACGACATTTTCTGTCATTTTGCTAATATTAATCTATCTAGTCTTTAAACTGCTTGGTAATCGACTTCCACAATCCCGCATCAAATCTTGGAACGACACATCACTACAATTACTTCGTCAGCGAAAGTACAAAGAGTTAAGTTATCTCGTTGATAACTATCATCTCCAGTTTTGCTCTATTCATAAAGATAAGTGGTATGACAGGCTGCGTTCCAAGTTGCAAAGTGTTTATCGTGATGAGTTAGATGCTCTGATTAAAGGCGAGCAAAAAAAAATTTCGGCAACAACAAGATGGGGAGTTCGAGTTATTGATTGGTTATTACCTACTCGTCAAAAACTAAAAGACAGATCCACGGTTGGTTTGCAACATTTATTACACTCGAAATCATTTGTTCAATATTATGCTCTTCATAATCCTCAAGCATGCATGGAATTAACGTTGCTACCATGGGCTGTTTCAGATAAGTTTAGTGACCTTTTCTTGCAAAGTCTGATGCTAGACACTGAAAGTACGTTTTATCGCGAAGTCCGTGACACTCAACAAATCAGTATTAGTAGTGGGTATTATATTGACCCTGCTAATCCACTTTTATTCTTCTATCTTAGTGACCTGACTATCGCTACTGATCAACAAATATGGAAGCCCATTGGTGACAGTGCAGCAACATATATATCAAAACAAAATGACTGTGCTGAAAATCACTATAATCAACCTTATCACTGGTCATATGAAGACGAAGAACGTTGGGTTTGTCCTATCTATATTACATTACACTTTTTTGATGTAATGGTGCAGAGAGCAATCTACACTAATTTTGCTGATCACATGTGGCTACGGTATTACCACACTTTCCTGAGGCATATACTTGAAAAGTATCAACCATCACCTGGAGTCAGCCAAGTCAGTAGCATACCAACGCGCTATGATTATCTGGTTGACGAGATTTTTAACAATTGTATTTCATGGCTTGAAGCTGCAATCGATAAGAAAGTGGTTTTGATTGAGCAAGGACATCAGCTCTGGCCGATCCCTGTTAGCTTCTCGGCAAAAACATTAGGAGAGCTGTTACTATTGTTATTGCAAGCAGAGAACTTCTTCGACTCAAGATGCACACAACAATTGAGTAAGGTTATTCGTCTTAGCAACAAGCTAGAAGAGGCGGGATTAACTCGATTAAACGAAGAAATAGCAACGGAGTGCCTGCCCACGTGGGGAATTGAAAATACTGAAAAATATCAGACCAGATTGAGAAAATGTTTTGTTGATGTTGACCCTCATGAAACTAGCTTAGATTCCACGTTATGCAGAAAAATAAAAATTTACGTAGGGATTGAGTAATCCATATTTATTACTAATTGCAGAATTTAACCATCTTAGTTTAAGTGTGGCCATTCGATTACTTAAATTGAGGTGGATTGGTAAAAGTATATATGTAGCGAGCTTCTACTCTAAATCATTTTTGGGGCATGAACGTGCCATTGAAGATCGACCTGGCAAGAGTAGAGCAAAACCAACCCCATCCTAACCTTCCCCTTGAAAAGGGGAAGGGACTAAAAGCGGGAGGCGCGTTTGGGTTTGAGGCATAAATCATTAAAAACAATCTGCCAGTTCTGAATATCCCTTGAACTAAAAACTGACAGATTGCGTTTTGGCTATCCGATGTTTTACAACACGACTTCCAAATCCGCGGGTTGCAGGCACTGGCCTTGGTTTTGACTGTCAACACCTACCCACGCCCACTTGTACCAGACTTGCTCGTTATTCACAGTCTGATTCCATGTTTCATCCTGTTTGAGGTCAACAGCTTCACAGTCCCAGCCGCCGATTGCGTCATATGCCTTTACGCAGGTGTTTAGCATGATTTTACTTTGGCAGGAATTTTTCAACGTAATGACCAGTTTTTCTGGCATCCAATAAGAAGCGTCTGCAACTGTACATTGTGAAAATTCCGGAGCATTGGATGCACTCACCCAGCACTCTCCTCCTTGTGTCGATTGACCGGCGGCGCCAAACGTTGCCAGCCCCATACCTAACCCTGCCAGTGTTCTCGTTATAATATTTTTCATTGCGATACCTTAGTGTGAAACTTTGCACACAAGGGTATACAAACAGATCCGCGCGTTTTCCAGTGCTGTGTCACACTTTTTGCCGTGTATGTGAATTTAGGCACACCAATAAGTAATTTACGGATCACACAGAAAGGGAATGAAGCGAGCGATACCGGGAGGATCATTTTCGGGAGACGCCCCCCCAGAAAGCTGAACCTCAAATGTGGGTAAGCGCATCGAATACCCGGCTTACTTTCGTGTCTTCAATATCTGCATATCAGCACTGCTTACCTTTGTCGCCGTCAATATCGCCTATCAGCAAATTTATTCGCCTTTGTTCACACAGTAACGGGTACAAAAAAACCGCCCAATCAGGCGGCTGTCATTTCTGGTTTAACTGCAATTAGCGGGTGACGTAAGTGCGGACAAATTCGGTGACCGCAACCAAGTCAGCAATCGCGATAAACTCATCGGTGGTGTGCACTTTTGACATACCGGTCGACAGGTTTACGGTTTTCAGACCTTTCTCGTTGAAGATGTTTGCATCTGAACCGCCACCGGTTGGTTTGGTCATTGGCTCAACACCGTTCGCTTCAAACGCTGCTTTGATTGCCATCACGTGCGGGTCGTTGTCTGCAATGCGGTATGCGTTGTAAGAGCGGGTAGATTCAATCTCGATGCCTGCACCGTGTTTTTCAGCTGCAGCTTCGAACGTTGAAACCATGTGCTCAACCTGCTTCGCCAGCTTGTTGTCATCCAGCGAACGCGCTTCTGCTTCGATGTACAGCTCAGGCATAACAATGTTGGTCGCCTGACCGCCGCGCACCACGCCGATGTTCGCAGTGGTTTCTTCGTCAATACGGCTCAGCGTCATGTTACAAATTGCATCAGACGCGACTGTCAGGGCGTTGATGCCGGTTTCAGGGGCCAGACCTGCGTGCGCCGGTTTGCCTTTGATGGTCACTTTCAGGCTTTGCTGGCCAGGTGCTGTTGTGATGATGGTGCCGATTGGGCCGCCTGAATCCATCACAATCGCCTGCTGGGATTCAATTTTGCTCATGTCGAAGTGCTTTGCGCCTTCAAGGCCCAGCTCTTCGTAAACGGTGAACGCCACTTCAATGGTCTTGTGCGCTTCGCCGTTTTCTTTGATGGTGCGTACCGCTTCCATCACTGCCGCGATACCTGACTTGTCATCACCGCCCAGAATGGTGTTACCTTTTGAGCTGATGATGCCATCGTTGATCACAGGCTCAATGCCGTTGCCCGGCGTCACAGTATCCATGTGGCTGCTAAACAGAATGCTGCCTTCCAGCTCACCTTTCAGTTTGCCATAGATGTTGAAACCGTTAGTGATGTGCGCTGGCACGTCCAGTTTTGTTACTTCAAAACCCATCAGACCCAGTTGTTCAGCCAGTGTTTCGGCCATGGCTTTTTCATTGCCTGATTCGCTGTCAATTTTTACCAGCTCAATAAAATGCTCAACCAGTCTTTCTTGATTAATCGTTATCATCGGTATGCGACTTCTTTTCTGCGGGACGAGGCAGACACCTTAAACCGACTTGGCCGCATTTTTTGATGGTCTATATCAAAGAAATGGCCGATTTGGCCGTGATAAGTACGCAAATGGCGAGCATTTGCCCGCCATTTAGAACATTGAACCGTTTCGGTAAATTAAGCGTCGATTTCCACGCCCGCTTCATCTTCCGGCACCACTTCAGTGTCGGATTTTGATTCCTCTATCCACTGCCTGACCGCACTGTTTTCCAGCACTTTTTCTGCGTATTGCTGGGCAGCAGGTGACAGCGATACACCGTAGGTGACAAAACGCAGCACCACAGGCGCATACATCACATCCGCCATGGAAAACTCACCAAACAGCCAGCCACCTTTTGCGCCGAACTCAGCCATTTGCTGCGACCAAATCTGGTCGATGCGGGCAATGTCTTTGAGGCACGCCTCACTTGGGGAAACCTGGCGACGTCCCCGAATGTTCATCGGCATTTCATTGCGCAGTGCGGAAAAGCCAGAATGCATTTCGGCTGAAACCGCACGGGCTTTTGCACGCTGCGCAACATCTTGCGGCCAGCCTTTCCCGTCGAGGCACTGCTCATTCACATACTCGGCAATCGCCAGTGAGTCCCATACGGCAATCTCACCATCCACCAGCACCGGCACTTTCGCTGCCCCTGAATAATTGGCGATTTCATCATAGAAGGCGTCGGTGAATAGCCTCAGTTCGATTTCTTCAAACTCAACACCAAAGCCGCGAAGTGCGAGCCAGCCGCGCAGTGACCAGGTGGAATAGTTTTTATTGGCAATGATCAGTTTCATGAGGCAACTCCTTTTGCGTTCTTTGGTTTGAAACGAGTATGCTCAGTCAACCACAAGGTTTCCAACGCATAGTTTTGATACCTTGTATTCGAAATCGTGATGCAAGGACAAATCAAGCAATGGATATTGAGTCACTGAGAAGCTTTCTGGCGATTGTCGACACCGGTAGTTTTACCCGCGCCGCAGCACAGATACACCGCACCCAATCGGCGATCAGCATGCAAATCAAAAAGCTGGAAGAAGAGTTGGACAGCAGTTTGTTTGACCGTGAAAAACGGCCATTGACCCTTAGCATTGCCGGACAACGATTGGTCAGCCATGCCCGCCGCTTGGTTGCTTCACACGATGACGCGCTGGATGCATTTTCCCGCGAAGACACCACCCGCCCTATCCGTATTGGCTGCCCGGATGATTACGCTGAAAGCCTTCTTCCTGCCCTGCTCGAAACGTTCCGCAACCAGCTGAAAAGCAGTGTCACCTTTGACGTATTGTGTGCATCCAGCACACGGTTAAGGCAACGGCTGGACAGCGGCGAACTGGATTTGGCCGTGGTAACCCGCGCACCAGACAGCGATGAAGGCTGGCTGTTAAAACACGACAAAGGTGTGTGGATTGGTGGCAGCGACAAACGCTTGCTGGAACGGCGTCCCCTGCCCGTCGCCTTGTTTGATAAAAACTGTAAATTTCATACCACCGCGCTGGACGGCCTCGGCAAATATGGCATTGAAGCGGAGCTGTACGTTTTCACCACCAGCGCATCCACCCTCAAGGGATTAGTGAGAAGCAATCAAGCCATTTCTGCCATGGCACTGTCGAGCGTACCGCCAGATTTAACGATATTGAACCATGCCAATCTGCCGCCGCTTCCGGCTATTGATATCGTGATGGTCACTGCTACCCATTCACATCCATTGATTACGCCATCGCTGATTTCATCTATTTCCCAGCAGTTTTCAAAAGCAACAAAACAGGAGACGGCAGCAAAGATCGCCTAACAAAAAGCCGCCCAAAAACAGGCGGCTTTGTATTGTTCACCAGGTTGTTCGCGGGCATGAATTACCGGCTGATGGCCAGATACGCTCCAGCCCCAATCATGATAGAGCCGGCACTGCGGTTCATCCGTTTGAGTGCCTTTTCAGTTTTCAGCAATTTGGCCGCGCGATCCGCACCCAGCGCAATCATCATGCCGCCACTCATCAAGGCGAAACCAGCCAGAACATTCACCAACGCTACATCTGCCATGCTCAGGACAGTTAAATCCATAAATGTTGGCAGGAAGGCGATATAAAACAGGATCACTTTCGGGTTCGAGGCTGAAATCAAAAATCCCTGCATAAAATCCGCAACCAGACCTTTGGACTTCCTTACCGGTTTAGCAGAGAAATCCGTCACCTTAGGCAAGGTTTTAAACATTTTGTACCCAAGGTAAATCAGGTAGGTCGCACCCACATAACGGATGACAGTAAACAGACCGGCATAATTCTCCGCAATAGTAGCAAGACCAAAGCACGCTAGGGTGAGATAGACAAGATCACTCACCACCATGCCCGTCATGATGACAACGCAGTCGCGCCAACCCGTCACCATGGCTCGCGCCAGAATCGCGAAAATTCCGGGACCCGGGGTGATCACAAAAATGAAAATCGCAAACGTAAACGTCAGCGCAGCCTCGAACGACATGGTTTTCCCTGTTCATATTGTGTTAAGCCGCCTTCCACGCTAACAGAATCCCATTCCTTGTCGAGTGGAGTTTAGACTGAGTTTGGTGACCCAAATTCGCGCCAGATACGGATTCGAAACCACAGGTTCTCGCCCTGCTCGAAAGATTAAGGTAACGTGTGATTCGAACACTTGCTTATCCATCATCACAATACGCCCATTTCACTTCAACAACGAGGAAATGCCATGTACCTGCTTGCAGAGAACATTTGGATTGTTGATGGCGAAACCGTCTCCTTCTATTCCCTGCCGTACACCACGCGGATGACCGTTGTCCGGCTTGAAGAAGGCGGTTTATGGATTCATAGCCCTGTCGGGCTGACAGACACGTTGCGAAAGGAGATTGATAAGCTCGGCGAGGTCAAATACCTGATTGCCCCCAATCACCTTCATCACCTGTTTTTGGGAGAGTGGCAGGAAGCGTATCCCAACGCACAAACCTTTGGCACACCGGAGGTTATTGATAAGCGGCGTGATCTCAAGTTTGACAACACTCTTGGAAAACAAGAAAACTGGCCGCTGGATGGTCAGATATCACAACGGCTTTTTACCGGCTCGCGCTTTATGGCGGAATGTGTGTTTTTCCACCACCGCTCCAAAACGCTCATCGTCACCGACCTGATTGAGAACTTCGATCCTTACCAGTTCAACAATCTACAGCGCCCCATTGCCAGGCTGGCGGGTATCCTCGCGCCTGAAGGCAAAATGCCTATCGACTGGCGGCTGAGTTTTATGTTCAACAAAGCCACTGCCCGTGAACACATGGAAACCATCATCGGCTGGAACCCTGAACGCATTGTTATGGCCCACGGTGAAATCATTCCCCATGATGCCGTGCCGTTTCTAATGCGCTCTTTCGACTGGTTGCTGGACTGAGCCTGAATAGGCTCAATCCACCAGTTCCGGCGCGTCACTTCGTATAAAACACTCTGCCCCTTCCGGTGCAAACGCATAACCATTTTTGCCATTGGCTTTTGCTTCGTACATCGCGCGGTCAGCTTGTTCAATCACTTCAGTCAATGTCGCGCTGTCGTCTGCTTTCCAGCAACGCACACCGATACTCGCACTGACGTTTGGCATACAACCATTGATCTGGATGGTTTCCGACAAACTCTCCAGCAGGCGCTGAAGAGGCTGTTTGACATCCACCGCATCCACCAGCGCAATCAGGAATTCATCGCCGGATAAGCGGGCGACGAAATCACGTCTCGATACATTGGATTTCAAACGCTTGGCGATAACCTTCAGCAGTTCGTCCCCTACTTTATGCCCAAACTGGTCATTCACTGCCTTAAACCCATCCAAATCGATGAACAGCACGTGAAGGTCGCGCCCTTTCTCGTGGTCATCACTCAGTTTTTCATGGGTTCGGATCCGGTTTGCCAACCCGGTTAATGCGTCATGGCTGGCGATATGGTTCAGGCGTTCAATTTCCAGCACCGCCGATTGGTCAACGAGCGTGACGACAAAGCCATCAATTCTTCCCAACGGATTGGTCAGGGTGGTCACATGCACTTCGCACAAAATCTCTTTGCCCAATGCGGTGACAAACAGGCGCTGCCCCTGCCAGAACCCGTTGGCGTAGAGGTTTTTAAAATCAGAAAAACGCAGGGTGAGACTACTGCCGTCAGCGAGGGTTTTCCAATACTCATGGGCACCAAACAACTGCAGGCAAGCGGCATTCTGCGTTTTTATTTCCAGCGAGCGGGACAGGACCAGCGTTGCATCCTGACTTTTATCGAAGATAAGCTCGGCAAGTTTACGACGGCGTTCCGCTTCCCGCTGCCCTGTTACATCATCAAATTGAACCAGGGAGTGCTGCTCTGACGCCATAGGTTGGGCGCTGACCAGAAATATCGTGCCGGTAGCCGGGTGCTGCAATTCGGTATAACGCAACACTTCCTGATTCTCGATAGCGTATGCAAGGGCGGCGACATTTTCTACCGGAACCAGCGCTGCCATCACCGCTTTCAGATTACTTGCGTCACAGGCGATCACGCCAAGCAGTTTTTTCGCCGCAGGGTTGAAATAGTTCACCGTCTCATTCGGGGCAACAACCAGCACACCATGTTCCATGGTATCCAGTACCTCACCGATATAATGGCTTTTGTTTTCGAGCCGTTTCAGCGTCTGCTTAAGTTGGTAGTCACGGTCTGTTAAATCTGCCACCAGGTTGTTGAAACACGCTGTGAGCTGACCCAGTTCATCATTGTGACGAACCGGTATCGCTCTGCTGAAAACGCCAAGGCGCAGCATTGACGACATTGACTGGTGCAACGACGCCAGCGGCATAGAAACAATACGGTGAAGCATGATGCCAAAAAGCAGTGAGAACACGGAAAGAACAGCGATGCCCACAATCAGGTAGATACCAATTATGTCGCGTTCCTTCTCCATGGCTTCCCGGGAAACAAACATTTCAATGTGTGCCAGCTCATCCGGGCCCAGTTTGATCGGTCTACTAATGGTCACAAAGCGAGTGTCCTGACAGGTCATCCCTGACAGCCTGATGTAGCAGTCTTCTGGCATGTTAAGGTAGCGGGCGAATACCTCTGTATCATTTGTCACCACACGTGCGGCAATCAGATCCGGGTCGGCACTTAATGCTTCAAGCAGCTCACGCGCCGTCATTTTGTCATCAAAGGCAACCGCAGCGGTCAGGTTGAGCGCGGTAGCATTTGCCAGGATTTTGGTGCGGCTCAGCAGATCCTGCTCAAGTCTGTCTTCTGCCGCCTGATTTACAAGCGCACCCAGAATGACAATACCGCTGGTCATCAACACCCAGGTTGGTATAACCAGCTTCACCCGCAAAGAGAGATTGGAAAGCCACTTAAATATCATGGTCTATCCCCCTTGATAACGACTGCGATGGAAAGCAATTGCGACCGCAGCCTGAACGCTGAACCCTGGATATTCCCAAGATGGATAAGAGGCTTAATGCGGTTGTTAACACGCTTGAACGCGACCATGCCACCTGCATCGATAAACCGCCGCCCTTCACCGACAAGCAGTGCACTATTGCTGCGTTTGCGCAGATCAGCCACATAGTCCCGGTCGCTGGAGGATGTGTACACCACATCGCAGCGCAAATCAGACTGTATGGATAAATCGAGCAGGGTAAAGGTTGCCTGGTCTGATTTTTGTTTCACCACTTCCGCCAAGCGTTGGCTGACCGGATTTTCATTGTCTGAGCAAAAACGGAATCGGGTATCTGATTCGGGACGGGAATCCCAATCAATCAACATGGCGAACCGGAACAGGTAGACGGCTTTTAAGTCCTCATCTTGAATATCGGTGGCGCTCACCTGGGCACTGATGATGGTCAATACCATCACCAGAAACCCGGTTAACAAGGGACGTATACGATTGGGGCGAAATGCCAATACAGCGTTCTTCTTCATCAATTCTTTATGGCCACTGCCAGTCTACTTCCAGCCAATATTGGGTGCCGTTGTCAAAGCTACTGTAGCTTTGCGGGAATTCGTTCACCTGGTCATTAAACAAGTTCTCCACCGTCAGGGTGAATTCGGGATAGTTTTTCGCCGGTGTCCAGCCAACGATCAAATCCCAGGTCAGCATTGAAGGCCAGGATACCCGCTCTTCATCCCCAAGAATGGCATCCGGTTCGGAGGAGGCAATATATTGGAATACATTGCTCACCCACAGCGATGGATTGATATCCCACATCACCTGCGCGTTAGCGATATGCAGCGGTTCGTTTTCATAACCACGCAGCGCATTTTCGGCTGCAGCGCAGGTATTGCCATTACATTCTGCTTTGATGCGTTTAAACGAGTAGCTCGCATTCGCCTGGAAGTTAGCGTTGGGTTGCCATTTTACGCTCATCTCGCCGCCATAGGTTTCAGAGCTGACTGGCGCAATATGGTCGTAACGATAAACATCAATGATGGTGCCTGCCGTACCCGGCGATGAAGCAGCAACAAACTTACGTTCAAACCCCGTTAACAGCCACGCAGGGATATCTGTTTCCTCACTGTAAAAGAGGCTGAGATCAAACTGGACGACCTGCTCTTCCCACAAGCGGTAACCTAATTCGAAGGTTTCCACTTCAGGCACCGGCATGTTTTCATTTCCGGTATTAATGATCACCTGCATGTAGTCATAGTTATTGGGCAAGCAGTCGTTTACATCGCCGTTCTTACAAAAGGTAACATCACTCGCATAGGCATTTTGGTGAAAGTCGGTGGTTCTTCCCTGCCGGGCAGGTGTGATCACTGAACGTCCCCACCCAGCCCAAACACGTTGATCTTCACCAATTTCCTGCATCAGGCGAATCTGCGGTTGAGCAAAGGTATCGTGAACCAGGTTGAAGTATTGCCAACGGTTGCCCACCATCAACTCTGTGGTTTCAGTCAGTGGGTAGATGTAGTTGAAATACATTGCCACACTGTGGTTGATAAAGTCAGACTCATCCGTTACCCGAACATAGGGCAGCACATAAGTTTCGCGGTCACTGTATGGGCGAAAATGTTCGTCGATCAGCCGGTAATTGAATCCCAAAGATAAATGACCACCAAAGACGTCACTGTCCGAGTAACTGGTTTCGGAATCTAAGCGGGTGAAGTAGGCGTTGCGATCCGGCGCATCACTGTTGCTGTAGGTCAGCCAGAATTGCTGTTCCCAGTTGGTGCTTTCGCTCAGCTCTTGCAAGAACTTGATGCCGGCAAAGTACTCTTCACTCAACATTTCTGTGTTGTAGCCAGCAATGTCTTCTCTGTCTTCGCCAGGAAACAGAAAGTGCGGTTGGTAACTACCCCAGTAGTAATCTTCCCGTGAACGGATACCGCCAAGTTGGAATGAAATGGTGCGATCCAGGTTCTGGTAGTCTCCACGCAAACCAAAACGCTCGGTGTATACGCGAAAATCCTGATGAGGCTGAACCCGTTCTTCGTCGCTTGTCCATGGCATGTGCTGGACAAATTCCGCATAACCACTGAGGTAAAAATTCTCTGAGACTTCCCCGCCATCACGGATGTGATATTCGCGGTAGTCGTAGTTCCCCGCCGAAGCCGATACCCGGCGGCGTGGCGCATCTTCTGCATCCAGGGTAATGATGTTGATCACCGCGTTGGCAGCGTTCCCGCCCCAAATGGTGCCAACAGGGCCAAGTACCACTTCGATACGGTCAATGTTATCGAGGCTGACTGGGATTAGATCCCAATCCACACCGGAGAACATACCGTTGAATACACTGCGGCCATCTACCATCACCAGCATCGTATTGCTCAGTGCTTCATTGGTGGTGCGGGCGGCAATACCCCAGTCATAGTTGGAAAATTTAGCCACATGCAAACCCGGCGCAAGCACCAGCACATCTGCCACTGAACGGGCACCGGATCGTTTAATTTCTTTGGCAGTAATAACGTGAACAGCAGCGGGAATATCGGCAAGGCTGAGTGAAGTTCGGGTTGCTGAAACCACTTTGGTGTCTGACAACGACTCAAGTGGCATTTCCAGCAAAGCATCCAGATCAACGTCTGCATTTGAAGGGGCGGTGTAGAGTAAGCTCAAACAGGCACATGTCGTCGCCAGACTGACTTTAAGCATTTATGGTATCCAACAACTAAGGCAGTAGCACAAAAATCACCCGCCTATAAAACAGGCAGGCAAGGCTTCGCACATCCGTTGGCCTGACATCAGGCTATAACTTACGATGTATTTTTAGCGGAATTATACGTATAGCTGGCGGGATTTCGTAGCAAATCCGGAGGAGAAAAGCGCTTTTAATTGCGCTCTAAGATGCATATCTCATCATGTGCCACAAAGATGACTATCTGTCAGGATTTTCTGACATTTTTCTGGCGGTTAGATCAAAGTTTATTACAAACTGTCTCGAATATTTTTATCAAACCAACCCCTTTAATTTTGCCAATCCATACGCTGCAATGGTGACGTTATCTTTTATTTCACCATTAATGATCATTTGCTCAAACTCACCAACAGTGAATGGGCGCGTTAACAGGTCTTCTTCCTCTGCATCGAGGTCACGACCAACGTCTGTCAGCCCCGTGGCAAAGTAAACGTGGCAGGTCTGGTTGAGAAATCCGTATGCGATATATTGGGCACCGACATACACCATGCTTTGCGCTGACATGCCAGTTTCTTCCCTTAACTCTCCTTTTGCCAATGAAAGGTGATCGGCATCCGGGTTGTTTTCCCATGCGCCTTGTGGCAATTCCCAACAACGTTGTTGTACGGTGTAACGGTACTGCTGAACCAAATGGATTTGCCCCTCGTCGATGGCAATGATCACCGCACAGTCGGGCTTATCGACCACCCCATAAATACCGTGCGCACCGCTTGGTCGTTCAATTTTATCTTCCCGCACTGTCATCCATTTGTTCTGGTAAACAATTTTGCTGTCGAGCTGCTTTATCATTGGGGGTGGGTTTCCTAGGTTATCGGTTAAGTGTCTTCCAGCGTGCCGGACTGCCAAAGCGCGGCAATACGTTCAAGCATATTCAGCGAGGTTTGATGCTCTTCAGCCGAGTGGGCAGCACAGGCATCGCAGATAATGTTGACCTTGTAGTCCCTGTCATGGGCATCCCGTGTGGCACTTTGGATTGCCCAGGATGTACTCACGCCGCACAGGTACACTGAGCTTATCCGGTTAGCGCGTAAAATAGAATCCAGTGAGGTGTTGTGAAAGGGATTAACTCTTGGTTTTACGACAACCAAATCAGAAGGTTGCACATCCAGCGCATCATGAAACGCGGTTCCCCAGCCACTGAGATCCAGTGCGCCTATTTCACCTGCCTTTCCAAACATCGGTGACCATACCGGCACATCCTGATAACTCGATTGGAAACCCACTTTCACGAATATCAATAAATGGCCTTTTTGCCGGGCCCAGGCAATGGCCTGGTTTGCATTCTCAATCACTTTGTTTTGGTTGACCTGAACGGCGCAACTTGGGATTTTTCCTTGCGGGTGAACAATATCGTTAATGAAGTCGATGACTATTAATGCACTTTCCATGCTACTTCCACCATTCCACGACACATCGAACGATCAGTATAGAAGTTATGCATTCTGTGGATTCACCGCAGGTAAACCATCCGCCCGAGTTACCAGTTTCGATACACAGGTAACCCGAACAAGCCGTCTTACCCGTGCAAACAGGCATGAATGAATCAAAGAACCCTCACTTCCATCTTGCCAAAAACCGAATTCATGATATTTTTCGCGAAAGTTATTCAACTGGAATAGTGACCATGCCAAAGGCAAGTGAAATCAAAAAGAACGCCGTTATCGAGTACAACGGCAAAGTACTGGCAGTTAAAGACATTTCCAAACTGACTCCTAGCGGTCGTGCGGGTAACAGCCTTTATCGTATGCGTCTGTACGATGTAGCAACCGGTGCGAAAGTTGACGAAAGCTTCAAAGCGGACGATATGCTGAACCTGGCTGACTTCAGCCGCCACGCTGCAGACTTCTCTTACATCGACGGTGACGAGTACATCTTCATGGATTGTGAAGACTACACGCCATACCACTTCAACAAAGAAGACATCGCTGAAGAGCTGATGTTTATCACTGAAGAGACCAAAGGTATTCAGGTTCTGGCAGTAAGCGGTAAGCCTGTTGCACTGGAACTGCCTTCATCTGTTGATCTGGTAATCACTGACACTTCACCTTCTATCAAAGGTGCATCTGCAAGTGCGCGTACCAAACCAGCAACCCTGACCACGGGTCTGGTTGTTCAGGTGCCAGAATACGTAGCACCAGGCGACAAAGTGCGTGTTAACACCGCTGAAAGCAAATTCATGAACCGCGTAGACGCGAAGTAATGTAACGCTCCCTGTACTGAAAGCCCTGGTTTCAAACCGGGGCTTTTTTCTATCTGGCCGTCATCAATCGCTGTATTCAGAACAATGAAACAGCCCCTCCCCGTCAAAACCCGCATACTCTATAAAACAAAGACGCTAACGCGCAGGGGATGAGTCATGACAATTCGCGTTTTACTCAATGGCAAAAAAGCCGGGCTTGAACCGGTTCGTCACGCCATTTTTAACGCCAGACAATCAGGTGACATTGAAGTGCGCGTCACCTGGGAAGGGGGCGACATTGAAAGATTGGTGAAAGAAGCGATTCACGATGGATGTAAGCGTATTGTTGCCGCAGGAGGCGATGGAACGGTCAATGAATGTGCCGCTGCATTGATGGGCTATGAGCCGGAACAGCGCCCTGAAATGGCCGTGTTGCCACTGGGCACAGCCAATGATTTTGCAACAGCGTGCCAAATCCCGTTGACGCTGGAGCAAGCCCTGCATCTGGCACAAACGGGGTCGGTAACCGCCGTTGATTGTGTCAGTGCCAATGACCGCCATTTTATTAACGTTGCCAGTGGTGGGTTTGGTGCGAAAGTGACGGCTGAAACCCCTGTTGCCCTGAAAAATTTCCTGGGCGGCGGTGCATACACCCTGGCAGGCATCGTACAGGCATTAAGCTTCGAACCCTACCAAGGCAAGACGCTGATGCCTGACCATGAGTCGGATCAAGAAGTGATCGTAGGTGCAGTATGCAACGGCAGGCAAGCGGGTGGCGGACAGATACTTGGCCCTAACGCCATGCTTAATGATGGCCTTTTGGATACCATCGTATTGCGCCGCTTTCCGCTTGAAGCGGTGACGCAGGTGATTGCAGAAATCAACGATGTGGGAAGCGACGGTGAATATGTCCGCCGTATCCGCACACCGTGGATTGAGTGGCAATCGGATGACGTCATGCCAATCAACCTCGACGGTGAACCGATCAGCGCGAAAAAAATCCGCTTTGAAGCCATTCCAAACGCGATAAAGCTGGTGTTGCCAAAGGGTTGTCCGTTAATTGAAACCTGAACCCTTCCCTACTCACCCGCTCCACGCATTGACGCTTCACTGTCTTCAACCAGCAAGCGGGACGCATACTGTTTCAGCGCGTCCCAATCTGTACGCTTGATGTCAATGCCCTGCTTCCACGCGGTTTTCGCGGCCAATTGCTGTTGGTATCCGCTTATCGCGGGCTCCGCATAGGGGTTGGATGGCTCAAATGGCGTCAGGCTTAACTCAATTTGCATGCTGTTTTCATCCAGCCCCAGCGCTTTATCAAAATAGATATCCGGGTAGCGGACACCCGCATTCAGCACGCATTCCACATCGTCCGGCGAATCATTGCGGTGCCATCGGACACGCACTGACAACCCCTTTCCTGCCAGCTTGAGCAGCTCTCCGAACGCCAGCCAACGGTTACGGCAAGCATGAACGGTGAGCGAGACGCCCGGGGTCTGGGCCAGCCTTTCCACCGCCACATCCACCAGCGCAGGCAGATAGCAAAACAAGCTCGCGCCGTGCAGGTTTACAACAATGTTGGCACCACTGATGTCATACACAGGTGGACGGCTTTTTATCTCGCTATCCAATGACTCCAAGGCCTCGACAAACAGCGAAAGACCGCCGAGTCCGGCCATTTGCAAATCCACCACCGTCTCTGCAATGGTGTCAGACTCGCCATACTCATTCTTCAGGCTGTCGAAAGCTTTCGCGCACAACACCACCAACTCATTGTGTGAAACACGGATCATCGTGAACCTCCATCATTCAGGTCGGCAGTCAGCACAGGGAACAGCCACGAATCGCAATCTGCGCCGCAAGCCAGTTCTTTCACGGTCGGTGCGCCCTGAAACAGGGTCACCCGCACCCAACGGTCTGAACGCGGATCAAACTTGGTTGCGCCGAACATGGAAAGCTTGCAGCGTAAAAGGTGCATCGGTAGGACGTGCTGGGACAATACGTTGATCTGGATATCCCCCATCGGCAGATTGCCCATGGTCCAGACCCGCCGTGCAATCGGGCGAAGGCCGGTGTGTTCCAGCAAAAACTCCGCCAGCGACGATCCTGGCTCCACCCGCTTTAGGGCATCGTAAAGACGGGAAACCTGGCGGCCGATATCCAGCGCCAGCTCTTTCTCTTCACCGGGTTCCTCTCCGCGAACCGCCATGCGTGGTTCTTCTTTATCCTGAGAGCGGTACCAGAACCAGTAGCGGTTATCGGGGTCAGCAAAGTCGATATCCAGTGCCCAGCGGTAACGTGATTCCAAGAGCGACAGCATGGTTGAAACCGCAATGCCCGGCGTCAGCGACAGGCTTTCATCACAGTTCATCAGCTCGCCATAAGGGTCAACCCGTTCAGGAAATGCTTCCAATACGCAGGACACCAAGACTTCCTGGGTTTCCAGCGAATAGTTTTCCGCACCGGCGATCACTTCGCCCCAGCGTGCGTTGTCCGATGCCAGCACGTGAATCCACTCTGCCAGTTCCGGCAGTTCTGCCGCACTCTGGGTATTCAGTTCACGCTGGCGATCATTAATGGTCACCACTTCGGTCAGGTGTGTCTGCGCCTTATTCAGCAGGGTGATGACACGGGCAGTGCTTTGGGTACAGAGCGGTTGCTGGGAAACAACAGCCAGCGCGGATTCACGTTGTGTCAGCCAGTTATCCACCACGCGGGGGTGGCGGATAAGATACGGCGCCATACCCAAGCCAGTCGCGTTGCCTACACCAATGTAACGTTGCAACGCCGGGGTTAAGGTGACCGCCTTGTCGCCGCCTTTTTGTTTGGCCAGAAAGTGTACCCAATCCAGACTGAACTCACGCAGGATGTACACCGCGCACATCTGGGCGCTGAAGGAAAGTTTGAAGTCAGGGTTTTCTTCCAAGGTTTCAAAGTCCGCAATGCCGAATTTGCCATTGCCGTACACCGCCGTGGTTCTGAGGATATACCCCACATTGGCAATTTCCTGGCTATCCGGCTGATTTCCGGATGCCAGTGACTCAATCACATGCTCAAATACACGCACACTTTTGTTTGCGCGGGAGAGCACCAGCACCTGGGTGGTGTTGCGCCCAGCTTCCTGAAGCGGCACATTCTGGCGCAACCTTTCGAGGTCTTCCTCGCTGGCACGGCCTTTCACCAGTGCCATGGTCACGTCCCACTTTTCCGCAATCACCCGGTCATTGCGCTCTTCATCGGCAATCGCCGTGGAAAACACCACCAATTGATATATCCCATTCGGTGTGCGCAACTCGTAAACAGCCGTGCCAAACCCATCCGGTGCAATCTGCCACTGCACACATTCAGTCTGCCATTTCTCCGTTTCCATTTTCCTGAGCATGGTACGGACAAAACTGAGCCGGGTCTGGTGCATGGCACCCAGACGATAAGGATCCATGACAACAGCGGGATCACGCAGCATGGTTACACTTTCCATAGCAGTACTTGCATTCATGACGTCTCACCTACATACGCAGTGATATGTTGATTATCCGGGGACAGCAAGGAACACGCTGTCCCATCTTTGTTGTTAGCGATGATTGTCAGTGACTAATCAAATCCCTGATCTTTTGCCATTTGCATGGCGATTTTCGGCCCGTTCCACAAGGACGGCAGCAAGATAAGCGACACCGGCACTGCCGTGATGACGATAAACGACTGCAGTGCAGAGATACCGCCTGCGCCAAGCGAAATCAGAATGATTGCCGTGGCTCCCATCATGACGCCCCAGAATACGCGCATCAGGCCATTCGGGTTCAGGTCGCCACTGATCACCACGCTGATGGTGTAGGTCATCGAATCCCCTGTGGTGACGATAAATATCGTTGTCAGGATAAGGAACAGGATGGACATCAGCATGGGGAATGGCAGTTGCTGAGTTATTGCCAGCAGGGACGCCGGAAGGTTAAAGCCTTCAAATGCTTTGCTGACCGAGCCCGGCTCTGCCATTTCAAACGCCAGACCGGAACCGCCAACAATGGTGAACCAGAAACAGGTGATCAACGGTGCCACAATGCTGATGGTGACAATGAGTTGGCGAATGGTTCTGCCGCGTGAAATGCGCGCGATAAAAATTGCCATCATTGGGCTATACCCCAGGAACCAGCCCCAGAAAAATACTGTCCACCAGCTCAGCCAGCCCATGTCACCGCGGAAGGTAGCCATCGGGATAAAGTTGTCCACCATGGTGCCGACGCCCTGCAGGTAACCGTTAATGATGAAGTCAGTGGGGCCCACCAGCAGGATGTACGCCATCAGTGCGACAGCCAGGATCACGTTGTAGCGGCTCAATATCTGGATGCCGCGGTTTACCCCGCTAAGCGCCGACACGGTATAAATGGCAATCGCAAAAAGGATGATAATGAACTGTGTAGAGAAGCCATCCGGCAGTGCAAACAGTGCATTCAGTGCGTAACTGACCTGCAATCCGAGAAATCCGATAGGCCCGATGGTACCCGCCGCCACGGCAATGATGCAGCATGCATCAATCGCTGCGCCAAACATGCCTTTCAACGCGCGGTCACCGAACACCGGATACAGCAAGGTACGCGGTTTCAGTGGCAGGCCCTTATCGTAATGCAGGTGCATCAGTACGATGGTGGTCAGGGTGCCAAGGATCGCCCAGGCCAGAAAACCCCAGTGCATGAAGGACTGTGCCAACGCATTGAATGCCTGACGCTGAATATTGCCTTCCGGCACACCGTAAAGCGGCGGCGGGTTCACGAAGTGGGCAATCGGCTCAGCAGCAGCCCAGAATACGCCCCCACCGGCGAGCAGGGTACAAAGGATAATTGCCAGCCATTTAAAGCTGTCCATTTCCGGCTTGTCCAATCCCCCCAGACGGACTCTCGCCGTACCCGGACTGAACGCCAGTGCCATGCCAATCAGGAATGTCGCCAGCAACAGGAGTTGCCAGTATGGGCCGAAGATTGAAACGCTCCAGCTAAAACCGCTGTTGACCATTGAGGATAGCAGCTCATTATCCACGAGCGCTGTCAGGACAAACAGGGTAAGGAAACCGCCACTCAGCCAGAATACGGGGTTGTCGAGCCCGAGTTTTTCCCAGACACCCTGCTCCTTGCTGACTGTGCTTGTCTTCTCTGTATTGAGTAAATCAGACATCATCTGTCTCCACGTTATGGTTAGCCCGACCCGAAGGCCAAAGCTATGCTCCTTGTGGGCGGGTAGTTTCCCGCGCCGCGATGGGTTCCATTACTTTCCGGGGGTTAAACCCTCTTCCAGGAAAGAGAGCCAGTTCTGGCCAAGCACGCCGGCTGTCTCTTTTTCACTGAACCCGATATCGCGCAATCCCTGATAAATATTCTTAAGGCCACTGGTTTCCGGGAACCATGGCAACGCCGCCGGCCAACCGGCATTTGAGGCCGAGCCTTCTCCATAATCGAGGCTTTTTGACCACCGGCCATTTCGCATCCATTCAAGGACACTTTGTGGCTGGTTTTGGCAAAGATCGCTGCCAATGGCGAGGTGTTCAGCCCCCACCATGTCCGCGGTCTCTGCCACCATCTTGCAGAAATCTTCCAGACGGCATTCGCTACCGCCCGGCAGGTGGAAAGGATACAGACTGAAGCCAAGCAGACCGCCGCGTCCGCACAGTGCACGGATCACTTCGTCGGACTTATTGCGCAATGCCGCATGGGCGCGTTGCGGGTTGGCATGGCTGATACAGATTGGGCGGGAGGAAAGGTCAATCGCCTCCAGCGTAGAGCGCTCAGCGCTGTGCGACATGTCAATCACCATGCCAACACGGTTCATTTCCGCGATAGCCTGCTTGCCAAAGCGGGTGACGCCACTGTCTTCCTGCTCGTAGCACCCCGTCGCCAAAAGGCTTTGGTTGTTGTAGGTAAGCTGCATGATCATCAGACCCTGCTTCCGCATCACCTCAATCAGGCCAATTTCATCGTCGATAGGCGAGCAGTTCTGCGCACCGAAGAAAATGCCCACCTTGCCTTCCCGCTTCGCCGTGCGGATATCATCCATAGACATCACCGGCATGATCAGGTCGCTGTTACGCTCAAAATGCAGGTTCCACTCAGAAAAACGGGAAAGCGTTTCCCTGGCGTTTTCGTGGTACACCAGTGTTACGTGTACCGCCGTTACACCGCTTTGCTTGAGCGACTCGAAGTACGCCCTGTCCCAGCGGCAATACTGCAATCCATCAATGATGATTTCGTCCTGATACATAGGATCTCCCTACCCTGTCTGAATACCGGTGTTAGTAAGCACGCTGGTATGCGGTTTTTACGATGGTGTAGAAATCTCGGGCATATTGGCCCTGTTCGCGAGGTCCAAAGCTGGACTCTTTTCGCCCGCCAAACGGAACGTGATAATCCGTACCGGCAGTCGGCAGGTTAACCATCACGCAGCCTGTCTGCGCCTGCTGCTTGAACAGCGCGCTGCTGCGAAGACTGGAGGTCACAATCCCGGCAGTCAGGCCAAAGCGTGTTTCGTTGACCTTGGCAATGGCTTCATCCAGCGAACCAACACGCTGCACACAGGCCATTGGTGCGAACAGTTCTTCCTGGTTGATATCCCAATCATTCTGGGTATTGATAAACAGTGTCGGCGCCATGTAGTAGCCGTCGTGTTCAAGGGTCAAACGCTCACCGCCTGTCACCAGTTCACCGCCCAGCGCCTTCGCCCTTTCCACCCACTTCAGGTCTGAAGAAAGCTGGCGTTCATCAACAACCGGCCCCATAAACACACCGTCTTCCAGCGCATGGCCGACTTTCAGGCTATTGATACGGGCAGTAAGAGCTTCAACGTAGGCATCGTGCACGCTGTCGAGCACAATCAGGCGGGAAGAGGCCGTGCATTTCTGGCCGGTACCGGAGAAAGAACCGGCAATGGTGGCTTCCACGGCAATATTGATGTCGGCATCGTCTGCGATAACGAGGGCATTCTTGCTGCCCATTTCAAGCTGGCAACGCACGAAGTTAGGTGCTGTCGCTGCCGCGACTTTACGGCCTACATCGACAGAGCCGGTAAAGCTGACCGCATCGATATCACGGCTGTGGATCAGGGTATCACCCACATCGGAGCCCGACCCCAGCACTAGATTGAACACACCGGCAGGCAGGCCTGAGCGGTGGATAATGTCTGCCAGTCCAACGGCGCTTGCCGGTGTCAGGTTGGCCGGTTTCCAGATCACGCTGTTGCCGAATGCCAGCGCAGGTGCGATTTTCCAAGAGGCGGTTGCCGTCGGGAAATTCCAAGGCGAGATAACCGCCACCACACCCACAGCTTCGCGGGTCACTTCCACCTGTACGCCGGGACGAACGGACTCCGCCATGTCGCCCATCTGGCGCAGCACTTCTGCGGCGTAGTATTGGAAGAACTGGCCGGCACGGTAGATTTCACCGCGGCCTTCTGCAAACGGTTTACCTTCCTCACTGGAAAGCAGGCGGCCTAATTCGTCACAGCGGGCGATCAATTCGTCGCCAATGGTTTGCAGCACTTTCTGTTTCTGCTCAAGGGGCGTTTTTTCCCACACCGGCTGCGCCTGACGGGCACAGGCGATGGCTTGCTGAACCTGAGCCTGGCTGGCCTGCGCAAAATCCCCCAGCGATTCGGTAATGTTGGACGGATTGATATTGGCAACGGTGTGGGTTCCGGTACACCATTCGCCGCCGATGTAGAGGGCATTTTCTTTGTTCAGGCTCATCCTTTACTCCTTGATCGATCTTTTCTGAAAATGAAATTCTTCGTTATTGCGGCAACGCTGCGTAAACCACCAGCTCAACCAGCATGCCTTCCCTTGCCAGCCCCGCGACGACCATCGCAGCGCGGTTGGGGTAAGGTGCTTCAAAATATTCGCTGTAGACCCGGTTTACCGTTGGCAGGTATTCGCGGTCTGTCACATAGATCAGTACCTGCAATACGGCTTGGCTTGAAACACCGGCGCATTCCAGCGTGTGCATCAGGTTGTCGAGTGTCTTGCGGGTTTGGGCTTCAATGCCGCCTTCAACCAATTGCCCTTCACTGTCAATCGGGATTTGTGCGGTATACAGGGTTCCGTTGTGTCCAATTGCCCATTCCAGAGGGGCTTTCGAGCTAAACAACGCCGTTTTGATAACTTCCTTTTCTACAACGTTTTTTGATTGTTGCGACATACCGAACACTCATTTATTTAACATTTCGTCAAAGTCTGCCTTACAATCATTGATAAATCTAACGGTTAATTTTTTTCAATTGTTCAATTTTTCTTATCAAAGGAACGATTCAGGGAGGAAAGGAAGGTGGATATCAAACTGCAACAGCTTAAGCATTTCTCGCTGGTCGCCGAACAACGGGGCTTTCGCGCAGCCGCCGCCAAAGCCAACCGATCCCAGGCCGCCCTGTCTACGTCAGTAAAGGAATTGGAGAAAATGCTGGGGCAGTCACTTTTTGATTCAGGGCACAAAGCAAAGCTCACCCCGTTTGGCGAATTCTGTCTGCCCAAAATCAACCAGTTTTTGAAGCTTTATGATGAATTGAACTCGGATTTGTTTTCTGCTGCTGCCGGGCAACTGGGTCAGGTAAGGATTGCCAGCGTGCCATCTGTCGCTGCCAAACTGATCCCGGATATTCTGGCCAGGTACACGGAAAACCACCCCAATGTGGATGTGGCGTTAATCGATGATAACGCGGCTGGCGTGGAGGCTCGCCTGCTTGCCGGTGAAGTGGATTTGGCGTTGGGAAACTGCCTCCACATTCAGGATGAACGTATTGATTTCACCCCCCTGCTCGCAGACCCTATGGGTGTGGTGTGTCTTATCGACCATCCGTTAGCGCAAAGCAAAAATGCCAT
Organism: Enterovibrio paralichthyis; assembly: GCF_019209835.1. NCBI lineage: Bacteria > Pseudomonadati > Pseudomonadota > Gammaproteobacteria > Vibrionales > Vibrionaceae > Enterovibrio > Enterovibrio paralichthyis. The sequence continues at coordinate 48,539 of NZ_JAHUTS010000001.1, read as the reverse complement.
TGGGTGGGAGGATTTGGTTGGCTACCCCTTCGTTAAAAACGGCACCTGTACCCTGCTGGAACCAACTCAAGCCAATGTGCTTGCCGCCAATGCCCGTTACAGCGTGGAGAATATTACTTCCCTTTTCTCGGTCTTAAAGCTTGGGATAGGCATTACCACACTGCCAAAACTTGCCTTTCCTGAAGATGAAAAACATCTGTGCTGGTTGCCTTTATCTTCACCCTATGTAGAGCGTCAAATAGGCATTCTGCGACTGAAGGAGCGTTACTTTTCCCCACAAGCCTACGACTTCTTTAAGCTATGCATAGAAAGGCTTCAATCCGACCTGCAGGTTGATAGAAATAAGCAATCAGAACAATAGGAAAAACAGAATGGTTTGGCGTGTCGGAAACGGCTAGGCTAAGCCCATAGCAAATAAGAACAAAGGTGTTAGAAATGAGTACATTAACTGTGCGTTGCCCTCACTGCCACAAACTCAACCGTATTCCTGCTGACCGCATTGAAGAGCAGCCTGTTTGCGGCAACTGCAAAGAAACGTTGCTGGCGGGTAAACCTGTCGAAGGTACAGAGGAAAACCTGAGTGCATTGATTGCATCCGGCAAGCCTGTCGTCATTGATTTCTGGGCACCTTGGTGTGGCCCTTGTCAAAGCTTTGCGCCGGTTTTCGAAGCGACAGCCAATGCCAAAGGTCAAGACGCGATATTCGTGAAAGTAAACACTGAAGATCAGCAGGCGCTGGCAGGTCAGTACCGTATCCGCAGCATTCCAACCATCATGGTGTTTAAAGACGGCAAGATGGCGCAGCAAATCAACGGTGCACTGCCTCAGTCCCAATTCAATGAATGGTTGAGCCAAAGCCTGTAAAAAACCGCTAAACAGCAAAACGCCCTCATTTGAGGGCGTCAGATTGCTGACTAACCCCGCTTTTTCAAGCGGGGTTTTCTTTTGTTAGCGGCCGAAGGCCGCGATTGCGCTATTTTTCCATATTGATAGATTCAAGCCGCTTTTAGCCCATAGAGACTAAATTGCGTCACTATCCGGGCTATTTGCCGTGTATTGAGCCCAATTTTGCGAAGATAAGCCTCCAGCAGGGCTATCTTCTTGATGTTTTGCGCTGCTGCCGCCAACCAGCATTGGATTTGTACTTTCAGCAGGCCGCGGAACCTCGCATAGCGATGGCCATGATGTTGTTTGGCATCTGCGAAGCTTCGCTCCACTGTCTCTGCCCGTCGTCGGTACACTTTCTTGCCCCACGCTGTCAGCCTCAGGGCATTGGCATTCTCAACTGATTTCTCGAACAGATGCCGGGTTATCACCCGTTTGTGGTTTTTGCTTCTGGTGCAATCATCGCGCAGCGGACAAGTTTTACATGTCTGTGGGTTTGAGTGATATTCACGATAAGCTTGTCGGTTGGTGGTTTTATAGACCAGCTCCTGTCCCATAGGGCAGAGATAGCGGTCAGTCTCTTTGTCGTAACTAAAGTGCTTTTTCTTGATGGCATTCTTGGTGCGGTGAGGCCGGCGGTATCCCATCACCGGCAGCATTTGGCGTTGCTCCAGTTCATGACAGATAGTCGCGGTGAAGTAACCCGCATCAAGTCCGGCGGCGATGGGCGAGAGCTTAAAGCGTTCTAATGTGACATCCAGACGGGCGATATACGGTTGGGCGTCATTCACATTGCCAGGCGTGACATGCGTGTCGAGGATGATGCCGTGTTTGCCATCGACGGTGCGGTGGTCAAGGTAGAAGAAGCCCTGTGGCTTTTGATCCCGTGTCATGAACCCGCTTTCTGGGTCGGTGGTGCTGACTTTGGTGTTTCGCTCTATGTGCGTCTCTTTCGGCTTAAGCGGGCGTTTCCCTTCCGCTGCACGGTCAGCTTCAATCGCTTCGTCCAGTAGCTCGGCATAAGCATTGGCGTTTTGCTTGGCCAGTTCGTTGGTGTACTTACGCTTGTTGGCGTTGGCCTTCAGGTGAGTGCTGTCGGTAAACAAGACGCGTCCCTCGACCATGCCTTTGTTTATCGCTTGCTCGACGATGCGGATGAAGATGCGCTCGAACACATCGGTATCGTTGAAGCGACGGCGGCGGTTCTGGCTCAAAGTAGACGCATCAATCACCTTTTCAGTGAGTGACATCCGAAGGAACCAACGGTAAGCGACGTTGACCTCGATGTCTTTGACGAGCTGACGTTCACTTTTCACTCCGAAGAGAAAGCCAAGGAGCAGGATTTTGAAAAGGCGAACGGGGTCTATCGCTGGACGGCCATTGTTGTGGCAGTAAAGATGGGCGACTTCGTCGCGGATGAATTCAAAGTCGATGGCGACATCTATTTTACGAACGAGATGGTTTTTAGGGACCAACTGTTCGAGTGTCACCATTTCGAGTTCATATTGCTGAGGGCCGGGGTCTTTAAGCATGTCATCCAATCCGTGATTGATTTGCTTACCCCTTATTAGATCAAAGCCCCAGCCAAATGGCTAGGGCTTTGTCAGCAGTCTGACGCCCTCATTTGAGGGCGTTTGCATTTCTATTATTGGTCGCTGTGTTAGCCGATAAACATCTGGCCGAGCACATAACCAATCAAACAGGCACCGACTACGCCGATAATACCGACCGACATAAACGAATGGTTGAAATACCACTTGCCGATTTTGGTGGTTCCCGAGGTATCGAAGTTCACGGTTGCGATGTCAGACGGATAGTTCGGGATAAAGAAGTAGCCATACACCGCCGGCATAATACCGATCAGCAATGCCGGTTCCAGACCCAGCCCCAAACCGACCGGCAGCATCATACGCGCCGTCGCCGCCTGAGAGTTCACCACGACAGACACAATGAACAGCGCCAGTGCGAAGGTCCATGGGTAGTTCGTTACCATCTCCACAATGCCAGACTTGAATTGAGGCATCGCATATTTAAAGTAGGTATCAGACATCCACGCGATACCGAAGATAGCAATCGCTGCCACCATACCGGATTTGAACACCACGCCGTTTGGTACATCACGCGGGTCAGTTTTGGTTGCCAGCAAAATCACACCACCGAAACAGAGCATCATCATCTGGATAATGACCGACATGCTGATTGGCTTAGTGCCTTCACCGATGGTACGGATTTCAGGCACCATGGCCACCAGCACAATCACCAGAATCGATGACAGGAAAATCAACACTGCATTGCGTGCAGACGTTGGCAGGGTTTCATTCAGCGACGTGGCAGTGGTGTTGAGGATACGCTCACGCCACTCAGGGTCTTGCATGCGCGCCTGATATTCAGGATCGTCTTCCAGCTCTTTACCGCGCTTCATGCTGTACAGCGACATCAACAGGGTACCAAACAGGGTTGAAGGTACCGTCACCATCAGAATGGAAAGCAGGGTGATATCGGCCTGGATATTGGAAAGCTGCGCAAGGTAATACACAACGGCGGCAGAAAGCGGTGATGCGGTGATCGCAATCTGGGATGCCACAGATGACGCCGCCATTGGGCGCTCTGGACGAATGCCGTTTTTCAACGCCACATCACCGATGATGGGCATGATGGAATACACCGCGTGACCAGTACCCAGCAAGAAGGTCATAAAATAGGTAACAAAAGGCGCAATCAGGGTAACGCGTTTTGGATTCTTACGCAGGACACGCTCGGCTACCTGCAACATGTATTTCAGACCGCCGGCGGCTTCAAGGATGGACGCACAGGTCACTACCGCCAGAATGATCAGCATCACCGTTACCGGCGGTGAAGTTGGCGGCATCTTGAAGACAAAGACTTCCACCACCAAGCCAATGCCGGACACCACACCTAATCCGATACCGCCATATCGAGAACCGATATAGAGCATCAAGAGCAGAAACAAAAACTCCAAATACAACATAGAAATACCCTTTAATGAATTGCAATTGGGTATATTCTCAACATAACGTCTGGTAAAAACCGGAGCTGTCTTCACACTCCTACTGTATTAATAATTGAATGTTTCACACTAAAACATTGGGCACAGTTATTGGTGGCATTCGTAACAGATTCACTGCGCAAATGTAACAGCTTAGTACCACTAAATTTGCCTGGTCGTTACACGTAATTTCCCCACACGCATTACGTCGACTTTCATCCCTTCCTGTCTATCACGCAGCCTGATAGTCAGCACCCAATACATTTTGTGACGCAGATATCTTTCATAGATTGACTTGTAGCTGTTGCCTGAACAGGGTTTCGCCTGTAATATCGCGCGGATTTTTTCGGGACAGGTCACAAACTCGGTTTACCGATGACATTCTCTGAAGAAATTCAAACGTTAACGCAGGGGAATTGCCCCTGTCTGTACATTTAAATATCCCTAACAAATGGGGCCTTTCGAGGTGGATACCACTGTATGAAAAAATGGTCTGCAATTCTGGCCAGCGCTGCATGTGCAGCAGCTATCTTTACCACACCAGCAAAAGCTGCTGATGATCAACTGATTTTCGCGAACTGGGGTCCTTACATTTCGACTGAACTTCTTGAGCAGTTCACCCGCGAAACCGGCATCAAGGTGATTTACTCGACTTACGAGTCGAACGAAACCCTGTATGCAAAAATGAAAACCCATCCGGACGGTTATGATCTTGTGGTGCCTTCAACCTACTTCGTAGCAAAAATGCGCGATGAAGGTATGCTGCAGAAAGTTGACCATTCAAAGCTGAACAACTTTACCGAGTTGGACAAAAACTACCTCGACAAGCCATTTGACCCGAACAACGACTACTCTATCCCACACGTTATTGCGATGACGGGCCTGGCTGTTAACACTGACATGTACAACCCAGACGATTTCGACAGCTGGGCGGATCTGTGGAACCCAGAGCTTGAAGGTCAAATCATGCTGATGGACGACACCCGTGAAGTGTTCCACATCGCACTGCGAAAACTGGGCTACTCAGGTAACTCCACCGATCCTAAGCAGATCGACGAAGCTTACGAAGAACTGAAAAAGCTGATGCCAAACGTACTGGTATTCAACTCAGACAACCCAGCTGCGCCATACATGTCTGGTGAAGTTGGTCTGGGCATGCTGTGGAACGGTTCTGCGGCAGCAGCGCAACGTGAAGGTCTGCCAATTGAGCTGGTATGGCCAAAAGAAGGCGGTATCTTCTGGGTAGACAGCCTGGCAATTCCTAAGAACGCGAAGAACACTGAAGCGGCTCACAAGATGATCGACTTCCTGCTGCGTCCTGAGATTGCAGCGAAGATCAGTGCTGACACCGGTTACCTGACTGCGGTTGAGAAATCTAACGCAGCATACAAAGACAACCCGACTCTGTTCCCACCACAAGAAGACATCGACCGTGGTGAGTGGCAGGACGCAGTTGGCGACCTGACCGAGAAGTACGAAAACTACTTCATCCGCCTGAAAACCGGCGAATAAGTAAAACTCCCGAAAGGCCACATCATGTGGCCTTTTTTATACCTGCAATTTCCCTGAACCATAATACGCTTTCGTATCTGAGCTTCTTCCTTGTTGAACACTTTCTCTGGGCACAAAAAAAGGGCCGACAATGTCGACCCCTTCAGACTTAAAGCGTGTTAGCAAATCTGCCCTGCACCCACCGCAATATCGTCTTTGTTTTCCAGTGTTGCCTGTGCTGCCAGACGCAAACCCTCCACAATCACCTCCAGAGACATTGAAGGCTGGTCAGTCGCCGCTGCCTGCTCTGGAAGCAATGGGATATGGATAAAGCCATGACCCACATCGGTATCGCGCAGGTAGTGCTGAATACCGTAGAACACGTGGTTACATACGAAAGTACCTGCGGTATTTGAAACCTGACACGGTACGCCGTTTTCCTGCAGTTTCCGGGTGATAGCTTTAATTGGCAGCGTGGTGAAATACGCTGCCGGGCCATCTTCGTAGATTGGCTCGTCAATCGGTTGATTGCCACCGTTATCCGGAATGCGGAAATCATCCACGTTAATCGCAACGCGCTCCGGTGAAATACCGGTGCGGCCTGCCGCCTGACCCACTGTGATCACGTAGCTTGGCTGGTGTACTTCAATGGCTGTCATAATGGCATCCAACGCTTCATAGCGGGTTACCGGTACCTCACAGGTAACAATCATGCCGCCTTCAAGTTGTACGCCGTCCAGTTTCTTGACCGCTTCCAACGCTGGGTTGATAGATGCGCCACCAAACGGTTCAAAACCTGTAATCAGAACTTTTTTCATCGCTTTCCTCAGAATGCAAAGCTATACATAACGAATATGTTGAATGCCAAGATGATCAGCCCTGGGATCACCTGCATCAGAATAACCTGGTGTTTGTTTTTCAGCTCCAGCAGCGCCGCTGGAACAATATTGAAGTTTGCTGCCATTGGTGTCATCAAGGTACCACAGTAGCCTGACAACATGCCCACCACACCGATAATCGCCGCGTTGCCGCCGTTTTCCAACACCAACAGTGGAATACCGATACCCGTAGTGATTACCGCAAATGCCGCAAATGCGTTCCCCATCACCACGGTGAAAATCATCATGCCCACACAGTACGCAATGACGTTCACCAACAGCATGTTTTCCGGAATCATCATTTTTACGATTTGCGCGACGGTATCGCCAACACCGGCCTGGTTGAACAGGTAACCCAACGCCGCCAGGAACTGGGACAAGATCGCCGCCCAGCCGATGGAGTCAATCAGGCGACGACCTTCGTTAAGGCTGTGCATAGGCTGACTCTTGGTGATTGCCAGCGCAACAATAATAGAAACAACCGATGCGATACCCAGACCCACCAGCGCACCCAGTGAGGTGAACTGGCTGATCGCCACAGTCCCCACAGGTACGATTGCGGCTGGGATAAAGAGTTTGTTTTTCAGCAAAGACGCCGATTTCTGGCGTTCTTCTTCATTGGTGGTGCGGTAATTGCCCGTTCCCATAAAGCCGCCCGCTGCCAGCGCTGTCAGCGCCAGTACCATCAGACCGGTTACCCAGTTCGGGATCATGGCACCGAAAATAAAGGTGATGCCGTAAATCAGCCAGAACAGCCCACTGCCAATACGTTTCGGGTTGTCTTTATCCAGGAAGGTCTGCAGTGAGAAAGCCAGCAGCAACAGGCCTGTGGTTTGGTAAATATATTCAAGCATGATCACTGCCCTTCTTTGTTCAATTCAGCTGTTGTCACGATTTTTGCGCCGCTCTTTCCGGCTTTCAGCAATCTGGCTTCCACGATTTTGCTGAAGATGACAAACACAATGAACGAGGCAATGGCTGTCGGCAGTGCCCACAAGGCCATGGTTTCCAGTTTTACATCCAGTTGGTTATCGGCCATTACACCCTTGATAAGTAAGATACCGCCGGTACCGATGAACAGAAGTTGGCTGAAGAAGTTACCGAAGTTTTCTGATGCTGCAGAAAGAGCACGGATCGCCTGGCGTTTTTCATCAGGCAGGTTTGGTGATTCCTTCTCTGCCGCCGCTTCCGCCATTGGTGCGATCAGCGGACGGATCATCGACGGGTGACCACCAATACTCAGTCCCATACCGTTCGTCACTTTACGCAGCAGCAGATAAGTCATCAGGATTTTGCTGACCGAGGCTTTCTTCATCGTGCCAATCAATTGTTCAGCACGTTGGCGCAAACCGAAGCGCTCAAGAATGCCAATCATCGGAAGAATGAGAATGAAAAGGGACATGTAACGGTTTTGGGTAAAGGATTGACCCAGAGTGGAAAGAATATCCATCAGGGGAATGTCAGCAACAAGGCCGGTGGCAACGCCTGCCGTTAAAATCACTAACAAGGTATTCAGTTTTAACGCAAGCCCTACTGTGATTATCACAATGCCGATCAACGGCCAAAAATCTATCATGTTTGCTCTCTACACTCGGTATTCGAATTATTATTTTCAGTAGTCAGGGGCGCCCCCTTAAATCCCTACTGTTCACCCGAGTATACGAGAGCACTTACATCCGCTCCAATAAGAGATTTTTATTATTACAACCAATATGACGACTTTCACATCAAACACTCAAAATTGTATATTTTCTTATCACAGGACTCATTAAACAAAGAAATGCGTGACAACAAAATTAAAACATTATGCCCATGACAATGCGTTATTAGCAGGTATTTATAGTATTTGATTAAATATCGCCCAAATTACTGTGTTAAGCTCCACAATCACATCTAATCACCTCTCCTACGAATCACCCCGGTTCTCATTTTGCTGACAAATCCCCACCCTGACGAGGCGATATACTTGCGCTTGTATTGATCGCCAAAGCTCAGAAAAAGGAAGTAAGATGGCTCCTTCACACCTACTTGCAGGTTCACTGCTCGTTACCACGCTAACCGCCTGTACTAGCTACCCTGACACAGTTAATCCGCTGGTTCTCTATAACAAAAAAGAGGCTATCCAGATGTCTTACTGCGCTGAGCTTGCAGACAACGCCTACTATGTTGGAAATGAAAAGTTAAGGGACGTCCCTAAACAGCGGGTGATTTCGGGCTTTGCCCGTGGCGCATCGGCAAAGATCAGGATCAACCTTATTGAAGATGTGTATCAGGCATCTTTCGAAAACAGTTGGGATTACGCCGTTGCGCTTTTCAACCAGTGCGCGATCAAAGTCGCCAATGTCCAGCCCTCACGCCTTGAAGTGGCCAACCTGTGTGCTCAAAAGTCCCTGATTGCGAGCGGTGCACACGATGACAAGTCACGGGGTATTCCGAAGTTGGACGCTTACATTACCTATGCACCGGTAAAAGCGGCGAAACCTTATGAAGTGGTGGACTGGGTTTATGCCAGCACAGACAGTCACGAAAAGGTTACCCAAACTACCTGGGAGCGTTGTATCGAGGTGGTTTCGCCCTAGCTAGCTCACATTATGAGAACGCCATACTGTTAAAACTGTGGTTTCTAATGAATGAAACACCCCTTCTCCAACGTTAACTGATTTACTCCGCCGGATTAGGGTCTTGGGCGACAAAGACAGCACTTGCATCCCCTTCATGGATATGTCACGCCCAGTGACCAATAATTATCAGTACAGGAACAAAAATCAGGGACGTTATGATCCGTTTACTCGCTCTATTTTGTCTGTTGCTGCCCGGCTTTTTCGGGCAGGCGCTGGCCTTTGGTCACGACATCGATTTGGTGAAAGTGGATAAATCGGCACGCAAAATGTACCTGATTGCCGGTACCAAGGTGATTAAGCGGTATGACATCGCGCTGGGTGCAAACCCCAAAGGGCATAAATTACGCGAAGGGGATAAACGCACGCCAGAAGGCCGCTATACGCTCGACTTCATCAACGAAAGTTCCGGATTCTACCGTTCAATCCGCATTAACTATCCCAATGCCTTTGATATTGCACGGGCAGCAAGGCTGGGGATAGACCCCGGCGGACAGATCATGATCCACGGCCAGAAGAACGGCGAAGGCCCCCACCCCAGCATCAAACGCGGAAAGGATTGGACAGACGGTTGTATTGCGATAGACAACCAGGAAATGGATGAATTTCTAAGGCTGGTGAAAGTCGGCACACCGATTGATATCGAATGGTGATCTGGTATCCGGCTGAAAACGTTTAATCAGTTTGCGTAAAACGCTATGTAAGAAAAAAGCTCGAAACTATCCCCCCAGGGTCTGTTGACCTTTGGTGATGATTTTTGCAGCAGTTTGTGGGGGCTTTATACAAGGCAGAGGCTTTGATGTGTAGTTGACCTACATGAGAAGCCGATAACGCAGGAGAAAGTCCCCACAAACGCTGCCCGAAGGGTTCTGCCCTAAGCGTTTTATGCTTTGTTGAGGTGTATTTGCTTAGAATACTAGGCGGCACACACCTCGCCGCGCCTAAAACGCTTATGGCTAGAACAAAACTTAACCACCAAAGGTCAACAGACCCTAGCTTCGAGCTTTTTAATTAGCGCTTCTTATTTTTAATGTGGTTTATTTGTCTGCTTATTGGCAGTCGAATGCACCTTTGTTTGTCCACGCTTCCGGCGCAGAGGCTGGGCTTGCATTTACCCACCAGTTTGCTTCGTACAGGTGGCCATCAAAAATCACCTGCTCACCGCCGTTGTATGCTTTACCTGAAACCCAAGCGACCGGCATTTGGCTGATCAATTTCCAAGCATCGCTGCTTTCTGGTTTCGCACCCTGCACCCAGTATTTCGCTTCGTACACCAGACCATTGAAGCTCACTTTCTCGCCGCCGGTGTAAGTTGCAGACTCGTCCCACATTGGGTGGTTGACTGCATCCGGGTCAGTGCCACACTGCTCGCCCTTCTCTGTCAGGAAGAAGTCGAAAGTTTGCTGATCAACCAGATTGCCTTCAGCGTCTTTTGCACGGAAAACCAGCATGTGGTGACCTGCTTTCGCCGATTCCAGCACCATAGAAACAGCAGCGCTTGTGCCGTCTGCCAGCGCCAGTTTCTCGTAAGCCAGTGCATCCTGCGCGTGGTTGTAAACGGTCACTTCAACGGTCAGGTCGCCCTGCGCTGTCACTGTGTAATCCAGTGCTACTTCGCCGTTTTCAATCAGGTACTCTTTTGCCAGACCGTCGACAGACACCGAGTAATCCGGCTCTGGAGATGCAATGTCATAACCCACTTCAACACGGGTCAGGCCACTGCCTGATTTCAGGTAAACCGGGTTCGCGCCGAATACCGGTGAAAATTCACCGTTGCTGCCACGTTGGCCTGCTTTGATTTTGTCCTGAGTCTGGTTGATTTTGCTCGCCAGATTGTAAGCCCAGGTGTTTGCTACGCCTTCCTGCTCAGAGCCGATTTCCACACGGGTGGACAACTCTGGGCGCTCACCTTCTGCGTCGAATACACGGGTGTAAACCGCATCACCCTGCGCCAGGTTCATGCCCGGGTAGATTTGACCCGCTTGAGCCCAATCAGGTTGTACTGGCAGGTCGCCGTCAAACTGAACGTCGATGGCGTTGTAGAACGCCGCTGCAGTATCACCCACATCCCACACAGCCAGGATCACGTGATAGCCTTCACGCGCCGGCACGTCACAGGTGTGCAGCATGTTGCGTGGAGGCTTTTGCATGTTGCCTTCCACCACACAGAATGGCGTCAGATCCAGTGAATCACGCGCCAGTGGCTGGTTCGGGTTCCAGTCTGCTTTGGTGATGTAGTATTCCCAGTTACGGGTAACGTGTGGAGCTGTGAATGTCCACTCGAACTCGTTGATTCCAGCTTTGATAGGTTGTTTAACCCAGCGGGATGAGGTTTGTTCATCCAGCGGGGAGAATTGGATCAGGCCTGCGCTCGCCAGTTTGCCGTCTTCAGGGCCAAACTCAGGGAAGCCTTCTGGGCCTTCTACGCTTTGTGGTTCCCACTGAACCTGACCACAGTTGGTGTTCTGTTCGCCGGTTGGAGAAGCTGCGTTACACAGTGCTGCGCGGCCTGCAGCCACACCGCCCTGTTTAGCGCTGATGTAACCGTGGGACATAACGCTGGCACTGAACAGTGCCGCCGTTAGCGGAAGTAGAGTCGTTTTTAGTTTGAGCATTTTGAGCTTTCCAAGTGCTGATTTTTATTCTTCGGCCTTCACAGCAAAATGGCTGCGGGCACGTTATCCACCACGCTCGGACAAACTGGCTCAAAGTACATTCCTGCTTTCTGGAATGGCGACCCCGCTATCGTATGCGCTTATTAGTGATGCGCACGTAGACCGGAAGTTTTGCGTCCTGCCCTTTCAAGCAGTTTGCCGACTTTGTGGTTGGAGCGGCATCGTATTCAGATTTACTGCCAACACAATAAAATTCTGTTTCTTGCCCGATTCTCCAAATCATTTATTGAACCAAGATCACATTTTTCATCTCCCTGACAATTCGCCTGTTGATGGCTTTCAGTCAATATGAAGATAGAAACATAACGCGCTGTTTAAAAAAGAAAAAATCCAGAAATCCATACGAGAGATCTGGCTTTCTGGAAACGCGGCTTTGTATCAAAACACCTTCATCATCCGTAGCAAGGTCCAGTTTTCCTCGTCAAAGTGACGCACCTTGGTTTCATCGGGCAACACCTTAAAGCCAAGGGATTGGTAGCAGGCCTTTGCTGCTTCATTTTGGTCGAATACAGCCAGGCTGACCCGTTTTACCGCTTTCCTTTCTTTTGCTACCTGCAGCGCCAGTTTCACCAATTGTTTGCCCCAGCCCTTTCCACGGCTTTGCGGATGCGCGACCAATACCCGGCAAAGCCGGATCTCCTCCGGTGTCACCTGATACAGGTCGATATAGCCAACGGGTTCTCCATCTTCTATCAGCAGAAAAGGCGTTACTTCAGGTTTGGCGATGTGCTCGCACACCGCTTCAACTTGTAGCGGATAGGAAAAGGCCGGGCCGCCCCAAAGGAAATTGGCCCGGGCATCGGGTATCCAGCTACAGAGCAATGGCGCGTCATCTTCCCCGAAAGTGCGCAGGATCATGACGCGGTTCCGCCACTCGCTTGTTCCTCTAAATCATCGAGGTAGTTTTTCGGCGGTGGTGTCCATTCACGTTCTGTCATGCTGTGTTTGTCCATTCGGTCACTTTGCATGGCAGAGCGAATTGTCTCTTCCAATTCAATAAACAAATCGCGGTAGTGAGTGTCGTAGGTTTTGCTCTCTTCACCGCCCATAAAGCTTTGGTAGAGCATTTCCGAGCTATCCCTTTCAATGCGGTTGAACGTATCTTTTTGCTGCTCAACCTGAAACGGATGCTCACCCAATGCCCGCAGCGCCTCCGCCCCCATTTCCAGCGCAGAGTGGAAGGTCTCTTTGACGATAAAATCGGCACCGGCATCGCGCAGTTTGTAGGCATGCCCACGGTCATAAGCACGGGCAAGGATTTTGACATTGGGATAGGCATGGCGAACGTACTCCACCAGTTCGGTTGTGGTTTCCTGGTTATCCATTGCCACCACCAATAGCGCGGCTTCTTCAATGCCTGCAGTGTGCAGAAGCTCGGGGCGCGTGGCATCGCCGTAGTAGCTTTTGATGTTGATCTGGCGAAGGTTATCGACCTGCGTGGCTTCATGATCCAGCACGACTGTTTGTACGCCATTCGCGGTCAGCAAGCGGTTCACCACCTGCCCGAAACGACCCACCCCGGCAATGATGACTGTCCCTTTTTCTTCAATCACATCCTCTTCACGTTCATTCGACGCTTTCACCAGGCGCGGCAAGATCACCTTGTCATAGATAATAAACAGCCCCGGTGTCAGGAACATGGAAAGCGCAACGACCAAAGACAAAAGCTCAGCCAGATCCGTCGGGATCACGTGATTCTGAATAGAGAAACTGAGCAGTACGAAACCGAATTCACCGGCCTGGGCAAGACTCAGTGCAAACAGCCAACGGGCAGCCCCTTTAATGCGAAACACGAAGGAAATCAGCAAGAGTACCAAGGCCTTGAGCAGCATCAGCCCGACGGTCAGCCCAAGGATCAGGAACAGGTCATCAAACAGGATACCGAAGTTTATTCCCGCGCCGACAGTGATAAAGAATAGCCCCAGCAACAAGCCTTTGAACGGTTCGATATTGGACTCAAGCTCATGGCGAAATTCACTGTTCGCAAGTACCACACCGGCGAGGAAAGTACCGAGCGCAGGCGACAGGCCGACAAGGCTCATCAAGGCTGCAATGCCAATCACCAACATCAAAGCCGTTGCGGTGAAAATCTCACGAAGCCCGGAGCTTGCGACAAACTTGAATAGCGGACGGCTAAGGAAATGTCCCCCCACCACGACACCGGCGATAGCAGCAATGGTGACCAAAGCCACTGCCCAGCCCGGCAACCCAGCCACCAGACTGATTTCTTTATGGTGCTCAGCGGCGGTTTCTGCCAAGGACTGCGCCTTTTCAACCAAATCAGGCAAGGCCAGCAGCGGAATAAACGCCAGCATAGGGATAACTGCGATGTCCTGGAATAGCAGAACAGAGAAGGCGTTGCGTCCCCCTTCGGTTTTGGTCAAACGCTTCTCACTGAAAGTTTGAAGCACAATGGCCGTTGAGGAAAGCGCAAAGATCAGGCCGATCGTGACTGCAATACTGAGTGGTTGTGACAGCAGATAGAAGCCAATTGCGGCAACCGCTGCCGCTGTCAGGCCAAGCTGTAAGCCGCCAAGCCCGAGCAACTTATTACGCATCGCCCAAAGCATTTTCGGTTCCAGCTCAAGGCCAACCAAGAACAGCATCATGACGACGCCAAATTCCGCAAAATGCTGAATCGTTGTATTTTCTGCGCCCACCAGACCAATCATGGGGCCAATGACCACACCGGCAATGAGATAACCCAGCACGGAGCCAAGTCCCAGCCGCTTGGCCACGGGCACCGCGATAACTGCGGCAATAAGATAGATAAATGCCTGTAGAAAAATCCCTGTCATAGCACCGATTCCTTCAGTACGTCGCCGATATTGTTCGACGTGATTTTTTCGCTTTTTATCGCTTTGTCGAAATCGACCTCACCTTCGACCAGCGCTTTGAGCAATTTGCGGTAGCTTTCTGCGTGCCTGCCCACCTTGCCCTCTTCGAGCGCCGTTCTGGAGCCAAACAAGGCAAATGGCGCAAGAAACTGCATGCCGGTCAGGTTGGCCATTTGTTCCAGTGGCGTTAGCAATTCACGAATTTTGAAATGGTTGTAGCCATCCGCTTTGTAGGCTTCTTCCTTCCCACCTGCCGTAATGGCACACATAAAGTACTTTCCGTGTAATGCCGTACCGCTGGAGCCATAAGCGAAGCCATATTCCAACACCAGATCCTGCCACTCTTTCAGGATGGATGGGGTCGAATACCAGTAAAGCGGATACTGGAAAACCACCACATCATGTTCCAACAGCCGCTTCTGCTCACGGTCGATATCAATGTGGTAGTCCGGGTATTCCCCGTAGAGATCCACCGCAGTGACACCTTCCACTAACTTCGCCGCTTTAAACAGTGGCATATTCACCTCTGAACGGCGTTGCGACGGGTGTGCAAACAACACCAGCACTTTTTTGCTTTCCTTTGCCATAGGGAATCCTTTTATTTATACGTTGTTAGCTTCCGCCCACGCTTTGAGATCTTGCAAAATGCACAGCGCCGAACGTCCAAACGGTGTGATTTCATAACTCACCGCAATCGGTCGCGTGCTTAAGACTTCACGCTTAACCAGCCCAATTTTTTCCATCTCTTTCAGTCGCTGGTCTACCATTTTTTTACTGGCTCCCCCGAGTTGACGGCAAAGATCGTTGAACCGCATCGGTCCATCTTTCAGGTGCCAGAGAATGGAGGCTTTCCACTTACCACCAATCAAGCGCATTCCCCGTTCGATGGGGCAAGGCTCCAAGCAAGTGCCGACCGTTTTTTTTGGTCTCATGTAAGCCTCTGTTTCTTTTCCGGTTTCCATGTTTTCTATCGCCCCAGACACTAGGTTACTAAAAGTAAACTGGTTGACTCTTGTAACCTAAAATAACAGAGTGACTGCGTAATTTACAACCAAAGGAAAGGTAGTTTTCATGAAGATACTCATCATAAACGGTCATCATTTTTATCCTTTCACAGAAGGTAGACTATACCCAAACGACCTGACCCGTTTTACAGAGCATCTACGCACCCTGTTTGGAGAATAACGATGAACTACACCAACAAGCTAGTCGCTGGCAGCCCATTTCCTTCTGTCACCCTGCAAGATCTTGAGGGCAATGCCCATACTCTGGGTAAACCGAGAGATGGTGCTACCTGGCAGATGGTTCTGATTTACCGCGGCCGCCACTGCCCGAAATGTACCCAGTACTTAAACCAGATTGAAGCCTATCAAGAGAAGCTGGCGGAAATAGGCATAGACCTTGTTGCGGCTTCAGGGGACAGCAAAGCGCAACTGGAAGAACATATGACACGTTTGTCAGTCACCTTCCCCTTGCTATATGGCCTGAGCGAAGCGCAAATGAAATCACTCGGATTGTACATTTCCCTGCCACGTTCAGAGCAGGAAACTGACCACAACTTTGCAGAACCCGGTATGTTTGTCATCAACGAGCAAGGCACCATCCAGGCCGTGGACTTATCCAACAACCCATTTATCCGCCCAGATATTGAAACGCTGGTTGGCGGTTTGACCTGGATTCGCAACCCGGATAACAACTACCCGATTCGCGGCACAGCACCATACTGAGCAAATTGCGGATCAAAAACGGCCTCATTCGAGGCCGTTTTCATTTTTGTCCGGTGAAAATCCGTCTATTTGGATGCACTGGTAAACAGCAGTTTCACACCAAACGCGAGCATCACTGAGCCCAGGACGCGGTCAACCCAATGCCCGACGCGTTTGAACTTGGCCTGTACTGAAGGCTTGGACAATACCAAGGCCACAGAACTGAACCAGAACAACTGCACCAGCATCATCCACACACCCAGCAGAAACAGTTCTATTACCGGCATGTCCGGTGACAGCACCAAAGTGAAGACAGAAAGGAAATAAAGAGGCGCTTTAGGGTTTAAAGCGTTGCAAACAAATCCCATCGAAATCAATTTGGCTGCAGAGCGCGGTTTTACCGCCGCGTTTTGAGCATCATCCCCCACACTGGCTTTGCTACGGATGCCTTTCCAACCCAGAAAAATCAGGTAAGCCGCTGCCAGATATTTCATCACTGATAACATCATGGTGGACTCGCTGATCACTGTCGCCAGTCCAACAGACGAATAAAGTATGTGCACTGACAACCCCAGCGCAATACCCAGACTGACCAGAAGACCAGCGCGGCGGCCATGCACCAATGACTGCTGGGACACCATGACAAAATCAGGCCCGGGCGACGCCGCCCCCAGTAAGTGCACCAAGGTGATTGTTAAAAATGCCTGATAAAATTCCATTACTTTCCCTTCCTGCGCTGTTTGCTATTTGTACAGATATGCGTGCAATCCAAATGGATTTCAATACCGTAGTGTTTTTATAACCCACTTTCTTATTGCTTTGGGTATTCTCTGTAAACAAGGCTGATAACAACAAAGGAGCGATTCGCGTGAAGATGACCCTGTTTTATGACGGCACCTGTCCACTCTGCGTGGCCGAAATGGATCAGCTCCGGCACTTTAACACGCAGGGCTCGCTTCATTTTGAAGATATCACCCAGTCAGACTTCGCCCACCGCTACCCAGATATTGACCCAGCTGCCGCCAGCGCCATCCTCCATGGTAAACTGGAAGACGGTACCTTATTGCTGGATCTTGATGTCACGCACAAGGCTTGGTCAATGGTTGGTAAAAAACGCTGGATAGGCATACTACGCTGGCCTTTGATCCGTTTCGCAGCTGACAGGGCATACCTCTTTTTCGCTCGCAACCGTTACCGTATTTCCTACCTGCTGACAGGCAAAATGCGCTGTGAACCCTGCCAACAAGGCACCTGCAAAATAGATCGCGACCCACACTAGAGATACAGATCGCAAAATCAGCTCGTAAGTTCGCCCAACAGCTCAGTTAATGTACTGAGTTGCAAAATATTTTTGTCAAATCTGAGCTTTCGATTACTCTATCACTTCGACTCTTGATTTTATGCTGTGAACTCACACGAAAATCGGCACTGCAACAATAATAAAAACAACTTTTCTTTCCAGAACATGAAAACCACCAACATTCTCTCTACGGCCACTTTCCTGCCCACGCTTCCGATAGGCGCAACACTGACGTTTGAGCTTCGTTACGCTGATCAAATCAAAGCGTTTGGTGGTGCGACGCGCCTTATTGGATACAGGGACAAAAAGTACATTCTGCTGGAAACCCCGTGCGACCCGGAGCTCACCAAACTTCTGGCTGAACCGGCCGGCATGCAGGTCGTTATCCGGGGATTAACATCATCACGTTACGGCGAAATTTTTGCGCTCAAATCCCACATATTGAGTGTTCTTCACCGTCCGGAAAAGATGATTGCTATCGCCCTGCCGCCGTCTGTCAGTATCCACCGTATGCGTGAATATCCACGCTTTAATGTGTCTCGCATCATTCATCTGGATATTGATGAGCGCAACACGCTGGCGAAACTCATCAACTTTTCGTTGGGTGGATGTGCCATTCGCCTCTCGAACCACCAATTTATTGATGCGGGTGAAACAGTCAGGTTCACTATTAATGGATTATTCAATACGCCGGTAGAATTTGAAGGGGATGTCAAATCTGCAGTTATTAATGGAGACGGTTTGCAGCTAGGGATCAAATTTCGTGAAGGTGTCAGTGAGCTTGCTTACGAAACACTCGCTAAACTGATCCTGACTTCAGAACTCACCGAAGCCAGTTCAACCCAAACTTCTCCAACCGTGCAGTAACGTGTCATTGCTATATCCCGGTGACCCAGAATGGTCAGGATAGTTATAACAAGGAAAAAGCCATGCAAAATGCGTTTATCGACAATGGCGTCAGTTACCGTCAGCATCACTTTAAACTGCCACTGGATTACCGTCAGCCACAAGGAAAGTCACTGACGGTTTTCGCCCGGGAAGTCGTCGACATCGACAAAGACAATACTGAATTGCCCTGGCTGGTTTACTTTCAAGGCGGCCCTGGATTTCCATCACCACGTCCAGATTCAGGTTTGGGCTGGCTGAAGCGTGCACTGAAACAATACCGGGTACTCTTGCTTGATCAGCGGGGCACCGGCCTTAGCTCACCCTTGACCACCCAAACTCTCAGCCATATGGATCCGGAACAGCAAGCTGAATACATCAGCCATTTCCGCGCGGACAATATTGTCCGCGATGCGGAGGCGATCCGTGAGCAGCTTGGCGTCGAAAAGTGGGCCATTCTCGGCCAGAGCTTTGGTGGTTTCTGCGCCCTCACCTACCTTTCCTTTTTCCCTGAAGGATTAAGCCGGGCATACATCACCGGCGGTGTGCCCTCACTGACACGGCCTGCAGACGATGTGTACCGGGCAACCTATCAACGTGTTCTCGATAAAAACGCCGCATTCTTCGCCCAGTTTCCATCTGCGCAACAACGTTGCATCGAGATTGCTGATTACCTGCGCAGCAACGATGTGAAACTGCCGAACGGACAGAAATTCACCGTCGAACAGTTTCAGCAAATCGGTATCAACCTTGGCCGTAGCGGTGCCAATTTACCTATGTATTACCTGCTTGAAGATGCGTTCGTCGAAACCGCATGTGGTAAAGTTCTGAACACGGCGTTTCTGCAGGCGATGTTGATGGAACAGAGCTACCAGACCAACCCTATCTATGCGTTTTTGCATGAGCCCATCTATAACCAGGGCGAGGCATCAAACTGGTCGGCACACCGAGTTCGCAACACAGAGTTCACCCAGTTCAATTACACCCCGGGCAACCCATTCCTGTTTACCGGCGAAATGGTATACCCATGGATGTTTGACCAAATGAAAAGCCTGTTGCCACTGCGATCGGCAGCAGAAATCCTGGCTGCCAAGAAAGACTGGCCAGCACTTTATGACCCGGCAAAGCTGACCACTAACAGGGTGCCTGTCGCCTGTGCCGTTTATGCAGAAGACATGTACGTGGAAATGGACTATTCAAGGGAAACCCTCATAGGCGTCGCCAACAGCCGCGCCTGGATAACCAATGAATACGAGCACAACGGCCTGCGCGCAGATGGAGAGCGAATCCTTGGCAGGTTGATTGATATGGCGGAGCAAATCGCTCAGTTACCATAGCCAAATAACAGGGAGGATCCCAAAACCCTCCCCTTCTCTTTTAATACAACGCTATTGATAGCGCTATCTTCAGTGACAATATCTCCCCAATATCCCACCTCGTTGATTAACTTCTGTTTCACATTTTGAATGTGATATATCGGAAATTCATCAGTCAATTTTCTGCATCTGCTTCAATTATTCCTTGTGCCATACATCATTTATGCGGCCGGGAATATAGTCACATGTAACTGATAATTTGATTAAGGCTCAAATTAGAGAGTCCAATCGACTCCATAAAAACCCGCGCGAATATAAGGAGAAAGCAAAGCGTAATATGCCGCGGCATTTATTTTTGGAGTCTTAGAAGTGTATAAATTCCTACTTGCAGTCAATGCAGTCATATTGAGCAGTCATGCCTATGCCATACAGGAAGGTGACGTTTTCAGTAAAGTTCTACCCGCAAACAGTGCATCCATCGAAAAGCTGGACAACCAAGCCTTAAGCACAACGACACGTTCTGAAGTACCGGGAGGATGGTTCAGTACATGCTCCCATGGTGGTGCAGGTATAGCTATGTGTTATGAGCGGCTAGATGATCCCAGCATTGTGAACTTGTGCTCTACACTCGGTTCTGTAGGTACCTTTTGGGTAAGATGGGATGACGGTGATTTTGAAACATACACCCCAAACGAATATACCGGCGTGTGGCGATATCTGAGAAAAGGAGAAAGTGATTTATTCCCTGGTTCGGAGCATGTTTGCGAAACCCGATATAAAGACGGAGCAATTTGGCATCATGTCGCGAAGAAGATAGAGCCAAAAACACCGGATGAAGAAAAAGAGTTGGGCGAAGAGGACGAGTGTGAATCCCTCACCAATATATCGCCAATGTGTGGAAACCCTATCAATATCAGCAATGGCAACAAATTCCAACGTGAAGAAGACTTCAGCCATGCAACTGCACCACTTATTAAGTATGTCAGATACTACAACAGTATCAAGGGCACACTAACACGCTTCAACAATAGAGCCGGATGGAGTGATAACTACAATATCTATACGCTAATCGATACAAATAACTTGTATCTGTATTTAGGCGATGGAAAAGCATATACATTTACGCTGAATGCAGAGTCAGGTAACTTTATCGGTAATGAAGTTAATGGTGCATATGCATACAGAGAAAATGACAAGCATATCGTTGTATTCCCCGATGGAAATGAATACATTTTTAATGGGAAAGGTAAGGTTTTAGAGCAAGTCTATAAAGGCAGTGAGCGTATTATTTTCACCTATTCACGTACAGGTCAACTTCAAACCGTCCGTGACGCAAATCGATCCAATTTAGGGTTTAACTTTTCTTATGATCGTGAGTTTAATGGCGCTTTAAAACGTGTTGATCTCGTCTCTCCATATCTTGCCAAGCCTGAAGCTATTGCGACATTTACCTTCGACTCCAGCATCCGCCCGCAAATTGAGACCGTCACTTACCGAGATGGGAGTACGCGACGTTACGAATATGCTTCAAAATACCTGACAGGTATTTATAACGAAAATGGCCAGTTGTCCCGCATATGGAAATATGAGAACGACCGTGCCGTCTCTTCTTCTTATGCTGATGGTGTCAATTTAACCCAGATCTCTTACGCAGAAGACGGTTCAAAAGCCACAATGACCGATGCTCTCGGTTATCGGAAAGAGTACAAATTCACAGACCAAAATGGCGTAGCGAAAGTTTACTCAATTTCTTTGCCATGCAGAGAAGGTCACTGTCAATACACGGAAAAACACCTTCAATTTGATAATGATGGCAATGTTAAAGTCTCTACCGATGCGAAAGGTAATCGTTCCCACTTTAGCTACAATGAGAGAGATTTAATCACTCAGATAGAATCGGTTAAAGGTCTTCAGAGAATTGAATGGCATACCACCCTTCCGAATCCAGTATATATCTCAGATGGAACACGCAATATCCACTATGAATATTTCCCAAATGGACAACTGAAAAAGGTCACTGAAAACTCCGATTCCATTTCGAGAAGCGAGTCCTATAGCTATAACGATTTTGGCCAGGTTACCGAACATTCCTCAAGCCATGCGGGGACGATCCAGTACACATATAACAGTAATGGTGAATTGATTTCCGAGACAAACAGTTTCAATCAGAAAACCGAATACTCAGATTACAATGAGTTTGGTCACCCACAACAGATTATTTATCCTACAGGACAAGTTGAAATTCGTTCTTTTGATAAAAAAGGCCGCATAACAACATCTCAAAAAGGAACGCTGGTCACTCATTATCACTACGATAAAGCAGGAAATTTAACCCAGGTTATTGAACCAGGCGGTAACACAGTGACTTATATGTACGATATCGCAGACAGACTTGTCGGCGTCACTGATACAACTGGACGGGAAATAACCTATGAATTGGATAGCAAGGGAAACATTTTAAAAGTTACCCAACGAGATCCTGCCGCGCCTTCTGCATTATTGAATTAAATTCTGGTGATTAGTTATGAACTTTAGAAAATCATCTACTCGCGCCTTGGCGATTCTGTCTGCCCTTGTCGCCCAAAATATCTATGCACAATCCAACTGTGACGCCTGGAATAGCGAAAGCGTGTACACCACAGGACAATGTGCGACGTTTGAAAATACCGAGTACACCGCCAAATGGTGGAACAAAGGTGAAAATCCTTCCACCAGCAGTTCATGGGAGACCAAAGATACCGGTGAACAGTGCCCTGTTTGGTCGCCAAAAGCAGCCTATTCCGCCAACTCTTGTGTCACGCACCTCAACGAAACCTACGTTGCAAAGTGGTGGACGCAAGGTGACATCCCTGGAAAATCAACGGTCTGGTTAGCTCAGGATGGGCCTGTCGACCCGCCGGTAGAACCGCCAGTGGAGCCACCCGTAGAGCCGCCTGTTGAACCACCGGTTGAGCCTCCGGTCGAGCCGCCCGTTGAACCACCTGTTGATTCATGCCCACCATGGGAGTCAAACAAGGCGTATTCCGCTGGGCTCTGCGTGAGCTTTGAAGGCAACGAATACAAAGCAAAATGGTGGACACAAGGAGAAGTACCGAAAAATTCTGCGGTTTGGGAATTGCAATCAGACCCGACAGACCCTCCGGTTGATCCTCCTGTCGAGCCACCAGAAACGAACTGTCCTGAATGGATTGGCGACGTCATCTACACGGGCGGAACTTGTGTCACCTTTAACAATGCTCACTACAAAGCCAAGTATTGGACAGACGCCGGAGTCAAACCAACGACTTCCGACAACTGGAAGTTTGTCGTCCAACTTCCTGAAAAACCGCTTCCTGAGGTTCCACCCCGCCCGGAAGAAGGGTATCCGGGATGGATACGCAGCCAGATCTATTTTACCGATGATATTGTGCTGCATGACCGAAAACTCTATGCCGCCAAATATTGGAATAGATGGGACGAGCCGAGCGAGCTAGCAGGCAGCGCTTGGCTGTTGATTGGCGTTCCTCCAATGGATCCGCCAATAATTGCTCCTGACATTGATGCCGTTCCGGATGCTTTGCCATTACCAATGCCAAGCACTGAGTTTGGACATCAGACGTTGCGGACACAGCAGTTCCAGTACAACGCATTTGGTCAGATCACCCAATACACTGACCACCAGGGTTTTGTCACTCAATATGCATACGACGCAGCCGGTAACCAAATCGCCATCGTCGCGCCTGATGGTAAGGTGACCCGCTACGAATATGACAATAAAGGCCAATTGATTCATACCGTTTTGCCTGATAACCAGGTCATTTCGAAAGCCTATGATCCGTTTGGCTATCTGGCGTCTGTTTCCGACACTGGCGGTGTGTTAACAACTATGTCCCGAGATGCTCTCGGCGCCCCGCTCTCTATTGCAAATCCTGACGCCGGCGCTACGCATTTCAACTACACAGCAACGGGCCAGATTGATTCTGCAACGGAAGCCAACGGCGCGACACAACACTATCGGTATGATGCATTAGGTCGAATGACGGGTATCCAATACTCAGATTTTGATGTCTCTTTTGATTACTTCGGTCAAACCCGTTCAGTAAAACAAATCACTGACGCCAGCGGTATGACTCAGTACCACTACGATCAAAACGGGTTCGTCGAGCACAAACACCAGTCCATTGGCGATCACCAATACGCGACCCGCTACCAGTGGCAAAGTGGTAAAAATACCGCTATCACCTACCCATCTGGCAGCGAAATCGCCTATCAGTACATCAATGGGCAACTGACATCATTGACGTTCAATGGTCAGGAGGTAGCCAGCAATATCCAGACAAACATCGATGGAAAACCCGTCAGTTGGCAATGGTCGAATGGCACACCGTGGTTTGCCAATCGAAACAGCCGTGGTGTCATCCATGAGGTGAGCCTTCCATTCGGTCTGCGTAAATACGACCATGACAGCGATTTAAATGTTGTCGGTTATCACGACCCGAATGGTTCAAGTTCTTATGAATTTGATGAACAACAACGCCTCACCGCCGCTACAGTCAACTTTGCGTCGTTTGATTATGCCTACACCACTGGTGGCACTCGCTTGGCGACCCGTGCCAATGGCAAACAAACTGACTATGAGGTTCAGCCCTCTTCTAACCGGGTAACCGGCGTGTCGAAAGAAGGTGAAACCCCATTTGCTATTCAGTACGATGCATCAGGAAACATCCTTTCTGACCGTGACAACCAATACGCTTACACCTCAAGTGGGCGCTTGAAGTCTGTGACCAACGAATCGGGAACAACGGTTTATACATACAACGGGCTAAACCAGCGTGTTGTGAAGAAAGGCGTTGGCGAAATTCATTATTTCTACAATGAATCCAACCAACTGATTTCTGAATTTGATGTAAATGAAAATATCTGGCGCGAGTATCTGTGGATCGCGGATATCCCAGTTGCTTTCGTTGTGAAATCGGCTGATTCCATCGAGTTATACCACGTTTGGACAGACCATCTTCATACGCCAGTAGCACTGACCGATACCCGTGGAGAAATCGTTTGGACTTGGAGTGGCGAACCATTTGGTTCGGAGGTTGCTAACTCTGATGCAGACAATGACGGTAGAACAGTGCAGTTCAACCTGCGTTTTCCGGGGCAATACTTCGATATTGAGTCGGGTTTGCACTACAACTTCCACCGTTATTACTCACCGCTGCTCGGTCAATATCTCACGGTTGATCCGCTGCATATATACGGTGGCCTGAATGTCTACCAATACGCTGGACAAAACCCTGTCACCTACACAGATCCACTGGGCTTGTTTAAGAATCCAATCGATATATTCCAGGATGCGCTCAACCATCCAAACAGTTCGAGTGGAACAAATGGCCCCGGAAACGCATTCCAGCATTGCTTTGCCAGCTGCATGATGACGGCTCATAACGGTTCATTGGCATCTTTGGTTCTTGGTGACGGTTTGGAACTGTTCTCTACCCTGAATCCAAATGACCCGCAGCAGTGGGACGCGTGTAAGATGGACTTGGCCAACAACACCATGGGGAACTGGTTGGCTCAGGCTGTGGATGACGATGGCAGTGACAGCAAGATCTATGACCAGTGTGCACGTTTGTGTAAGGGTGCCGGTGCGAGTGGCATGCTTGAGCACTTAACAGACACAGATACATTTAATTGAAGATAACGAAATGCATCAGAGGCTAGCAAATCTCAAATGGACGGCAGGATTGGCACTGGCTAATCCTCTCAACCTGTTTTTCACCTACGCTGCCATTAACCAAATGCCATTGAGCGGTTTATTGGAGAGTGGTTTGCCAACAACGTGGGATTTGCAAACCTATGTGCTTACTTTATGGCCAGGCTTTATCGTGTTCTTTCCTGCCCTGTTACTGCTTAACGTGGTTACAAACAGTGAATACACGATAAAACTGGCCATAACCCACTACTTTATGTCTGCGTTCATCGTCGCGGTTGCAATACCCTTCATCATGGCGTTTTTAGTGTATTTCACATAGTAAGACTTGCGTCGTTGTTGAATGGATAACCGAGGAATTACGCTTTATAAAATCGGCTTTCTTTGAACACATCGCGGTCCCGCGGATCATTGGAAAGAAACATCCAGATTTCCTTCATGGTGTGTTCAAAGAATTCTTCTTCCAGTATCGCCAATGAGCAATGTTCGTCCAGCCCAAGCACGAAGTCTTCTAAGATATCGAAGCCGATGGTTTCAGCGTCACTGACTGTCATAAAAAACAGCTTTTTGTCTTTATCGAAACGTTGGCACTGCGGAAGTCGCCCTTGACCCAGTAGCGAAAAATCCAGCTCTACCCGCAGTCCGGTTCGGTTTTGTGTGGCGTGATAATGTTCGTCCGATGCTGGAACCAGACGATAGTTGAGTTCATCAAAGTAGTTAAGCACGATCTGTTTGAGTGTTTGCATCAGCGGTCATTTAAAGTAAGTCTGTTTTGGGCAACATAAAGTAAATTCCGCCAGTTACCAAGCATCTTGATGTATTTAAAACATACCTTTACTTAAGCGCAAGCCTCGATGAATGAATCGCATTTATAACATCATAGAAACATATACGTGCATAACTAACGAAACAGTTAGTTAACAACAGCCATCCCAACCAAAGACCACCGTGTTGATAATTAATTTCAAATACACGAAAGTTACTTATATTATTGTTTTATAAATATTTAAAATCAAAACAAGACTAAAAAAGTCGCACTTATCGACTTTATCACCCCCGTCAAACTAAAAACCCCTAAATACCTATCCTTTGTCACTTTACAAACGGCGATCCCGCTATACAATCGCCATTCCTTCGTCCATTTTTCACTCAGGTAAATCCATGAACCCAACACGTTTTGGTAACGTGATGGCAGCAGTTGCGTTCCTGTTCTGGGGCGCGATGCCGCTGTACTACCAATTTCTTCCCAATGCAGCCATGGACGAGCTGTTGGCACTGCGCATTGCTGCCTCTGTGCCATTTTTATTACTGATCCTCCAGTGCCGGAAAGCTGAAGCGCCAAACTGGAAAAGCCTAATGGCCGACAAACGCTCCTTCCTGTTTGCGGGACTGGCGTCTGTCATGATGTGTATTTCTTGGAGCGCATTTACCTGGGCGATGACCAATGACCGTGTTTTGGATGCCAGCCTGGGCTTCTTTATCAATCCGCTTTTGGTTATTGCATTGGGCGTGGTTGCCTTTAAAGAAAAGCTGAGTCTGGGTCAGAAAGCCGCAGTCTTTTTTGGCACCCTAGGATTGGGCTATCAAATCTGGCAATACGGTGAAGTACCTGTCGCAGCCATGCTAATGGCGGTATTTTTCGCCCTTTATGGCTGGTGCAAACGCTACGTAAAATACGATGCTATTACCAGTTTGTTAGTAGAGGCCATTGTGTTGTTCCCCATCGCTGCTGGTTATATGGCATATAAAATGGCGACGGGAACCAGCGTTGCCGTTTCGGGTGATATGTCGACGCTGTTGCTTTACCTTGGCGCAGCGCCAGTAACACTGCTGCCATTGTTCTTTTTCTCTGAAGCCGTTAAGTACGCGAAGATGTCGATGGTCGGCCTGATGCAATACATCGAGCCATCATTGCAGTTTGTCCTTGCCGTAGCATTGTTCGGCGAAGCATTTGACAGCGTGAAAACGGTGAGCTTTGGCCTGATCTGGCTGGGACTGGCAATCACGATCATCGAAGGTTTGATTAAAATCCGCCCCAGCAGCAACACGCCGAAGGCGAGTGGGCATTGAATGATGAAAGGCTAATTCTTGAGGGGATTAGCCTTTTGTTTACTAACTCTCCGAAGGCAAAATTAACTCAGGCTAGCGGACGGATAGCAAATTCTGAAAAGTCCCTCTTTATGTACCTATGCAGTGGCTTCAAAAATAGAAGGCTTTTATAACTCTCTGCCCTGATTGTGTTATTAGCCAAAACTTGCCTACCGAGCAACTTTTCGCTCAACCCCCAAGCAATCCCTTGCTATTACTCGCAAAATAATCAACTAACATCTTGTTTTATATTGATTTATAGAATGCATTACCTTTTGCCAACTTTCAAAAATAAAAGATGCAATCAGTCCGTTCTATAAAGCTGAAGAACTAAACATTCCACTTCAAAGAGTGTCTTTTTCGATTGATGAGACAAAATTAGAGAAAGAAAAAACCTCGACACTGGTAATTGTCACTGATGCATTAGAATATCGGAAAAAGTCAAATTAAGAATTTTTGAAGAAGAATAGGCATTAAAAAATCATTTGGAGCATGTGGGTAATTAAACGAGCTTTCATGCGTTAAAGCCTAAAAAATTGATGATTGGCTTCTTATCACTAGTTTTACCATAAACCTTCAACAACCAGATAATCTCGAGAAAATTGAACACCCATAACCTCTATATAGCCGAACAGTTAGAAAAGGACGACGATCAATTGGCCCGCAGAGAAGCCCTGGAATTGGCTCTACTTCCTATC
Organism: Enterovibrio paralichthyis; assembly: GCF_019209835.1. Lineage (NCBI taxonomy): Bacteria > Pseudomonadati > Pseudomonadota > Gammaproteobacteria > Vibrionales > Vibrionaceae > Enterovibrio > Enterovibrio paralichthyis. Next base: position 20,469 of record NZ_JAHUTS010000001.1, on the reverse strand, counting down.
CGAAACACAGAGGGATCGTTATGACTCCGCACAATTTCCCTTTTTCCGCCGGACAATTAACCGACAAAACCTTTGGCAGCAGTCTGGTTCTGAGTCCAGTTCCTGTGCACACCAATATCGCGCCACTGGAATCACATGACATTTTAGTCGATAAAACAGAGAGTTACATAGATATTGGTGGTGCCGGTGGCATGATTTTTCAGACGCAGCAAATGTGGATGCTGTTTTTAATGAGCCTTGGAGTCCCAATCTATTTACTTTGGAGTTATGGCGGCGTATTAGGGTTTATCGGTGCTTTTTACCAAAAGCGATTCATTGACGACATCTGGGTTACACAATTAGACCCTTGGCTGATTTTTATTGGCGTTGGGGTTTTTTTTCTACCCTTGCTAGGAATATGGCTCCTACTATACAGAGTACATGTCCACGCCCGAAAAATGCTAACCCAAACCCTACCTGTACGTTTTCACCGCCAGCGCCGTGAGGTCATGTTTTCCCGCTGGAACAAAGAGAAAAAATGCACTGAATACCGCTTTTTCCCTTGGGAAAGTGTCTGTGCCATGGCTGGCCAGAGCAGCGCCATGACAACCGGAGGTGTATTCACCACCGCTTCCCTGCTAATTGGTATCAACAGCGATGAAAAGCACGGTTATTTCTGGGGTACTCTGCAAACGGGTGCTATCTCCAAAGTGCACGCCGCCAGTTTGTGGGAGATGATCCGCACCTATATGGAAGACGGCCCGGAATACATTGGCGAGCCCTCGCCCTTGACCTACAAAGGGCTGAAGAAACAACACTGTGAAGCTTATGACATTGATGAGCAAGAGTTCGGTTTCTGGCGCCATTTCTGGTGGGCTATTAACGGCACCTGGCTTGGGATTTGGCGCATCAACCATGAAACCAAAAAAATGAAACAAAACGCCGAAACCTTTGAGGAAGTGGTTGCATGGAGTAAACCCATTCCAGAATCCCAATGGGCGAAACCGAGCGATGAGCTTAACCACTACAACGAGATATTGGATCGCATTGATTACGGCCAAGGTCGCACCTTACTAGACGTGGGGGATATTCGGGTGAAATATCCATATAGGCCCAAAGAAATTGCCTAAATAGTTAAAGCGCCAGCGGATCATTTCGCTGGCGCTTTTGTTTTAGATAGATAAGAAAATGATAATTGCTACAGATTCTTATCCATCCTTTTCAAAAAATATTCATTAGACAAAACTTGCCCGCCAAGCAACTTTTCGCCCAGCCCCCAAGCAATCCCTTGCTATTACTCGCAAAATAATCAACTAACATCTTGTTTTATATTGATTTATAGAATGCATTACCTTTTGCCAACTTTCAAAAATAAAAGATGCAATCAGTCCGTTCTATAAAGCTGAAGAACTAAACATTCCACTTCAAAGAGTGTCTTTTTCGATTGATGAGACAAAATTAGAGAAAGAAAAAACCTCGACACTGGTAATTGTCACTGATGCATTAGAATATCGGAAAAAGTCAAATTAAGAATTTTTGAAGAAGAATAGGCATTAAAAAATCATTTGGAGCATGTGGGTAATTAAACGAGCTTTCATGCGTTAAAGCCTAAAAAATTGATGATTGGCTTCTTATCACTAGTTTTACCATAAACCTTCAACAACCAGATAATCTCGAGAAAATTGAACACCCATAACCTCTATATAGCCGAACAGTTAGAAAAGGACGACGATCAATTGGCCCGCAGAGAAGCCCTGGAATTGGCTCTACTTCCTATCCGAAACACAGAGGGAACTTTATGACTCCGCACAATTTCCCTTTTTTCGCCGGCCAACTGACCGACAAAATCTTTGGCAGCAGTTTGGTTCTGAGCCCAGTTCCTGTGCACACCAACATCGCACCACTTGAAACCCATGACATTTTGGTCAAGAAGACCGAGAGTTACATTGAAGTGGGTGGTGCAGGTGGAATGATTTTCCAGACTCAGCAACTATTTGCCATGTTCCTAATGAGTCTTGGTACCCCCATCTATCTTCTCTGGAGTGATGGAGGTGTTATGGGATTTATTAATACCTTTTACCGAGAGCAGAAAATCAACGATGTTTGGGTCGATGTGTTAGACCCCATGCAGACAATTGGAGGAGTTGGATTATTTGTTCTACCCATGCTGGGGATATGGCTTATTATTTACAGTGTACATATCCACGCCCGAAAAATGCTCACACAAACTCTGCCTGTACGTTTTCACCGCCAGCGCCGTGAAGTGATGTTTTCCCGCTGGAACAAAGAGAAAAAATGTACCGAGTACCGCTTTTTCCCTTGGGAAAGTGTCTGTGCCATGGTTGGCCAGAGCAGCGCCATGACAACCGGAGGTGTATTCACCACAGCTTCCTTGCTAATTGGTATCAACAGCGATGAAAAACACGGCTACTTCTGGGGGACTCTGCAAACAGGTGCTATCTCCAAAGTACACGCCGCCAGTTTGTGGGAGATGATCCGCACCTATATGGAAGACGGTCCGGAGAACATTGGAGAGCCCTCACCTTTGACCTACAAAGGGCTGAAGCAACAGCACTGTGAAGCTTATGATATTGATGAGCAAGAGTTCGGTTTCTGGCGCCATTTCTGGTGGGCTATCAATGGCACCTGGCTGGGGATCTGGCGCATCAACCATGAAACCAAAAAAATGAAACAAAACGCCGAAACCTTTGAGGAAGTGGTTGCATGGAGTAAACCCATTCCAGAATCCCAATGGGCGAAACCGAGCGATGAACTTAACCACTACAACGAGATACTGGATCGCATTGATTACGGCCAAGGCCGCACCCTTTTAGACGTAGGTGATATTCGGGTGAAATATCCGTATAGGCCCAAGGAAATTGCCTAAATAGTTACAGCGTCAGCGGATCATTTCGCTGGCGCTTTTGTTTTAGATAGATAAGAAAATGCTCCTCGCTACAAATTCTTATCCATCCTTTTAAAAAAATATTCATTAGCCAAAACTTGCCCGCCAAGCAACTTTTCGCCCAGCCCCCAAGCAATCCCTTGCTATTACTCGCTAACTCACTAACTAACATCTTGTTTTTAATAACAATACAGAATGGCATGCCCTTTGCTCCCTCATTCCCCTGACAACATTCAACTATCAGGTAAGGAATACGCAATGCCAACTCCATGTTATATCGCCATTGAAGGCAAAACCCAGGGCAACATCACCGCCGGTGCCTTCACCGCCGATTCTGTCGGCAACATCTATGTCGAAGGCCACGAAGACCAGATGCTGGTTCAGGCGTTTGACCACATCGTGACCGTCCCGACTGACCCACAAAGCGGCCAGCCTTCCGGTCAGCGTGTCCACAAGCCGTTCAAGTTCACTGTGGCACTGAACAAAGCCGTTCCTCTGATGTACAACGCACTGGCTTCCGGTGAGATGCTGCCGCGTGTTGAACTCAAGTGGTACCGCACCTCTGTCGAAGGTAAGCAGGAGCACTTCTTCTCTACCATCCTGACCGATGCCACCATCATCGACATCGATTGCCAGATGCCACACTGCCAGGACCTGACCAAGAAAGAGTTTACCCAACTGGTGACCGTCTCTGTGGCTTACCGCAAGATTGACTGGGAGCACACTGTGGCCGGTACCTCTGGCGCGGACGACTGGCGTGCCCCGATTGAGGCTTAAGGCTTCCCGGTTAATGGCTCAACAGACCCTGTTGGGCCATTGCTCACTCACCCGCCCTTAGGCGGGTTTTGTCGTCAGAGGTTCTCTCTGGTTGTGTGGTGATGTTGGTTAGGGCGTGTTCATGGCTACAGATAGCAGTCTGCAATTTACTCTCTCGGTGGAAGGCTTACCGGACGAGGCCTTTGCGGTGGTCGATTTTCAAGGGGAGGCGCACCTCTCTGCCCCTTTCTCTTTTCAGGTCAGTCTGGCGAGCCGCAATGAGGCGTTCTCTGAGATGGACACGGTCGACCGCCCCGTTTCCCTGATGCTCTGGCAGGACGGTGTCCTCCAACAGCGTTTTCACGGCATTGTCCGCCGCTTTACCCGTGGCGATACCGGGTTCCATCACACCCGTTATGCCCTGGAGATGGTTCCTGCCCTTTCCCGGCTTTCTTTACGCCACAACAGCCGTATTTTCCAGCAGATGACGGTGCCAGACATCATGAGTATCTTGCTCCAGGAAATGGGCATTGATGACTATGCCTTTGCCCTGTCCGGAAACCCACTGCCCCGTGAGTACTGTGTCCAGTACCGGGAGACCGATTTACAGTTCCTTGAGCGCATTGCCGCGGAAGAAGGCATTTTCTATACCTTTATCCACGGACAGGGAAAGCACACGGTGTTGTTCTCGGACGATACCCAGACCCTGTCCCATTCCGGGCTGGTCATTCCCTATAACGTCAACAGCGGCGGGATGGCTTCTGAGCCTTTTGTCCGCCAGTGGCACTATTCGGTGCAGGCTAGGCCTTCGTCGGTCCAGCTCAAGGATTACAGTTTTAAAAAGCCAGCCTACGCCTTTTTGCAGGACCAGGCCGGTCACGAGATGGACTTTCAACGCAGTGACTATGAGCACTTTGATTATCCTGGCCGTTTTAAAAGTGATGCCGCCGGTAAGCCTTTCACCCAATACCGGTTAGAGCACCTGCGCAGTGATGCCATCACTGCCACTGCGCAAAGTAATGTCCCTCAGATTCAACCCGGACTGCTGTTTGACCTCACCGAGCATGCCGATGAGGCCACCAACCGTGACTGGGTCGTGGTGTCTGCCCATCTTGAAGGCACCCAGCCGCAAGCACTCGAAGAAGCTGGCCGCGCGGGCATGACCACCTTCCACAATACCTTTTCCGTCATTCCGGCGCACAGGCCGTGGCGACCCAAACCCCAGCCTCGCCCTGTGGTGCAAGGGCCGCAAATGGCGATAGTGACCGGCCCAGAAGGCGAGGAAATCTTCTGTGATGAACACGGACGGGTGAAGGTCCAGTTTCCGTGGGACCGCTATGGCAGCAGTGATGACGCGTCAAGCTGCTGGGTGCGGGTCTCGCAAGGTTGGGCCGGCGGGCAGTATGGCATGATGGCCATTCCCCGCATTGGCCATGAGGTGATTGTATCCTTCCTGGAAGGCGACCCGGACCAGCCGATTGTGACGGGCAGAACCTATCACGCCACCAATGTGCCACCCTACCCGTTGCCGGAAAACAAAACCCGCACGGTGCTCAGAACTGAGTCCCATCAGGGTGAAGGCTTTAACGAACTGCGTTTTGAAGACCAGAGCGGTGCAGAAGAAATCTATCTCCATGCCCAGAAGGACATGAACCTGCTGGTGCAAAACGACCGCAAAGACCACATCAAGCATGATGCCCACCTGACGGTCGACAACGAGCGCTTTCAGCACATTAAAGTGGATGACCATTTAACCGTGGATGGAAATGCGAACAGCCACGTAAAAGGTGATATCACCCTTTCCATTGATGGCTCAATGCACGTAAAACAAGGCAAGAAATATCTACTTGAAGCAGGTACAGAGATCCACCATAAGGCTGGCGATAAAGTCATTGTTGAAGCCGGCACGGAAATCACCATTAAAACCGCGTCAGGTTTTTTAAAGCTAGACCCCGCGGGTGTGCATGTTTCAGGGACTGCGATCAATTTGAACTCGGGAGGAAGTGCAGGTTCAGGGTCTGGATATGGCGGGGTAATAGCGATGTTACCTGGTGGGGTTACATCCCCCAATGGACCATCGGAGCAACTGTTAGCTCTTCAAGCACCGACTATGACGAGTTTGCTTCCTTTAATTGCGGAGAAAGACATACCCATGATGGAGATTTGTCAAAAACGCGGGAATGGACAATGTTCCAAGCCAAATTGCGAGTGTAACAATGGCTGAAAGTCTTCCTCAGTACGTCTTAGTTGTTGATTCACTTCGTGTAACCGATGCCTTTTCAACAGCAACTATACATGGCAATCACTGGTCGTTTTTGTATGCAAGGACAGATTGGCAAGTTCAACAACAAAACAGCCCGGCTTGCATAACTGTGACCCCAAACGATTCAATATGGGAGCAATGGCAAACCGATCCGCTTTGGGCAAGCAGTGCTGTTTTATTTGAATTTGAGTTTGCCACTTCCAAATCAGACATTATCGATACCATACAAAAACTCATCACCGTCCGCTCAGAAGACGGTCGGCTATTCCTCTTACGCTTCTATTCGCCCAATACATTGTCTTTTTTAATGAAAAATCTAGACGACGAGGCTAAGAGCACTTTATTGGGCGCAGCTAATGCCGCTATCACCAGCGCCAGTGGAACCATATCAAGAACATTAACGCGTTATGAAAACCCCAGTATAAACGTTGCATTCACTGATACGGATTTAGTCTTAAATAACCAGCTTGTAGAGGCCATTTTTCAATGACACAAAGCTATAGGATTAAGTCGGGAGACACGTTATCAGCTCTCGCCATACAATTTAATACGAACATTGATACACTGCTGAGCCTTAATTCTCAGCAAATCAAAAATATCGATTTAATTTATGATGGGAACACGCTCAATGTTCCCTCTTTGCCTGATACCAGCACTGAAACAAGGGAGCCTACACCACAACTTCCGAAAAAAAACGTCGCTGAGTTAACCTGTAAAACGCAAAAATTTGTGGATTCATTATTCATTCCTGAACATCCGAGCAGTAAGAAACAGCAAGTGCTCTTATTAACTCAAGAAGCCGTAGACTCAGTGAAGGCCGAAGATGACATATGCAAAACGGCGCTTAGCGGGAAGAGTAAAGATGAACTTATCAAAGGATTGAACGGACTAGGGGTTCTCGATCCCTTCAACGCCATTGCACATGAGATGTTTTTGAATCTCGACAAGCCTGATAGCGGAACGCACTACAAACGCGCGCTTTTGGAGCACCTTCAGTTAACCAAGAGTGGAGATAACATTCTGCTGCCCGCTGATAATGCGGATATAGGTTTAGGAGACATCTCGCAGAAAGTTAGAAAAATAGAAGTTGAGTTCGAAGAAAAGAAGCAACAAATTGTAGGGAAAGAGAAAATCCATGTGCCAGGCGGGCATTGGGGAAGTGTTACTATCTCGTACAGTCAAGCCCTTGAACAGCTAGAAGATGAGCGGATAGCAAAGTACCGTATATTAAAAGCGGACACTATCAAATCGCTCGAGAAAGCGATTAGGGACTTTGAAAAACAAGCCACACGCATTGCAAAAAGAACAAAAATTAAAGAAGGAGAACAAAGCGGGCATACTTTTGCTTTCACCGATAAGGGGTATTATTCCTCTGAACGAGACTCAGAAGTGTACGAAAGTATTAAGAAAGTCATAGAACAGAAAAATGAGATGGGTATCTCCGATTATTTAACGTCTCAAACAATTAAAGAAAATAGTCAGATATTAGATCTAGAAAAAGTTCATGATATTTATGACCATTGGCGAAATGCCGCGCATCAACACATACAAAAAGCACACAATAAAAAATGGAATGTAAGAGGCTATTTAGGCAATCAAGGTATTAAATATCGTGATTTCTTCAAGGCCATACACGACCTAAATCAGGCTGGTGCGTTACTTAAAGAACAGTGTCTGAGCGAAGACGAACTGTTTCTTGGCTGGAAAGATGTTAAAGCAGAAATTGAGTTTGTTGAAGAAAGCAATCCGAGCATCGAACTGTTCGTAAAGTCACTGAAAAAACTCGACAACATCCATAGCTTTACTGATGCGTTAGGGTATTACCCTATGTATGCGCTTCATCTTTTCCTCATTAAAGAAGTGGCAAAGCGTTTGCGAGACTTTTCCGAGAAGCTTGGCGAACACGAGGCCTATGTTAAATACGTTCGCCAACTCCTCAACTTTGCCATGCTGTTGCAAAAGCGCAGTGAAATGCTCAAAGCCATTGCTGAGTCTAAAACGGCTTCACCGTATTTGGCCTACACAAATAGTGACATCACTTTCAGTGGCGGAATGCCAGAGTGGACAAATACTACACGTGTGCTGCTTTGGGATGAATATTCATGGGAGCCAGAGAACCTTGACAGTCAGATTTTCGCTTCAGCAGGCCTAAACACCCTATCTATCGTAGAATGCGCATTATCTTCTGCTCACCAAACTGTACTCTACCTAAGATCAAATCACCCTGCATTTGAAAATAACCTTGCCTCTTGCATTAAGCCGCTCAACGTCGATACCCCAAGTGGTGGCATAGGAAGCGGAGCTGCGGGAAACAAATTTGCATCGGAAACATCAATAGGAAACCTCAGTTATCGGGGCACACATTATTCAAAACTGACTGATATCCCTAATGAAATCATTTTCCCTTGGCATGGAAATGTCATTGATAATGAAGTCTTTGGGCTACCTGGTCATACCCAGATACATTCGGGTGCTCAGTTTGCCCGCTTCGTGAACAGTGCAGAGCTATTTACGGCACAGGAAAATACCTTCAGTAAAGATCATGTTCAATTGAGCGGAGAGGTTAAAGCAGGTTTTGATTTGGCGAGCGCATCTTTAGGTTTTAGTAGCAAACTGCCTATTCCTCTGGACATTCAATATAAATCAAAAAAACGCGAATCGATTCGCAAAACACTTGGTAAAGGCGAGTTAGGTATCGAAGGAAGAGTGCATGGCATTCTTTCCGCAAGTGTACAAGTCGCGTCCAACATCCACATTGGCAATATGGCAAATGGTGAAATCGGCGTACGTGGTAGTTTTGACCAAACCACTGATTTTAATGAGGTGCGAAACCAGCGTGCGACGATAATACAAGATAACGAACCGGCCAAGATAGCAGCAGGTGTTAGAACAGAAGCTTCCGCTTTTGCAGGCTTAGAGGTTGGTGGCAAGGTCAATTGCTATTTTGACTGGACTGCACCTCAGTCTGAAAAGCCCGTCAATTTGTTTAAAACCGGGGTCGGGGTACGAGGCACATTAGGCGTCGGTTATAAAGCGATTTTTCAGTGCTCATTCCATAATGGAAAATTTATCTTTGTGACTGACATGGGCATGACCAAAGGACTAGGGGTGGGTGGCAAGTTTTCCACAGAATTAAACGTCCTTGCCGCTGATGATTTTTTTGCTGCATTACTCCAAATTACCGAATTACCAAACTTCCACCGCTTTGAGTTCTTCCTTGAAGATGAAAACGGCGAAGATGCTTTTGGAGCTTTTAATACCATACTCACGGTAGCAGTTTCCTTTGGACTCACTATTTCACAAGTTCTACTACTACCATTCAATATCATCAGTAAGTTAGAAAGCGAAGCATCCGACAAGAAAAACGCCTACTACGTCGCCGCATTCATCAACTCACAAGAAAACCAGAAACTCAACCAAAATTGGATAACAAACATGACAGCCGAAACCCTGGCAAAATTGTTTGATGTTCTCATTCATTACAACCCGTTCCCCACCATCGATCTTTTTGGCGATGGAGAAAAAGCGGCACGAAATAACATTGCGCAGTTGACGGCCATTAATCAAATTTTGGAATGGTTAGGAGCGGGGGCAAAGAAAAAGCCTTCAACTCAGCAAATGAGAAAATTCGAAAATGCCATGCAACGGGTTGGGATGAAAAAGCCTCATGAGCAGGTCAAAACAAAATGGGAGCAGTATGCGAAGAACATTGTGGCATTGCGCCACTTTTTTGAGCTGGCTTCAAAGGATGATTATTATTCAGATACTTACACAAAAACCTCTTACAGAAAGCAAATTGAAGACCAATGGACAGCATTCCGTGAGCGCCTTCCTCGATTAATGGAGCTTACGCCACTATTTAAAAAATCACAATTGATACCTTCTGGTGAAGAGGTCATGTATTTAGCGATTCCAGCTTCAGATAAGAAGTCGATTCAAGACGCTATAGCAAGAGGATATCGTCGTGTTTAATACTCAACAAATAATCTTGTGTACAGCTTTACTGGTCTTCTCTGCATGTGTGTCGGCTAACAACGGTACAAACGATGGCATAGCCACATATAACAAAGGTGAGTTCCATGAGGCGCGTAGGCTCTTTCTAGCGCAATCAAAAAAGGGCGATGCCTACGCGACATTCTGGCTGGGCGTTACCCAATGGGAAACCGGAGAGCGCTTTCAAGCGGGCGACACATTTTTACGCGCTGCAGAAATGGGCGACCCTTGGGCCATGTACATGTTAGTCCCCAGAGATGGGAACCCCTGCCGGTACCTAGGATGGCCTTGTGATATATCATGGAAAGAAAAAGCCATAGAGGGGTGGGAGATCCTTGCCGAGCAAGGGGACGCAAAAGCCCAGTTTGCCATCACCAAAGTCAGCCAACCTTGGTGGGAATACATTCCGTTTTACCGGCTAATTCGGTATCACGAACTGCTGGAAACCGGCATGGAGCAAAATACCTATGGTGCCTATCACAAATACATGCGCAAATTCGGAAATCGCAGTCAATATGACTTTCGCTATATACACAGGGCGGCAGAGAACGGCGAAGCCTCTTTTATTGCAGCGATTGGCTATAGTAAACACCCTAGCATCAAAGGGCAGGAATTGGCTTGGTTACAAAAATCATTGGATACCGGTTTTCCCAGCACCGCCAAATCCCTGTGCCTCGATTATAAATTGGGATGGGAGGGTTTTCCTGTCGACCTTGAAAAAGCCTTTTACTACTCAGTGGTTCACGAGGTACTGAACAAAGGTAGAGACAAGTGCGAAGTCACTACATATGAGTTCCTGAAAGATGAATATGGTGGTTTTATAGAGGATGACAATGGCGAATGGGTTGCGAAAGACCTCATCAGCGAAGAACGCCAAGAGGAACTGCGTAAAGAGGCAGAAGCTTATGCAGAGACCTTAACCCCTAACCTCTTTTTAGATGAAACCACCATTGAACTGTTTGTTTACTAAAGGCGATTGATTATGGGTCTCGATACACTTCTAAGCGAAAGCCTGTATACATTAGGTTTTCTTCTTGTTGTAGGGGTTGCCTCTATACCCGCATGGCTGCTATGGCGCTCAAAACTCAACATGCTGGAAAAGAAAGGCAGAACGTCACCACTCAAAATGACGACCCTCTGCACCCTGCTTTCGATTATTTCTTTATTGGTTGTACAACCACCAAAAGACTTCAGCGTGTTTGCGCCGGTTATTTATATGTCAGGCGTTACGCTGCTGTGGTCACTCCTTTTGATATTGATCACACGTATTAGGAAGAAAGCCGCGCGAAAGAATATAGTCAGTGAAACGTACTGATGGATACCGCCGTGTGTAATCACATTAAAAATCTCTTCTTCACCGCCCTGTTAGCTATATCTACATCGCCATTAGCCAATGACGAAACTGCCCTCGGAATTGCAACTTACAACAAAGGTGAGTTCCAAGAGGCGCGTAGCCTGTTTCTGGCCCAATCAGAAAAGGGCGATGCCTACGCGACATTCTGGCTGGGCGTTACCCAATGGGAAACCGGCGAGCGCTTTCAAGCAGGTGACACCTTTTTACGTGCAGCAGAAATGGGCGACCCATGGGCCATGTACATGTTAGTCCCCAGAGACGGGAACCCCTGCCGCTATTTAGGTTGGCCTTGTGATAAAGCATGGAAAGCCAAAGCCCTGGAGGGATGGGAAGTCCTTGCTGAGCAAGGAAGTGCTAAAGCTCAATTTGCCATCACCAAAGTTAGTCAACCTTGGTGGGAATACATCCCGTTTTACCGGCTTTTTCGGTATCACGACCTGTTGGAAACCGGTATGGAGCAAAATACCTATGGCGCCTATTACCGCTATATAGGGAAATTTGGGAAGTTCAGTCAATATGAATTTGATTACATGCTGAGATCAGCAAAAAAGGGGTACGCCCCATTGATGTCTGGTATTGGTAACAGTGAGTATCCCAGCATAAAAGGCCAAGAGCTTTCTTGGCTTCTTAAGTCATTGGAGGAGGGACTTCCCTCTGCCGCCATGGCGCTTTGCAGTGCTAACTGGTTTGGTCGTGAAAACGTTCCAATTAATCTAGAAGCAGCATTTTACTACTCAGTTATTCATGAAGCGCTGAGTAAAGGAAGTGACAAATGCGATGTCCCAACATTTGAGTATCTGAAAGATGAATATGGTGGATTTATCGAGAATGAAAGCGGCGACGACTGGATATCTAGGGACCTCATCAGCAAAGAACGCCAAGAGGAACTGCGTAAAGAGGCAGAAGCTTATGCAGAGACCTTAACCCCTAACCTCTTTTTAGATGAAACCACCATTGAACTGTTTGTTTACTAAAGGCGATTGATTATGGGTCTCGATACACTTCTAAGCGAAAGCCTGTATACATTAGGTTTTCTTCTTGTTGTAGGGGTTGCTGCCATCCCCGCGTGGCTACTTTGGCGCTCGAGAATCAACACACTGGAAAAGAAAGGCCGAACGTCACCACTCAAAATGACGGCTCTCTGCGCCCTGCTTTCAATTATTTCTTTACTGGTTGTACAACCACCAAAAGACTTCAGCGTGTTTGCGCCGGTTATTTATATGTCAGGCGTTACGCTGCTGTGGTCACTCCTTTTGATATTGATCACACGTATTAGGAAGAAAGCCGCGCGAAAGAATATAGTCAGTGAAACGTACTGATGGATACCGCCGTGTGTAATCACATTAAAAATCTCTTCTTCACCGCCCTGTTAGCTATATCTACATCGCCATTAGCCAATGACGAAACTGCCCTCGGAATTGCAACTTACAACAAAGGTGAGTTCCAAGAGGCGCGTAGCTTGTTTCTGGCCCAATCAGAAAAGGGCGATGCCTATGCGACTTTCTGGCTGGGCGTTACCCAATGGGAAACGGGCGAGCGCTTTCAGGCGGGCGATACCTTTTTACAAGCTGCTGAAATGGGTGACCCCTGGGCCATGTACATGTTAGTCCCTAGAGATGGAAATCCCTGCAGTTATTTAGGGTGGCCTTGTGATAAAGCATGGAAAGCCAAAGCCCTGGAGGGATGGGAAGTCCTTGCTGAGCAAGGAAGTGCTAAAGCTCAATTTGCCATCACCAAAGTCAGCCAACCTTGGTGGGAGTACATTCCTTTTTACCGACTATTTCGCTATCACGAGTTGCTGGAAGCTGGTTTGGAACAAAATACCTATGGCGCCTATTACCAATACATGGGGAAATTTGGGAAGTTTAGTCAATATGAATTTAACTATATGCACAGAGCCGCGAAAAAAGGCTTTGCTCCTTCGTTATCGGGCATTGGCTTTAGTCAACGCCCCAGTATAAAAGGGCAGGAGTTTTCTTGGTTGCAAAAGTCACTAGATACAGGCTTTCCCTCTGCCGCCAGCGCACTGTGTATTTCATATAAATTGGGAGGGGATGACTTTCCCTATGACCTAGAAAAAGCCTTCTACTACTCGGTCGTCCACGAGGTGCTGAATAAAGGCAGAGACGAATGTAAAGTGTTTACACAAGAGTCAGTAACGGATGAGCTCGGGTTAATCGTTGTGGATAGCGAGGGTAAGTCAGTTAAACGGGACCTCATCAGCAAAGAACGCCAAGAGGAACTGCGTAAAGAGGCAGAGGCATATGCGGAAACTTTAACCCCTAACCTCTTTTTAGATGAAACCACCATTGAACTCTTTGTTTATTAAAGGCAATTAACCATGGGTATAGATACACTGTTAAGCGAAAGCTTGTACACACTCGGGTTTATTCTCGTAGTAGGCGTTGCATCCATCCCCGCTTGGCTGCTTTGGCGTTCGAGAATCAACACGCTGGAAAAGAAAGGCCGAACGTCACCACTCAAAATGACGATTCTCTGCGCCCTGCTTTCGATTATTTCTTTACTGGTTGTACAACCACCAAAAGACTTCAGCGTGTTTGCGCCGGTTATTTATATGTCAGGCGTTACGCTGCTATGGTCAATTCTTCTGATATTGGGATTACGCTTCAAGAAGAAAAATGAACAAGCTCGCACCGCGTGTGAGTCCCATCATTAAGTATTACTGAATACAATGAATGCAAATCCCATCAGGTGCACGACCAGTTTCTTACACAATCCGTAAAGGGAGTTACCTGCGTTAGGAATAATATTCAATGAGTATACTTAGTCAATATTGTTACGCATTAAAGGTTATATATAAACTAAGAAGGCTAATTCTTCCCGAATTAGCTTTTTTATTTGGAAGAGCTCGACTGGACTATTTGGACGTTGGCGATCACCCTATTTCGCCCCTGCTCTTTGGCAATGTACAGAGAAGTATCCGCTCGCTGAACTGTCTTTTCTACATCTTCTTTGGAGATGTGTTCAGCGACTCCGATGCTGGTTGTCAGACCATCAATATTAGAAAACTCGTAGATTTCTACCACTTTCCGCAACTTCTCCCCAACTGCAACTGCGGCATTAATATCCGTTTCCGGACAAATCAGTAAAAACTCCTCACCGCCCCATCGTCCGAAAATATCGCTTTGTCGGATATGTGACTTAATAACCTGAGCAAATTCGATAAGAACACTGTCACCGGCGGCATGACCATAACGAATGACATGGATTCCCCCTCACGAGGATTTGCCACACTTAGGTGTTGCATCAAATACCGGAGGTAACCATGTCTTCTCAATTCTTTTGTGGCGTTGACCTCGCCAAGCACCACTTTTCCCTTCACGTGGTGGATGACCGCGGAAAGGTCATTCTTCATAAATCCGTATCACGCGCTAAATTGCTGACTACATTAGCAAATATGCCAGCCATGCGTATAGGCATTGAAGCGTGCTCTGGGGCGCATTATTGGGCAAGAGAATTTACCAAGCTGGGCCACGAGGCTCGCATCATGGCCGCTAAATACGTTGCCCCTTATCGAACAAAAGGCAAGAATGACCTCAATGATGCCGTCGCTATCTGTGAAGCCGTTCAGCGCCCCAACACGCGATTTGTTCCCGTTAAATCCCCTGAACGACAGGCGATTCTGGCCATTCACCGAATGCGGGAACATTGGGTTCAGGAGCGCACCGCGCTCATCAACCGCATCCGTGCTTTGCTCAGTGAGTTCGGCATCATCTTCCCTAAGGGACGCGCGGCTGTACAACGCGAAGTACCACTTATTCTCGAAGCCGCTGACAATGCCTTACCCGATATCGCCCGTGCTGTCTTGGCAGATTGTTTTGACCACCTGCAAACGCTCAATCAACGTATCGATGATACCGAGCAGTGTTTTGATATGGTTTCTAAAGCCAGTCCCAATGTACAACGCATTCTCAACGTGCGCGGCATTGGACCGCAAACGGCTACAGCCATCATCGCTACCATCGGTAAAGGCGAACAGTTCGATTCCGGCAGAGACTTTGCCGCCTGGTTAGGATTGGTTCCAAAACAGTATTCAACCGGCGGTAAACCCAAGCTTGGGCGTATCAGTAAACGCGGTGACAAATACCTTCGAACCCTTTTGGTTCATGGTGCGAGGGCTGTCATTACGAACTTGGGCGATAAACAAGACAGGCTCAGCGTCTGGGGAAGAAACATTCTCGAACGACGAGGGATGAACCGCGCTATTGTCGCTTTGGCAGCCAAGAACGCCCGTATTATCTGGGCACTGTTACATAACCAAACTGAGTATCAAGACTACGCCGCCTGAGTAAGAGGCGGCGCAGGGAAACACACCAACCGGGTCATTGCAGACGCAGCTGATGAGGAAAGGTTAAGACCATTTGCAGAGAGCCTGTTAATGCGGCGGGCACATTGATGCCTTCTAACGAATTAGGCACTGCAACCGCGCAATGTCATCAGGGCCATGACGTGAGTCAGTGAAAGGCCGAATGTAGAGCGGCAGTCCAAAACCCATCTTCAAAAGTCTAGCGGATGTTTGACGAACGGGGGAATCCATGTAGATCATTAACTTGTTTAAAGTGATCAATATCAAAAATAAGCACACAGAAGGTGCTCTGATAGCGCTGACTGCGAGAACTCTCATCCAGCAGACTGTTGTTGAGTTTTCGTCGGTTATAAATATTGGTTAATGCATCACGCTCCGCCAATTGCGTGACTTTCATCTTGTCGGTGATATCAGTACAAATCACAGTAAAGCCTACATGCTCGCCATCGGGACTAAATCTGTGGACGATACGCTTTTCGAGCCATAGGCTTTCACCGCCTTTGGTTGTTTCATGTGATTCACCCAACCAGTAGTTATTCGTCGCAATGCACGCCTTTATCTCAGCCAAATCGACCTGCTCGCCCTCCCGGCGAATTTTGACGGCTTTGTTCACTAAATCATCATTGTGCGTACCAAAAATATCATTGTACGCAATATTAGCTTCAACAATTCTCAATTTATGATCTGTTTCAATAATAGGAACATGTGTGTCTATGATTACTGCTTTCCTTTTTAACTCCCCCCCCATAATGGCCACTTTCGAAGCATTTCTTGCCGGAACACGAGATAAAAAAACTGCTAATATAAGGGATGCAGTAAAAATAAATATGAAACTGTTGAGTGCGTTGCTGTACTGGCTACTCTCTATCGCACTTAACATATTCAGTGTTGGGTATGAAAATAACTTTAGGTTTTGGCCACTTCCCAAATATGGCTCCAATTCATATACAACAGGCGCTCTATTAACCAAGTTCTCAGACTGCTTTTCCAGCGTCTCAATGCCGTGATGGGTTTTGAGTTGTGACGACCAATTAAATTCAGGCATGTTGCCAAATAATATATTTCCATTTTCGTCGACAATATAGTTATTAAAAAAACGCGTATCCGCAATAGTATTGAGAAAATGTAACGCTGCAATATTTGCCACAATAACGCCGACGACCTGCTCATCATGATACACAGGCATTGATATTCTGATTGTTGGCCTATGAGGTGTTTCTATCTCACCATTCTCTACATTTAGATCAAGATCCGAATAGTAGAACGCATTGTCTTCCAGCAAGATCGTTTTTCTAAAGTAATAGCGGCTACTTTTATCCTGCAACGCACTTGCTTTCGCAAAAGCCACTTGTTTACTTTCAATGTCGTCTTTAAACGCGCGCATCAACTCCTTACCGTCACTTCCGATCAGTCTGAGTTGATAAATAGCGTCACTGGCCGCAAGTAAAACACGCACCGCTTCGCCAAAATGGCGTTCTTCATGTACAGAGGAGTCTACAAAGAGCCGTTGCACGGACTCACTCTCTTTTAGGGCATGGACTTGGCGGGCAGATGATTCCAGGAAGTGTGAAAGCTCAGACACAAACCGCGCAAATTCTGCTTCTGCATTGAGCTGGATTTCGTTGTCACTGATCCGTGCCAGGTCCTTGGTGAAGATGAACCCGGTGACTGCGATGTTCAACAAGCCGAAGACAAGAAAATAGATGAAAAACCGCTTGTAGTATTGTTTGTAATGTTTATTCACTGATGCTTTTCAGCCTTATTTACCTTACTTCCTTTGTGTCAATGTTAGGACATAATTTTAGTTTATTCTAAATCATGGGAAGTTTTGCATTGGAAATGACAAGCGGAAAACCTCCTTCTTCTCTGACCACTAACACCTTCAGACTGATTCATATCATCATGTTTATTATCTATTTTTTAATTCTTAACCACCGTTCGTTCTCATTAGAGGTTTGTTGTTTCCGTCCAATGAAACATGTCGAATCACACCTTTTTCCAGACTTTTCCACCATCGGAAATTGATATTCCACTCAAAAATAAATCTCACAAAAGAGTCAGTCGTACCTATATTGAACTTGTGACGAACATCAAATCCATACTGAAAATGGGAGCGGAACAACATGTTCAAACAGACCGTATACGCAATGGCACTCACCGCAACATTGTCTTTCAGCGCGGCTTCCCAAGCTGCTGATCTGGATGTGGAAAAGTACAACGCTCTGGCGTTGGAAGTGGTTCAAGGTGCGCTTTCCGGCAACCCCAATATTGACGACCTGATTGCCAAGAACAAGCAACTGGTCACCATGGGTAAAGCAGCTTGTCAGGCCAGGGCAACTTCGTCCCCCCAAGATGCACCATTGATGAATCTGGTAGCCAAAAATGCTGACCACATGCAGACACTCTCCCTCGAAGAGATTGAAGAACAATGGCACGACGGTGAATTTGTTACAGCAAATGGCATCGACCTGGATGCCTATGACCACTACGGCGAAGCCATTAGCCTCATGGATACTGTTGTTCACCCAGCCACCAGTGTGATTGCGCTGGATCTGTACAAGCAGACTGGTGACGAAGCCCTACTTGAACAGGTAAAAGACGAAGTGACCGAGGTCATGGAGCACATCAAGCAACTTTAGGTTCAACACAAACTTGCACTGTAAAGGGGGCTTAGCGTGCTAGTAAAACAGAGAATCGTGTTGAGCTTTTCCATCGTCACTGCCCTGGTGGTTATCGCCGGGGCAGTCGGCGCGATTATGCTTGACCGCATTAATACCAGTACATCCAAGATCTTGGATGAAAAAGTACCGGTTCAAATGTCTACCTTGGTGGCAACGAATGAGCTGCAATCGATCATATCCAATGCGTCGGAATATGCTCAAAGATATAAAAATAATGACGCTGCCAAGCGGGAAATCAACGCATTGTTTGCCGATTTCGACAACGAATTGAAGGTAGTGACCCAATCTCCCTTTGTGAATCAAAAACCGGCTTTGGTGTCCGACATCGATGCTTTGAAAAGCCAACTCAACAGTGCTGTCGAACGTTTGCTTGCCGCGCACGATGAAAAAGCCAAATACACATTCGAATTCGACGGCACCTATTACGACATCAAATCCTTTCTCTACCTTTACCGTATCCAGTATTTGCAGTGGCTCAGTGGGTTGCGCGATTCGGCCAAATTCCAACTGCCGTTTTCCGGAAACCTGAACACTAAAACCAGTGATTTTGAAAAATGGAATGCGGTGTTCAAACCCGAAGACCCAAAGCTTGCCAAGGAAATGAAGGCTCTTGGAAAGCTCAACACCAAGCTTTACAAAGCGGCAAACCAGGTTAATGACGCAGAAGGCAAACGAAAGGAATCTTACTACCAGCGAATAGAGGCGAGGTACGGCTCTAAAATCAATGGTTCGTTGGATGATATCGCCAAAATTGCTGTACCCGCTTATGAAGCGGCACTCGCCAAAGAAAAAACGGCACTCAGCACCATGCGGGATATTGCGGCCACATTTTCCGCAGCAATGAATGAGCTGACCACCTACGTTGATACCGCGGTTGTTGCTGCCAGAGCCCAATCCCACAAGGAAACAAATCACGCCAATATCATCCTCATCTCTGTCACCATTGGTGCAATTTTGTTGTCAGCAGTGATTGGTATCGCCATCTCGCTCAGCATTACCCGTCCATTGCAGCAGGCCGTGGAAGCCAGCTTGAAAATGACCGCCGGGAACTTGGAAATCCAGGTGGGCAACAAAGCCAATGACGAAATGGGGCTGTTGCTGATCACCATCAACAAACTCGCCGAGACCCTCAAACGGATAATGGGTGAGATAAACGATGTCTCCAACAAGGTATCGGCCAGTGCCAGAGTGGTGGAGGAAAACAGTAAGACCAGCCTTTGCCAGATTGATGACCAACTGGATGAATCGCAGAAAATCGCCACCATGGCGGAAGAGCTGGCAACCACTTCCAGCAATATGGAACAGAGCAGCCAACATGCCCGTCAGTTAGCGAACGATGCCGTGAGCAAATCCAACGAAAGCACCGCTTTTGTCTCTGCCACCATGGCATCAGTCAATGACATTGCCAATGAACTTGAAAGCTCAGCTTCTGTGATTAATGAAGTGGGTCAGCTTTCAGGTGAAATAGGCTCTGTGCTGTCGGTGATCAGCGAAATCGCGGAGCAGACCAATTTGCTGGCGTTGAATGCAGCCATTGAAGCCGCGCGCGCTGGTGAACAAGGACGCGGGTTTGCGGTGGTTGCAGATGAAGTGCGTAACCTCGCAACACGGACAGAACAATCTACAGGCGAAATCCGCCAGACCATTGAGAAACTGCAATCGTGCATTAACTCTGCCATTGGCGCGATGAACCAATCCCAGAAAAATGCCCGCGAACAGGCAAGTAAAGGCCATGAAACCGTTTCTGCCATTGAGGCAATCGCCGGTTACATCTCCTCGATTTCCGAAGTGAATGCGCAGATGGTGAACTCGGCGTCGGAGACATCCACGGCGTCAAAAGAGCTGGCGGCAAATGTCTCCAACATCAGCCTCAGTTGCGACACCACATCGCAGTCCATGCATATTCTCGATGCCACCAGTGCTGAAATGACCGAGCATGCAAACCGCCTGACTGCGCTGCTGCAAAACTTCACTACCGGTGTCTACAAAGTCAACACCAGTGAAATCAACATGATTAAGCCCAGGGAAAAGAAAAAAGCTTAACGCCGTAACAAGTACCAAAAATAAAGGCACCTTCAATGAGGTAATGCCAGTCAGTTAAGCTGACTGGCTTTCTTTTTATTGGGGTATTTCTTTGCCTTAGGCTTCACGGCTCTCGGGTATATTCGCTCTTCTCGCTTAATGGGCAACACATGATGTATCGCCTCCTCC